>NZ_JBMAWR010000034.1:0-46710 GCF_048586865.1 Pseudomonas bharatica | reverse complement strand
TTTTGTGAAACCCCCCCCCCCCCGGGGGCCCCCCCCCCCCCCACAAGGGCCGCGATCTTACAGTTTCAGTTGCCCGATCACCTTGTTCAGCTCCCCGGCCAGGGTCGCCAGCTCACTGCTGGTGGTCGCCGACGACACCGTCTGCTGCACCGTATCCTCGGTCACATCGCGAATGCTCACCACCGCGCGGTTCATCTCTTCCGCCACCTGGCTTTGCTGCTCCGCCGCCACGGCAATCTGCGTATTGCTTTCGCGCATCTGCGCCACCGCGGCGGTGATTTCCGCCAGGGCCTCGCCGGCTTCCTGGGCCTGCTTGACGCAGTCGTCGGCCTTGAACGAACTCTCGGTCATGAACTCCACCGCGTCGCGGGTGCCGGCCTGCAGGGCCGATACCATCTCGGTGATCTCGTCGGTGGACGACTGCACGCGCTTGGCCAGGTTGCGCACTTCATCGGCGACCACGGCGAAACCACGCCCCAGGTCGCCGGCCCGCGCCGCTTCGATGGCAGCGTTAAGGGCGAGCAGGTTGGTTTGCTCGGCGATGCTGTGGATCACGTTGACCACGCCATTGATCTTCTGGCTGTCTTCGGCCAGTTGACGAATCATCTCGGCGGTCTGCTGCACGCCGCTGGACAGCCCGGCAATGGAAGTCTGGACCCGGCTGACCACGTCCTTGCCGCTGCCGGCGAGGGTGTCGGCGGTCTGCGACAGGTCGCGGGTGGCGCCGGCATGCTGGGCGATGTGGTAGACGGTGGCGGACATCTCGTTGATCGCCGTGGCGGCCTGGTCGGTCTCGCTCTGCTGGCCGAGCATGCCGTGGCGCACGTCGCTCATGCTCGCTGCCAGGCGCGCGGCGCCGGAGTCCAATTGCGCGGCGGTCACCGCGACCGTATTGACCACGCGGTGGTAGGTCGTCTGCATGGCGTTGAAGGCACTGGCCATCTGGCCGACTTCGTCACCGCAGGACAGCGGCACCCGCGCCGACAGGTCGCCGGTTTTCTCGACGTGCAGGATCACATCCTTGAGGGTGTTGAGCTGGGCCAGCAGGAAGCGGATCAGCAGCTGCGAGGCGCAGAGCATCGCCAGCATCAGGATCAACACGCAGACCGCGTAGTTGCCGAAGCGGTCGCTGTAGACTTGCATGAAGCTCGGTGCCGGTGCCATTACGGCGACCCGCTGGCCGTCGCGGCTGATCACCTGGGCCCCAGCCAGCGGCGCTTCGCCGAACACGGCGTAGGGTTCGAGGCTGACCCAGCCGCTGGCGTTGGCCAGGGCCGCGACAGGCTGCCCCTGGTAGCTGGGCGTCTGGCCGGGGGCAAAGGCCAGGATATGCGGCGCCTGGGGCAGGGCCTGCCCGGCGGGCCAGGCGGCGAGCAACCTGGCTTCGGCTATCGCACGGTCGTGGGCTTCATCGACCCGGGCCTGCTGTTCGAGGAATACCGCGTACAACACCAGGAACAGGGTGGTGACGAAGGCGACCGCGTTGACAGCCCAGAACTTGTATTTCAGGGAGATGTTGCTAAGCCAGGCACCCATGGTAGGTCTTCTCTGAGTTAAGCGTTTGAGCGGAAAGTTTTTTGGCAAGGTGCCAGCATTCTGGGCGACTAATCAGCAATAGATCTTGATATGTGTCAAGCCAGCTCCGGGAGGTTGAAGAAGCGTCGGGCACACAGGGTTGTATGTGCTGCCAGATGGGCCTCGGACTCGCCGCGATGCCGGGCCACTTCGCGCAGTACCTCCGGCAGGTATGCCGGCTCGTTGCGACCGTTCTTCGGTTTTGGTCGCAGGCTGCGCGGCAGTAGGTAGGGCGCGTCGCTTTCCAGCATCAGCCGGCCTTCGGGGATGTTGCCGACCAGGGCGTGCAGGTGGGTGCCGCGGCGCTCGTCGCAGATCCAGCCGGTGATGCCGATGTGCAGGTCCAGGTCCAGATAGGCGAACAGCGCCTCGCGCTCGCCGGTGAAACAATGCACCCCGGCAGCGACGAGGTTATCCCGGTAGTCCTTGAGGATCTGCAGCAGGCGCTCGCTGGCGTCGCGCTCGTGGAGGAACACCGGCATCTGCAACTCCACGGCCAGGGCCAGCTGATCTTCCAGGGCCTTTTCCTGTTGCGGGCGGGGCGAGAAATCGCGATTGAAATCCAGCCCGCATTCACCCACCGCCTGCACCCGTGGCTGCTCCAGCAACTGGCGCAACCGGCGCGGGCTTTCGGCGTTCCACTGGCTGGCGTCGTGCGGGTGCACGCCGGCGGTGGAGAACAGGCGCTGGCCGCTGGCGTCGAGGCGCTGGCACAGCTCCAGCGCCTCGCTGCTGCCGGCCAGGCTGGTACCGGTCAGCAGCATCTGCCGCACCCCGGCGGCCTCGGCGCGCTCCAGTACATCCTGGTGAATCCCGGCAAAACTGGCATTGGTGAGATTGACGCCGATGTCGATGAGTTGCATGGTGCTACCTCGAATTTCGCGGCTGATACGCGCTGAAAGGCTCGAAAATAACAACAAACACAAGAACTTCAACAGGTTGTCGTGGTCATTTGCGGTCAATTGTAATGAGCCCGCTGCATAGTGTGCCGCCACGCATGCCATCACGGCCTGTTCCTGGAGTCCGGATGTCCCGAGCTTTGCTGATGATCCTGCTGTTCGCCGGGCTGCTCGTTGCAGGGCCGGCAAGCGCGCGGGTGGCCGGTCCGCCCCAGGTAGTTGGCACTGGCAACAAGGATCGCGACCTGGCGCAGATCCGCGCCAGCCGCGAACTGCGGGTGCTGGTCAACCAGAGCCGCAACAGCTCCGGCGAGGTCAAGGGCCAGCCGTACGGCATCGAGTACTACCGCCTGCGTGCTTTCGAGCACTACCTCAACGCCCGCGCCCGTGATGGCCAGGAGATCCGCCTGAAGCTGATCCCCAAGGCCAAGGAGCAACTGGTCCCTGCCTTGCAGCGTGGCGAGGGCGACCTGGTAGCGCCGGGCGAACTGCTCGATCCGGTTTCCACGCGGGGCGTGAGTGCCAGCGATCCGGTGCTGGCCCAGGTGCCACTGGTGCTGGTAGGGCGCAGGGGCGAGCGCAGCTACAGCCGGATCGAACAGCTATCCGGACATACCCTGACGTTGCCGGCCGGCAGTGCCGCCGGCGATACCCTGCATGAGATCAACCAGCGCCTGGCGTTGCGCAAGCACGCGCCGATCAGGATCGAGTGGATCGACCCGAGCCTGGCGACGGAGGACGTACTGGAGATGGTGCAGGGTGGCATCCTGCCGCTGACGGTGGTCGAGCAGCCTATCGCCGAGCGCTGGCGCAAGGTCATGCCCAAGCTGCAGATCAACAGCAGGATCAGCCTGGCCGCGCCGGAGTCGACCCACTGGTTCATGCGCCGCGAGGCGGTGATGCTGCATGCCAGCGTCGACCGTTTTCTCCAGGACTACCGCGCGCCGGCCGACCAGGATGTGAACTTCGAGCGCATCTACCGGCGCCTGTACAAGGTGCATTACCCGCTGGCCAAGGCCAATCGCCAGCGCCTCGACAAATTGCGCCCGGTGCTGCAAAAGCACGCCGAGGCGCAGAACCTCGACTGGCTCAACCTTGCCGCCGTGGCCTTCAAGGAGTCCTCGCTCAATCCCGGCGCTCGTGGTGCCGGCGGTGCCCACGGCCTGATGCAGATCACCCCGAGCGCAGCGCAGCGCGTGGGGGTCAGCGATATCAGCAGCGTGGAGGGCAATGTCCAGGCCAGTGCGCGCTACATGTCGCTGATCCGGCGCAAGTTCTTCTCCAGCAACCAGCTTAACGAGCGCGAGCGCATGGCCTTCGTCCTGGCCGCCTATAACCTCGGGCCGGAGCGGGTCCAGGCGATGCGCGCCGAGGCCCGGCGGCGCGGCCTGAACCAGAACCAATGGTTCTTCCAGGTCGAGCGGGTTGCACTGGAGCAGGTGGGAATGGGGCCGGTCAGCTATGTTAATAGCGTCAACAAGTACTTCCTGGCCTTCGACCGGGAGCGGGAGGCGCTGGAGTCCTCCCGGAACGACAAGGTGAAAGGTCGCAAATAATCTATTTGTTCGATCTTTATGATGGATTAATTGCGATTTTCATATTAAATAATATGATTATTATGGCGCCATCCAAACACAACGCACCTTGCTAAGGAACACCGCAATGAACGCCATCCTCTCCGTAATGACCACCCGCGCTGGCTGGGGCATGACCATCCTTCGCATCATCGTCGGCATCATCTTCATGGCCCACGGCTCGCAGAAACTCTTCGGCCTGTTCGGCGGGGGCGGCCTGGCGGGTACCGCGCAGTTCATGGAAAGCCTGGGCCTGACGCCGGCGATGCCGATGGCGGTGCTCTCCGGTGGCGCGGAATTCTTCGGCGGCCTGGCGCTGGTCATCGGTTTGCTGGCACGGCCGGCGGCGGTGGCACTGATCGGTCTGCTGGTGGTGGCGATCCTGTCGGTG
Organism: Pseudomonas bharatica; assembly: GCF_048586865.1. Lineage (NCBI taxonomy): Bacteria > Pseudomonadati > Pseudomonadota > Gammaproteobacteria > Pseudomonadales > Pseudomonadaceae > Pseudomonas > Pseudomonas bharatica. Next base: position 42,271 of record NZ_JBMAWR010000034.1, on the reverse strand, counting down.
CACATCAACAACGGGCTGTTCATGTCCAACAACGGCTACGAATTCGCCCTGGCCCTGCTGGGCGGCGCGATTGCGGTGCTGTTCGAGGGGGCTGGCCGGGCCTCGCTGGACGCGGCGATTGCAAAAACCTGAAGTCAACGAAAAGGGCCTGCCATGCAGGCCCTTTGTCATTGCTTGAGTTGACAGTCCGCTGGCGGCTTCTCTAGGATGCCCACCTGCGCCGATTTAAACAGCTACTTGCGGGGCGCGGGAGAGCCCCCAAGGTGATCCGAATACCGCTAAAACGCTGGTTCGGTGATGCCTCCCACCGCAGCCCAGCGGGATCTGCGAGGCGGAGAATATGACTCCATGAGTTGCCCACGTTCCAGTGTCTGCCTGACCCCTCTTTCTTCCAGCCAGTCGGCGCGTACCCCACGGGTGCTGCTGAGTGGCCCGCACCAACCGACCCTGGTTCGCTTCCTCGATGGCTGGCCGCGCCGCAAGGGCCGCGCGACGGCCTTGCTGATTCAGTTCGTCGACCTGGAAACGTCGCTGGCGGAATTCGCCGATGACCGCTTCGACCTGGCCGTGGTCCAGGCGCCGAGCAAGGAGCGGGCGGCAGAGGTGATCGGGCAGTTGACCCGGATTGCGCGGCAGGGGTTGATCACTCGGGGCTGAAATTTGTGGTGGTATCGCCGGCAACGCCGGCTCCCACAGGTTGTGTGGACACCGCCGACCTGTGGGAGCCGGCGTTGCCGGCGATGAGGCCCGAAAGGTCACCGCGGATAACTGATGCTGTTCACATACCACACCGCCTCACCCCCCGGCGTCTGCACCACCACCTCGTCATCCTTCTCTTTCTTCAGCAGCGCCCGGGCCATGGGCGAGTCCACCGAGATGTAGTCGTTGCGCCCGTAGATCTCGTCATAGCCGACGATGCGGAACTTCATCACCTCGCCATCCTCGTTCTCGATCTCCACCCAGGCGCCGAAGAATACCCGGCCTTCCTGTTCGGGGCCGTAGTCCACCACCTTCACGTCTTCCAGGCGCTTGCGCAGGTAACGCACGCGGCGGTCGATCTCGCGCAGGAGCTTCTTGTTGTACTGGTAGTCGGCGTTTTCGCTGCGGTCGCCCAGGGAGGCGGCCCAGGCGACTTTCTGGGTGATTTCCGGGCGGTATACGCGCCACAGGTGATCCAGCTCGGCCTTGAGCGCTTCGTGACCTTCGCGGGTGATGATGTTGGTAGCCAATGCCGTCTCCTGGGCGGGCGTTACGTCAGGGGCGAAGAGTACCCGGCGAGCCGGCGGCGGTACAGATCGCCGGCTCGCCGTGTTCAGCCTTCGCGCAGCACCGTCAGCGGGCTGGCGTTGAGAGCGCGGCGGGTACCGACCACGCCGGCCCCGCCCACCAGCAGCGCACCCACCAGCGGCAGCAGCAGCAGCGACGGATGCGGGTTCCATTGCAGGTCGAAGGCGTAGCGGTAAAGCACCCAGGTAATCATCTCGCAACCGATGGCGGCGAGCAGGCCGCTGGCGGCGCCGAGCAGGCCGAACTCGATGCGCCGCGCCTTGACCAGCAACGCCCGCCCGGCCCCCAGGGCGCGGAGCAGGGCGCCCTGGCGGATACGTTCGTCGAGGGTCGCCTGCAAGCCGGCGAACAGTACCGCTAGCCCTGCCGCCAGGACGAACAGCAGCACGTACTGCACCGCCAGGGTGACCTGGGCAAGGATGCTGCGCAGCTGTTCGAGGAGGGCGTCCACCGGAAGGATGGTCGCTGCCGGGAAGGCCCGCGACAGTGCGACGATCTGCTGGTCGTTGCCCGGCGCCAGGTAGAAGCTGGTCAGCCAGGTGGCCGGCAAGCCCTGCAGGGTGCCGGGCTGGAAGATCATGTAGAAGTTGGGCCGGAAGGTATCCCAGTTCACCTCGCGCAGGCTGCTGACCACGGCCTCGCGTGTTTCCCCGCCGATGACGAAGGTCAGGCGGTCGCCCAGCTTGAGCTTGAGGCTTTCCGCCAGTTTGGCTTCCACCGAGACCCCGGGAACGACGTCCGCTTGCGGCTGGCCTTGCCACCACTGGCCGGCGCTGAGGGTGTTGTCGTCCGGCAGTTCGGCGGCCCAGGTCAGGCTGAGGTCGCGTTGCACGGCGCGGTCGCCGGCGGAGTCCTTGCTGACGATCTGCTGCACCGCTTCGCCGTTGATCTGGGTCAGGCGCCCCGGCACTACTGGATACAGCGGCGCGGCATGGCTGGAGAAGCCGGCCAGTTCCTTGCTGAAGGCAGCCTTGTCGTCTTCGAGGATGTTCAGCGCGAAATAGTTGGGCGCATCGGCCGGCAGCTGGTTGTGCCAGGTATCCAGCAACTCGACGCGCAACAGGGTGATCAGGCCCATCGCCAGGAGGATCAGGCCAAAGGCCAGGGACTGCCCGGCGGCGGCCAGCGGATGGCGCAACAGTTGGCCAAGGCCCAGGCGCCATGCCAGTGGTGCGCCGGCCAGCATACGCCGCAGGCTGCGCAGGCCGAGCAGCAGCAGGCCGCCCAGCAGCAGCGCGGCGATCAGGCCGCCGCCGAGCAGGGCGAAGGTCAGCAGCAGGTCGAGGCTCAGGCGCCACATGATCAGGCCGAGGGCCAGGATTGCCGCGCCGTACACCAGCCAACTGCTGGGCGGCACCGGCAGCAGGTCGCGGCGCAGCACCCGCAGGGGCGGTACCCGACCCAGCGCAGCCAGCGGTGGCAGGGCGAAACCGGCCAGGGCTACCAGGCCGGTGGCGATGCCGGCCAGCGCCGGGACCACGCCACCCTCGGGAATGTCCGCCGGCAGCAGGCCGTCGAGCAGGGCGAACAGGCCCAATTGCGCCAGCCAGCCCAGCAGGGCGCCGGCCAGTGCGGCAAGGCTGCCGAGAATCGCCAGTTGCAGGCAGAACAGGGTCAGCGCCTGGCGCCGTGACAGGCCCAGGCAGCGCAGCAGGGCGCTGGCGTCGAAGCGGCGCACGGCAAAGCGGCTTGCCGACAATGCCACTGCCACGCCGGCCAGCAGCACCGCTACCAGGCTGGCCATGTTGAGGTAGCGCTCGGCCTTGCCCAGGGCGCCGCCGATCTGCTGGTTGCCGTCGCGGGCATCACGGATGCGCTGGTTGGGCGCGAGGTTGCCGTCGAGGAACTGGCGATAGTCGGCCAGCACCAGGGCGTCGCCGCGCCACAGCTCGCGGTAGGTCACCCGGCTGCCGGGCTGGACCACGCCGGTGGAGTCGAGGTCGGCGAGGTTGATCATTACCCGCGGGGTGAGGCTGTAGAAATTGCCGGCGCGGTCCGGCTCGTAGGTCAGCACCCGGCTCAGGCGCAGGGTCTTCATGCCGACGTCGATGCTGTCGCCGATCTTCAGGTCGAGCGCGGCCAGCAGGCGCGGTTCGACCCAGGCTTCGCCCGGCGCCGGGCCGCCACCTGCGGTTTCCGTGCCAAAGGGCTCTGGCGCGCTGCGCAGTTCGCCGCGCAGCGGATAGGCCTCGTTGGCCGCTTTGACACTGGAGAGCTGGATGCCGTTATCGGTGGCGATCACGCTGGAGAATTCGACCACGGTCGCGTGGGCCAGGCCAAGGCGGGTACCGCGCTCGATCTGCCCGGCACTGGCCGGGGAACTGCCCTGCAGGACCAGGTCGGCGCCGAGGAACTCGGTGGCGCGCAGGAGCATGGCGCCGTTCAGGCGCGCACCGAAGTAGCCGATGGCGGTGCTTGCCGCCACGGCGATCAGCAGGCCGAAGAACAGCACCCGCAGCTCGCCGGCACGGGCATCGCGAAGCAACTGGCGCACGGCCAGGGCGAACAGGCGAAACAGGGACAGGTGTGCCATCTAGGGCTCCATCGGGCTGACCAAATGGCCCGCCTCCAGGCGGATCTGCCGATGGCAACGGCGGGCCAGGCGTTCGTCATGGGTGACCAGGACCAGGGTAGTGCCGCGTTCCTTGTTCAACTCGAACAGCAGGTCGCTGATGCGCTCGCCGGTATGGCTGTCCAGGTTGCCGGTGGGTTCGTCGGCGAACAGCACGTCCGGTTCGGCGGCGAAGGCGCGGGCGATGGCCACCCGCTGTTGCTCGCCACCGGACAGCTGGCGTGGCGAATGGCCCAGGCGCTTGCCCAGGCCGACCCGCTCCAGCAGGGTCCGTGCGTGTTCGCGGGCGTCGCGGCGGCCGTCCAGTTCCAGTGGCAGCATGACGTTTTCCAGGGCGTTGAGGCTGTCGAGCAACTGGAACGACTGGAAAACGAAGCCCACATGTTCGGCGCGCACCCGGGCGCGCTGGTCTTCGTCCAGTGGCCCGAGGTCGTGGCCGGCCAGGGTTACCGAGCCGGCACTGGGCTGGTCGAGACCGGCGAGCAGGCCGAGCAGGGTGGATTTGCCGGAACCCGAGGCGCCGACGATGGCCAAACTATCGCCTTGCGTCAGTTCCAGGGACAGTTCCTGGAGGATGGTGAGGTTGCCTTCCGCGCTGGGAACCACTTTGCTAAGGTTCCGCGCAATGAGAATGCTGGGGCCCATGGAGAATCCGATGCGAGTGTGGTTATTGAGTGCTGGTCTGGCCTTGCTGTGCATGGCGCAGAACGCAGCGGCGGGTACGGTATTGATCGTTGGCGATAGTATCAGCGCCGCTTTTGGCCTGGATACCCGTCAGGGGTGGGTCGCGCTGCTGGAAAAGCGGCTCAAGGACGAGGGTTTTGACGACAAGGTGGTCAATGCCTCTATCAGCGGTGATACCAGTGCGGGCGGCCAGGCGCGGCTGCCCGCGCTGCTTTCGGCGCACAAGCCGAGCCTGGTGGTGCTGGAACTGGGCGGTAATGATGGGCTGCGTGGGCAGCTTCCTGCGCAATTGCAACAAAATCTTGCCTCGATGATCGACACGTCCCGGGCAGCCGGGGCCAAGGTGCTCCTGCTCGGCATGCAACTGCCACCGAACTATGGCGCGCGCTATACCAAAGCCTTCGCTCAGGTCTATTCCGATCTCGCCGTACAGAAAAACGTTCCATTGGTGCCGTTTTTCCTCGAAGGGGTGGGCGGGCATCCCGAGCTGATGCAGGCCGACGGCATCCATCCGGCGCAAGGGGGGCAGGGGCGTCTGCTGGAAAATGCCTGGCCAGCGATCAAACCGCTGCTGTGACGCTTTTATAGTGACCGGCTTTCGGCTAATGTTGCGCCCCCGATTTGGAGCCCCCGATGCCGCGTCCCGCCTGGTCCCTGTATGCCTATCAATTGATCGAGCCCGACGAACAGCTTGACCTGTTCGCCTGCCAGGAGATCCGCGTGCACCTGGTGGCCCGTCAACTGGAGCTGGGCGGTTCGGCGGACCGTACCTTGTGCGGCACCTTGCTGCCGGCGCAGCCGCGCTGGTCCGGTGTGCCCAGCACGGTCTACCGTGACCGCCGCCTCTGCCCGCTGTGCAAGGCGATCCTGGAAGCCCAGCGTAAAGGCACGCGGCCGGTCTGGCCGGAGCTCTGAAGGACGCTACCCACCCGGCGCCCCCATATGCCGAAAAATCCTGCAGCGGTGTACAATCGCGTCCTTGACTCCCGAATTGTTCGAAGGATTTCCCGGATGTTGCCGCGCTTTCCCGCCGTCACCCGTTGCCTGTCCCTGGCTGCCTTGCTGGCGGCCGGTCCCGTTTCCGCGCTGGAGTTTCCCCTGCCACCGCCAGGCGAAGACATCATCGGTCAGGTCCAGGTGATCAAGGCCAAGTACGAAGACACCTTTGCCGATATCGGTACCGCCGGTGACCTCGGCTACCTGGAAATGGTCGCGGCCAACCCGGGTGTCGACCCGTGGCTGCCGGGTGCCGGTACCGAGATCATCCTGCCGACCCGTTTCATCCTGCCGCCGGGTCCGCGCGAAGGCATCGTCATCAACCTCGCCGAGTACCGCATGTACTACTATCCGAAAGGCGAGAACGTGGTGCATACCTACCCGCTGGGTATCGGCCGTGAAGGCTGGGGGTCGCCGATCGCCCAGACCAAGGTCACCGCCAAGACGCCGAATCCGACCTGGACCCCGCCGGCCTCGATCAAGGCCGAGCACGCCGCCGACGGTGATCCGCTGCCGAACGTGGTTCCGGCTGGGCCGGACAACCCGCTGGGGCCGTTCAAGTTCACCCTGGGGGTACCGGGTTACCTAATCCACGGTTCGAACAAGAAGTTCGGTATCGGCATGCGCACCAGCCACGGCTGCTTCCGCATGTTCAACAACAACGTGCTGGAGCTGGCGAAGATGGCGCCCGTTGGCACGCCGGTGCGGATCATCAACGAGCCGTACAAGTTCGGCATGAGTGGTGGCAAGGTCTATCTCGAAGCGCACACTCCGCTGGACGACAAGGGTGATCCGTCGGTGGTGGACAAGCACACGGCAGTGATCAACGCGTTGCTCAAGCGTGAAGACCTGGCGAAGAACGTGCAGATGAACTGGGACATGGTGCGTGACGTCGTGGCTGCCGAAGATGGCATGCCGGTCGAGATCGCGGTACCGACCGCGCCGGATGGCACCATGCCAATCATCTCGAGCAATCCATACCAGCAGCAGTAGTTGTGAAAAGGATGTAAACGAGGGGCCGCATCGCGGTCCCTTTTTGTTTGTCCCGGCCCTTTCTGCGGGCAATAAAAAAGCCGGCCCACAAGTGGGCCGGCTTCAAATAACAATCCCGAGGGATTATTACTTGCGGCTGGCTTTTTCCAGCATACGCAGAGCGCGCTCGTTAGCTTCGTCAGCGGTTTGCTGAGCTTTCTGAGCGGCAGCCAGAGCGTCGTCGGCTTTGCGATACGCTTCGTCAGCACGAGCTTGTGCACGAGCTGCTGCGTCTTCGGTAGCAGTCAGACGAGCTTCGGTTTCTTTGGATACGCTGCTGCAACCGGTAGCCAGAACTGCGGCCAGAGCCAGAGCAGAGAATTTCAGAACGTTGTTCATCGTGTTCCCCTTCAAGGACTTTCTATTAAATAGCCATCTCTCAACGAAGAGAAACTGGCCGGCGTACATAGTACCCATTACTTGTAGTAAGTAAACTGACAGAGCGCAAGAATTGGAAAAAAATTGTCTTGCCAAAGGGCTTGAAGCCGAGGCTGCGCGAAAATCGTGCAGTTTCCTTGTTGGCGAGTGTAAGACGTTCTTGTAAAAGTAGTTTTTTTGAACTAACAGTGACTTTTAGTGTCATCTTGCGTCATAACAAACGGATCATCCGGTTTGCAGTTCAGGACGCTGTCGCCGCGCTTTGCGCGGGCTGTGCCGCGTGGAAAATTTTCCGACCTGTACCTTGAGCATCCGGGCAGCGGGCGCCTACTATTTGTAGGGTGCCCGGGCCTGCACAACGAGCAGGCCCTTGTGCTGTCCAAGGGGCATGGGGTGGCGTAGAGGTTCCTTCGCCGGACAAACATCGGTTAAGGTCGGGTTCTATTGCAAGACCCGCGAGGAGTAGTGATGAGCGAGGCGTTGACCATCCACCATGACCAGGCCGGTCATCAATTCGAGACCAATGTGGACGGTCATCGTGCCTACCTGACCTACATGGACCTGGGCAAGCAGACCCTGGACATCTACCGCACGTTCGTGCCCAACGCCCTGCGCGGCCGTGGCATTGCGGCAGCACTCACCGAGCGGGCGCTGGCCTATGCCGAAGAGCGCGGTTATACCGTGATCCCGTCCTGCTCCTATGTCGAGCGCTACATGGAGCGGCACCAGAAATATTCGTCGAAGGCCTGACGGCCTCCCTATTCCGCATACGAAAACGCCGGGCATTGCCCGGCGTTTTCGTTCATGCCCTTCAGGCGCGGCGTTTCGGCAGCACGTCCTTGAGCTTGGTGCGCATGTTGCGCAGGGTGGTGGCGGTGGCGTCCCAGTCGATGCAGGCATCGGTGATCGACACGCCATACTGCAACTGCTCCAGATCCTTCGGAATCGCCTGGCAGCCCCAGTTCAGGTGGCTTTCCACCATCAGGCCGATGATCGACTGGTTGCCCTCGAGGATCTGGTTGGCGACGTTTTCCATGACCAGCGGCTGCAGGGCCGGATCCTTGTTGGAGTTGGCGTGGCTGCAATCGACCATGATGTTCGGCTTGATCCCGGCTTTGTTCAGCGCCTGTTCGCACAGGGCGACGCTGACCGAGTCGTAGTTGGGCTTGCCGTTGCCGCCGCGCAGGACGACATGGCCATAGGGGTTGCCCTTGGTGGTGACGATGGACACGCCGCCTTCCTGGTTGATGCCGAGGAAGCGATGCGGGCTGGAAACCGATTGCAGGGCGTTGATCGCCACGGTCAGGCCGCCGTCGGTACCGTTCTTGAACCCGACCGCGGAGGACAGGCCCGAGGCCATTTCGCGGTGGGTCTGGGATTCGGTGGTGCGCGCGCCGATGGCCGACCAGCTGATCAGGTCCTGCAGGTATTGCGGAGAGATCGGGTCGAGGGCTTCGGTGGCTGTCGGCAGGCCCATCTCGGCGAGGTCGAGCAGCAGCTTGCGACCGATGTGCAGGCCGTCCTGGATCTTGAACGAGTCATCCAGGTACGGATCGTTGATCAGGCCTTTCCAGCCGACGGTGGTGCGTGGCTTCTCGAAGTAGACGCGCATTACCAGGTAAAGGGTGTCGGACACTTCCGCGGCGAGGGCCTTGAGGCGCTCGGCGTATTCATGCGCCGCCTTGACATCATGGATGGAGCAGGGGCCGACCACGACGAACAGGCGGTGGTCCTTGCCGTCGAGGATATTGCGTACCACTTCACGGCCGGCAGTGACGGTCTGAAGCGCGCTGGCGCTGAGTGGGATCTCCTTCTTGAGCTGATCGGGAGTGATCAGGGTCTCGTTGGAGGCAACGTTAAGGTCGTCGATCGGTAAATCAGCCATCGTGTTACTCGTCAGGTCACGGATGCCGGCCGCCAGCCCCGTGCGGCGGAGCAGCATGATTGAGCTCAGCGGGGAGCGGAACCTTAGCGCGTAATCCCTTGCCTCGACAATGGGCAAGTGCCTGATAACGGCGCGGTTCGGGGCTTTGAAACGGGGTTTTTGCGACTAAAGTGGCTGGGGTGGCCTCAATACCGGTAGAAATCCCTAATATCGAGAAGCACTCGGACCCTGTGGGAGCGGGTTCACCCGCGATTGCTATGGTGGATTCACTGCCGTAATCGCGGGTGAACCCGCTCCCACAGGGACCGCGTTGCCCTTACAACCTGAGGCGGAGATGTAATGAACAAAGGCCTGAACGACAAACTGGTAGTGGCAATTTCATCACGGGCCTTGTTCGACCTGAGCGAGAGCCATCGGCTGTTCCTTGCCGAGGGGGTGGAGGCCTATCGCCAATACCAGATCGAGCACGAGGACGAGCCCCTGCAACCCGGCGACGCCTTCCTGCTGGTGCAGAAGCTGCTGGGCCTCAATACCCTCCTCGGACAGCCCCGGGTCGAGGTAGTGCTGGTCTCGCGCAATAGCGCCGATACCGGCCTGCGCGCGTTCAATTCCATCGAGCACTACGGCCTGGGCATTTCCCGCGCGGCATTCGTCGGTGGACGCAGCCCTTATCCTTATCTGGCTGCGTTCGGCTGCCACCTGTTCCTCTCCACCGATGCCGAGGATGTGCGCAGCGCCTTGAATGCCGGTTTCGCCGCCGCCACCATCCTTTCCGGCGGCGTTCACCGGGAGGCCACCGAAGAGCTGCGCATCGCCTTCGATGGTGATGCCGTGCTCTTTTCCGACGAGTCCGAGCGGGTCTACCAGATGGGCGGCCTCGAAGCCTTCCAGGCCAACGAGCGCCAGGCTGCGCGCCAGGCCCTGCGGGGTGGGCCGTTCAAGCCTTTCCTGGCGGCGCTCAATCTGTTGCAGAGCGAGTTTCCCAGCACTGCCTGCCCGATCCGCACCGCGCTGGTCACCGCGCGTTCCGCACCGGCCCACGAGCGGGTGATCCGTACCCTGCGCGAGTGGGATATCCGCCTGGATGAATCGCTGTTCCTCGGCGGCCTGGACAAATCGGCGTTCCTCGAAGCCTTCGCCGCCGACGTGTTCTTCGACGACCAGGCCGGCCACTGCGAACGGGCGGGCAGGGTGGTCGCCACGGGGCATGTGCCCCATGGCATCAGTAACCAATCGGACCCGGCCTGAACCCCGCCGGACGGGGCCTGCGCATCGGTTCGGCGCTGCTAAGCTGAACCTTGCCCTGCCGTTCCGGCAGTCGAGGAGGTCAAATGATCCGTTCGATGTTGTACGCCACGGACCTCGGTGTTTATGCGCCTTATGTCATGCAGCACGCGTTGGCCCTGGCGCGCAATTTCAAGGCGGAGCTCTACGTGATCCATGCCGTGGAGCCCATGGGGCAGTTCGCCGAATCGCTGCTGCAGAGTTACCTGGACGAGCAGACCCTGGACCAGTTGCACAGCCAGGGCGTCAACACCGTGATGGCCAATATCGAACAGCGCGTACTCGAGAGTTTTCGCGATGAATTGGGGGATCAGCAGGACCTCGCGCTGATTCGTGCCGTACGGGTGCGCCAGGGGGATCCGGCGCAGGTGATCCTCCAGCAGGCCGAACGCCTGAATGTCGACCTGCTGATCGTTGGCAGCCATAGCCAGGGGGCCGGTGCAGAGATCCCGATCGGTCGTACGGCGGTGCGCATTCTGCAACTGTCACCGGTGCCGGTGTACATGGTGCCGCTCGCACAACACCTCGGTCGTCGCAAGGCTTGAGGGATTTTTCCGAGTCGGCAGTAAGAAAGCTGGTGAAATTGTTCTAGATTTATTCTCCTGACCGCTAATATAGTTATAACTCGTCGCTGTTGCCGGTGACGCCCAGCCTCTGAGGGATACCTATGAAGCTTCAACAATTGCGCTACATCTGGGAAGTGGCGCACCACGACCTCAACGTTTCCGCGACAGCGCAGAGCCTGTATACGTCCCAGCCGGGGATCAGCAAGCAGATTCGCCTGTTGGAAGACGAGCTGGGCGTGGAAGTGTTTGCCCGCAGCGGCAAGCACCTGACCCGCGTCACCCCGGCCGGTGAGCGGATCATCAACACCGCCGGGGAAATCCTGCGCAAGGTCGAAAGCATCAAGCAGATTGCCCAGGAATTCTCCAACGAGAAGAAGGGCACGCTGTCCATCGCCACCACCCATACCCAGGCACGTTATGCGCTGCCGCCGGTGATCAGCTCGTTCATCAAGCAGTACCCGGAAGTGGCCTTGCACATGCACCAGGGCTCGCCGATGCAGATCGCCGAGATGGCCGCCGATGGCACCGTCGACTTCGCCATCGCCACCGAGGCCCTGGAACTGTTCGGCGATCTGGTGATGATGCCGTGCTACCGCTGGAATCGCTGCGTGGTCGTACCCCAGGGCCACCCGCTGACCAAGCTGCCGAAGCTGACCCTTGAAGTGCTGGCCGAGTACCCGATCGTCACCTACGTGTTCGGTTTCACTGGACGTTCCAAGCTGGACGAAGCCTTCAGCCACCGCGGCCTGACCCCGAAAGTGGTGTTTACCGCCGCTGACGCCGACGTGATCAAGACCTACGTGCGCCTTGGCCTGGGCGTCGGCATCGTCGCCAAGATGGCGGTGGATCCGAAGCTGGACAGCGACCTGGTGGTGCTCGATGCCAGCGAGCTGTTCGAGTCCAGCATCACCAAGATCGGTTTCCGTCGTGGCACCTTCCTGCGTGGCTTCATGTGCGACTTCATCGAGAAGTTCGCCCCGCACCTGACCCGCGAAGTGATGGCCAAGGCGATCCAGTGCCATAACAAGCAGGAGCTGGAAGAGCTGTTCGAAGGTGTCGAGTTGCCTGTGCACTGAGTTTCGGGCACCCATGAAAAAACCGGCCTTGGCCGGTTTTTTCGTTTCTGTCGATCACATTTGGCGATCAGCTTTTGGCGATCAGGTTGCCGGCATGCAGCCCGCATTCCTTCTGGGTTGCTTCTTCCCACCACCAACGGCCTTCGCGCTCGTGCTGGTTCGGCAGTACCGGGCGGGTGCATGGCTCGCAGCCGATGCTGATGAAGCCGCGTTCGTGCAGGCTGTTGTAGGGCAGCTCGAGCATGCGGATGTAGCCCCAGACTTCCTCGCTGCTCATCTGTGCCAGCGGGTTGAATTTGTACAGGGTGCGCTCCGGGGTGGAAAACGCGCTGTCGATTTCCAGCGCTGCCACCTGGCTGCGCGTGCCCGGGCTCTGGTCGCGGCGCTGGCCGGTGGCCCACGCGCTGACGGTGCTCAGCTTGCGCCGCAGCGGTTCGATCTTGCGGATCCCGCAGCATTCGCCGTGGCCGTCCTTGTAGAAGCTGAACAGGCCCTTCTGCTTGACGAAGGGGTCGAGCTTGTCGCGATCCGGCGACAGGATCTCGATCGGCAGCTTGTAGTGTTCGCGCACCTGGTCGATGAAGCGGTAGGTTTCCGGATGCAGGCGGCCGGTGTCGAGGCTGAATACCTTGACCTGCTTGTTCAGCTTCCAGGCCATGTCCACCAGCACCACGTCTTCGGCGCCGCTGAAGGAAATCCACAGGTCGTCGCCGAAATGCTCGAAGGCGAGCTTGAGGATGTCCTGCGGGGATTTGTTGGCGTAGGTCGCGGCCAGGGCGGCGACGTCGAAGGGTTGGCTCATCAGGCGGCTTCCGGTCATTGAATGGCGCTTGGCGCTCGTAGTGGGGCAGATGTTACCAAAAAATGCCGGGTAGACGGGCTGGATTGCGGGTCGTAGAGTGCGCCTTCCATTTTTGGCGTTGTTCGAGGAGTGAGCTGTGGAAATTGCCTGTCTCGACCTGGAAGGTGTGCTGGTTCCGGAAATCTGGATCGCCTTCGCGGAAAAAACCGGAATCGAATCGCTGCGGGCCACCACCCGCGACATTCCGGACTACGACGTACTGATGAAACAGCGCCTGCGCATCCTCGACGAACACGGCCTGAAGCTGGCCGATATCCAGGAAGTCATCGCCACGCTCAAGCCGCTGGATGGCGCCATCGACTTCGTCGACTGGCTGCGCGAGCGCTTCCAGGTGGTGATCCTGTCCGACACCTTCTACGAGTTCTCCCAGCCATTGATGCGCCAACTGGGCTTCCCCACCTTGCTCTGCCATCGCCTGATCACCGATGAGAACGACCGGGTGGTGGGTTATCAGTTGCGTCAGAAGGATCCCAAGCGCCAGTCGGTGCTGGCGTTCAAGAGCCTGTACTACCGGGTGATCGCCGCAGGCGATTCGTACAACGACACCACCATGCTCGGTGAGGCGGATGCGGGCATCCTGTTCCATGCGCCGGAGAATGTGATCCGCGAGTTCCCGCAGTTCCCGGCGGTGCATGAGTTCGAGGCGTTGAAGAAGGAATTCATCAAGGCTTCGAACCGTACCCTGAGCCTGTAAGTAATGCAGGGCCTGTGAGGGCCCTATCGCTGGCAACGCCAGCTCCCACAGGGACGGTGTACACCACTGAACCTGTGGGAGCCGGCGTTGCCGGCGATGAGGTCCTCATAACCCCTGCAAGGTTTCCAGAAGCACCCGCACCTTGGTAATCGACTCCTGGTACTCGGCCTGCCACTCCGAGTCCGCCACCACGGCGCCGCCGCCCCAGCAGCACACTTGGCCATCCTTGACCAGCAGGCTGCGGATGGCGATGGAGCTGTCCATTTCCCCGCGCACGTCCAGGTACAGCAGCGACCCGCAGTACAGCGCCCGCCGGCTCGGCTCCAGCTCGTCGATAATCTCCATTGCCCGTATCTTCGGCGCTCCGGTGATCGACCCGCCAGGGAAACTCCCGGCAATCAGGTCCAGGGCGTCCTTGCCTGGTGCCAGGCGCCCGGTCACGCTGCTGACCATATGGTGGACGTTGGGATAACTCTCCAGGCTGAACAGTTCCGGTACCCGCACCGAGCCGATCTCGCAGGTGCGCCCCAGGTCGTTGCGCAATAGGTCGACGATCATCAGGTTCTCGGCCCGATCCTTGGTGCTGGCCAGCAGTTCTTCGCCGTTGGCGCGGTCCTGCACGGGATCGGTGCTGCGCGGCCGGGTGCCCTTGATCGGGCGGGTTTCCACCTGGCCCTGGCTGACCCGGATAAAGCGCTCCGGCGACAGGCTGAGCAGGGCGCTGCCGTCGTCCAGCACCTGGAAACCGGAGAATGGTGTCGGGCAGGCCGCCCGCAGCGCCTGGTAAGCGCTCCACGGATCACCCTGGCACGGCGCGCGGAAGCGTTGGGTCAGGTTGATCTGGTAGCAGTCGCCGGCCTGGATGTACTGCTGCACCCGTTCGAATGCCTGGCGATAGTCCTCGGGTTCGAGGTCGCCGCGCATCGGGGCGTCGAGGCAGAAACCGGCGCCAGGGTCCGCTTCGGCCGGCTGGCTGAACAGAGCGATCAGGCGCTGGCGTTCGTCGCCAGGCAGGGCGGGGTGGAAGAGCAACTGGCTGGTCATCAGTTGGTGATCGCTGATCACTGCCCAGGCATAGAGGCCGAGGGTTGCGTCGGGCAGGCCAAGGTCATCCCGGGCCAGCTCAGGCAATTGTTCAAGACGCCGACCGAAGTCATAGCTCAGGTAGCCGATCAGGCCGCCGGCAAAGGGCAGTTCCACGCCATCGGGCAGTTGCGCTTCGCCCAATCCGGCAAGGCTGTCACGCAGCCGCTGCAGATACGCCGTGCCGCTTTCGCCATCCTCCGCCACCAGGCTGCGCAGCGGCCAGGCACTGAGCAGATCGAAGCGGCCGCGCTCGGCACCGGGGCGGGCGCTGTCCAGCAGCACCGCGCCGGGCGCATGGCGCACGCGCGCGAACAAAACCGCCGGATCGGCTTGATAGGGCAGGGGAAACAGGGTGCAGGTCGGCATGCGTCTGAACGGTTGGCGAGGCGGGGCAGGCATTGTAGACCCCCGAACGCGTAGCTCATAGGGGTTTGAGCGACCGCCCCGTGTCCGGGGCGGACGTCATTCACTGCTGGGACGGAACGTGCCCGAACAGCTGCTGGGCGAAGCGCACGCGCTCCTCGGCGGTTTCCTGCCTGCCGTCCTTCGCCAGTTCCTCGAGGTGCGCCTCGATGGCGTGGGTGCGCTGGGTCAGGCCGCAGTCGTTGGCGATCTGGATGTTCAGGCCGGGGCGGGCGTTGAGTTCGAGGATCAACGGGCCCTTGTCCTGGTCCAGGACCATGTCCACGCCGATGTAGCCCAGGCCGCACAGCTCGTAGCAGCCGGCGGCGAGCTTCATGAAACCGTCCCAGTTCGGCAGTTGCACGCCGTCCACCGCGTTGGTGGTGTCCGGGTGCTTGCTGATGATGTTGTTCAGCCAGGTGCCGCGCAGGGTCACGCCGGTCGCCAGGTCCACGCCGACGCCGATGGCGCCCTGGTGCAGGTTGGCCTTGCCACCGGACTGGCGGGTCGGCAAGCGCAGCATGGCCATCACCGGGTAGCCCATCAGTACGATGATGCGGATGTCCGGCACGCCTTCGTAGCTGATGCTCTTGAAAATCTGGTCAGGGGTCACCCGGTACTCGATCAGCGCGCGGTCACGGTGCCCGCCAAGGGAGTAGAGGCCGGTGAGGATGCTGGAGATCTGGTGCTCGATTTCCTCGTGGCTGATGATCTTGCCCGACACCGTGCGAAAGCGGTCCTCGAAGCGGTCGGCGATGACCATGATGCCGTCGCCGCCTGCGCCCTGGGCCGGCTTGATGACGAAGTCGCTGCGCCCGCCGATGATCTCGTCGAGTTTCTCGATCTCTTTTTCGGTCGAGATGATCCCGTACATCTCCGGCACATGGATGCCGGCCTGGATCGCCCGTTCCTTGGTGATGATCTTGTCATCGACGATAGGGTACAGATGGCGCTTGTTGTACTTCAGGACATAGTCCGCGTTGCGCCGGTTGATCCCCATGATGCCCCGGGCTTCCAGGGCCTTCCAGGTTTTCCAGAGTCCGAACATCAAGCGTCAGCCTTTACGAATGCCTTGAAGCGAACCAGCTCCGTCAGGCGATAGCCGCGGTAGCGACCCATTGCCAGCATGAAGCCCACCAGGATCAGCAGCACCGCGGGGAAGGTGAAGACGAAGTACACCAGCTCCGGCACGCTCATCAGCAGGTGCGCCAGGGACGCGGCGAACAGGGTGCCGATGGCGACCTTCATCGCATGGCCACCGCCGCGCTCCTCCCAGGTGATCGACAGGCGTTCGATGGTCATGGTCAGGATCACCATCGGGAACAGCGCTACCGACAGCCCGCGCTCCAGGCCCAGCTTGTGGCTGAACAGGCTGATGGCGGCGATCAGCACCACGACGAAGGTCAATACGACCGACAGCCGCGGCAACATCTGCAGCTTCAGGTGTTCCAGGTACGAGCGCAGCGACAGGCCGAGCGCGGTGATCACCGTGAACAGGATGATGCCGAAGCCCAGTTGGGTTTCGCGGAAGGCCAGGGCGATCAGCACCGGGGTAAAGGTGCCGAGGGTCTGCAGGCCGATCAGGTTGCGCAGGATCAGGATCACCAGCACGCCGATCGGGATCATCACCATGATCATGAAGGTCTGCTGGGTCTGCAGCGGCAGGCCATAGAGGGAGTACTCGAGGAAGTCGGCGTCGGTGTTCTCGTCGGTCAGCTTGGCCAGGCGGATGGCGTTCATCTCGCTGTTGTTCAGGCTGAAGCTGACGTTGACCTTCTTGCCGCCATCGACGGTGACCAGGTTGTCGTCACCGGTCCACCACAGCAGGCGGTCGCTGGGCAGGCCCTGCTCGCCGGTCTCCGGGTTGAAGTACAGCCAGTCGTTGCCGTTGAAACTGCGCAGCCAGAGTTCCGGGGTCTGCGGCTGGTCGGCCACCAGGCGGATGGTCTGCACGCGCTCGAGCGGCACATGGGCGATGGACAGCAGCAGGTCGATGACCTTGGCCTTCTTCTGCACCGAGGTATCGCCGGCCAGCAGCAGCTTGACGTTGTCGTCGTTGAGATTGTTGACACGCTTGATGGTTTCGCTGACGAAGGTCTCGACGTCGGCGGAATGCTGGCGGATCGGCGCCATCAGGGCTTCGGCGGCGATCTTCTCCGGCCCTTCGACCGGCAGGCTGTCGCGGAAGGTCGGGCCCTTGATCTTGGGCTTCTCGCTGCTGTAGCGCTTGGTCAGCACCAGGCGGTAATAGAGGGTCTGGTTGCCGCTGGCGCGACGGGCCGACCAGGTCACCTTGCGGTTGCCGTCGACACGGTTGACGCTGACCCCGTAGTTGTTGGAGATGAAGCTCTCGTTGAGGCTGACGTAGTCGCGGCTCAGGGGCGGCACGTACATCTGTACCTTGACCGGATCTTTCGGGTTGGCGACGAACTCGACCTTGGCGTCGATGTTCCACAGGTCGTCGGTCTCGTCCTCGGTCACCGGGATGCCGAGGAAGAAGATCTGATAGGCCGTGATCAGCACGCCCAGCAGCACCAGGACGGTGATCAGGACTTTCAGATGAAGGGTAAGAGAGCGCATCGGAATTACTCTGCGATGTGAGCGTCGGTGGCGCAGGCAGGTTTGCCGGCCGCGTATTTAAGGCTTGGGTCAACCAGCGCGTCGAAGTGCTTGAGGGCTTCGGAGCCGATCAGCAGCGGGTACTGGAAAGCACTGCGGTCGGTCAGGTTGACTTCGATTTCGCGCAGGGCACTGCCCATGCAAATGTTGAGGGCGATCACCGGGCGGGCGGTGTAGGCCTTGCCTTCCTCGGGATCATAGTCGCCGGCGCGGCGCTTGATCTTGCTGACCCGCGCCAGCGGACGTTCGATCGGGTGGCTGTGGGCCGCATCGATGGCCAGGTAGAAGCGCACCCAGGATTCACCGTTGCGCTTGAAGCGCTTGATGTCGCGGGCACTGAGGGAGGCGGTCTTGGCGCCGGTGTCGAGCTTGGCGGCGACTTCCAGGTCAAGGTCGCCAAGCCGGGCATATTCGTTGAGGCCGTACACGGTCTTGCCGGTCGCCTGGGCCGTGAGCGGCAAGCAACAAAGGCCGAGCAACAGTGGAAGTGGCGAAAGTCTCATAGATCCTGGCGCAATGCTGTGGGGTATTCGGGTCAAGGCCACTGGCAAATTCTGCGCTAGCTCCTCGTTCGTCTGGCACAAAAAGATGACAGACACAGTATCCATGCCACAAAAAACAGGGCGGCGGCATTCTATCACGCGGATGGTGGCACGCCAGCAGCGCCAATGAGACAACGTTCACCGAAGTGAAGTTCGTTCTTAGACGATTGTCGACAATATTGAATTTGTCTTTGACTGCATTGATGTATTTGGCTAGTTTTGGCGCATTGATTACAAGAGGTGTCGACAATAATGCTGGACACAGCCCACGCATCCGGTGTCGGTGCGGAAGAGTCGGAAACCCTGTCGGAAAATGTCTTCCGGCGTATCCAGGCTGCCATCGTCAAGGGCGAGATCGCCCCGGGCAGCAAGATCTCCGAGCCCGAACTGGCACGCACCTACGGCATCAGCCGCGGCCCGCTGCGCGAGGCGATCCACCGCCTGGAGGGCCAGCGCCTGCTGGTGCGGGTGCCGCATGTCGGCGCGCGGGTGGTGTCGTTGTCCCATGCCGAACTGATCGAACTCTACGAAATCCGCGAGTCCCTCGAAGGCATGGCCTGTCGCCTGGCCGCCGAGCGTATGAGCGTAGCCGAGATCGACGAGTTGCGGCGGGTGCTCGATACCCACGAGCGCGATGCCGCCTTCCAGGCCGGCCTCGGCTACTACCAGCAGGAAGGCGACTACGACTTCCACTACCGGGTTCTCCAGGGCAGCGGAAACAAGACCCTGGTCAAGATGCTCTGCGACGACCTCTATCAACTGGTGCGCATGTACCGCATCCAGTTTTCGGCCACGCCCAACCGGCCGCGCCAGGCCTTCGCCGAGCACCACAGGATTCTCGATGCCATCGCCGACCGTGACGGCGAACTGGCGGAACTCCTGATGCGCCGCCATATCGGTGCATCCAAGCGCAATATCGAGCGTCACTACCTGGACGCCACCAACCCACGAGGTGAGTCATGAGTCTGAAAAGCAGTCCCGGCCAGCGCTTTCGCGATGCGGTAGCCGCCGAGCACCCGCTGCAGGTCGTCGGTACCATCAACGCCAACCACGCCCTGCTGGCCAAGCGTGCCGGGTTCAAGGCCATCTACCTGTCCGGCGGTGGTGTCGCCGCCGGTTCCCTCGGCCTGCCTGACCTGGGCATCACCGGCCTGGACGACGTGCTCACCGATGTGCGCCGCATCACCGACGTCTGCGACCTGCCGCTGCTGGTGGATGTCGACACCGGCTTCGGTGCCTCGGCCTTCAACGTCGCTCGCACCGTGAAATCCATGATCAAGTTCGGCGCTGCTGCCATCCATATCGAAGACCAGGTCGGCGCCAAGCGCTGCGGCCATCGCCCGAACAAGGAAATCGTTTCCCAGCAGGAAATGGTCGACCGCATCAAGGCTGCCGTCGATGCCCGTACCGATGACAGCTTCGTGATCATGGCGCGCACCGACGCCCTGGCCGTGGAAGGCCTGGAAGCGGCCCTGGATCGTGCCGCCGCGTGCATCGAAGCCGGCGCCGACATGATCTTCCCGGAAGCCATAACCGAGTTGTCGATGTACAAGACCTTTGCCGAGCGCGTGTGCGCGCCGATCCTGGCCAACATCACCGAGTTCGGCGCCACGCCGCTGTACACCACCGAGGAACTGGCGTCGGCCGACGTGTCCCTGGCGCTGTACCCGCTGTCGGCGTTCCGCGCCATGAACAAGGCCGCGGAGAACGTCTACGCAGCCCTGCGTCGCGACGGCACCCAGAAAAACGTGATCGACACCATGCAGACCCGCATGGAGCTGTACGACGCCATCAACTACCACGCGTTCGAGCAAAGCCTCGATGCGCTGTTCGCGCAGAAAAAGGCCTGAGCCCAAAGGCCTCCGACCAGCCAACAGCTTCCATAACAAGTTCAAGAAAGGAGAGATCCCATGGCCGAAGCAAAAGTACTCAGCGGAGCCGGCCTGCGTGGCCAGGTGGCCGGGCAGACCGCCCTGTCGACGGTAGGCCAGGCCGGCGCCGGGCTGACCTACCGCGGCTATGACGTTCGCGACCTGGCGGCCAACGCCCTGTTCGAGGAAGTCGCCTACCTGCTGCTCTACGGAGAGCTGCCGAACAAGGCGCAACTGGCCGAATACCAGGCCCGCCTGAAAACCCTGCGCGACCTGCCGCAAGCCCTGAAGGAAGTGCTCGAGCGCATCCCGGCCAACGCCCATCCGATGGACGTCATGCGTACCGGTTGCTCGGTGCTTGGCACACTGGAGCCGGAGCTTAACTTCGACCAGCAGCGCGACAGGACCGACCGCCTGCTCGCCCTGTTCCCGGCGGTGATGTGCTACTGGTACCGCTTCAGCCACCACGGCGTGCGCATCGACTGCACCAGCGACGAAGACACCATTGGCGGTCACTTCCTGTATCTGCTGCACGGCAAGAAGCCGAGCGATCTGCATGTCAAGGTGATGAACGTCTCGCTGATCCTCTACGCCGAGCACGAGTTCAACGCTTCGACCTTCACCGCCCGGGTCTGCGCCTCGACCCTGTCCGACCTGTATTCCTGCGTCACTGCCGCCATCGGCTCGCTGCGCGGCCCGCTGCATGGCGGTGCCAACGAAGCGGCGATGGAGTTGATCGAGCGCTTCCAGAGCCCGCAGGAGGCGGTGGCCGAGTTGCTCAGGATGCTCGAGCGCAAGGACAAGATCATGGGCTTCGGCCATGCCATCTACAAAGAGTCCGATCCGCGCAACGAGGTGATCAAGGGCTGGTCGAAGAAGCTGGCCGACGAGGTCGGTGACAAGGTCCTGTACCCGGTATCGGAAGCCATCGACAAGACCATGTGGGAACAGAAGAAGCTGTTCCCCAACGCCGACTTCTACCATGCCTCGGCGTACCACTTCATGGGCATCCCGACCAAGCTGTTCACCCCGATCTTCGTCTGCTCGCGCCTGACCGGCTGGGCTGCGCACGTCTTCGAACAGCGCGCCAACAACCGCATCATCCGCCCGAGCGCCGAGTACACCGGCGTCGAGCAGCGTGCCTACGTGCCGATCGAGCAGCGCTGAATCTATAAAAGGACTCCACCGAACCCTGTGGGAGCGGGTTTACCCGCGATGACGGTAGTGGATTCACCGACGCAATCGCGGGTGAACCCGCTCCCACAGGGCAGAGGTGGTGCTCTTGAGAAACCGAACCCGTGACCGAGCCGACCTGAAATGAACACCGAATTCCGCAAGTCCCTGCCAGGCACCGGCCTGGACTATTTCGATGCCCGCGCGGCGGTCGATGCGATCGCGCCAGGCGCCTACGACCGCCTGCCGTATACCTCCCGCGTCCTGGCCGAGAACCTGGTGCGGCGCTGCGATCCGGCGACCCTCAATGCGTCCCTCGGCCAACTGATCGAGCGCAAGCGCGACCTCGATTTCCCCTGGTTCCCGGCCCGTGTGGTCTGCCATGACATCCTTGGCCAGACCGCCCTGGTCGACCTCGCCGGCCTGCGCGACGCCATCGCCGACAAGGGCGGCGACCCGGCCCAGGTCAACCCGGTGGTGCCGGTCCAGTTGATCGTCGACCATTCCCTGGCCGTGGAATGCGGTGGCTACGACCCGCAGGCGTTCGAGAAGAACCGCGCCATCGAGGACCGTCGCAACGAAGACCGTTTCCACTTCATCAACTGGACCAAGAAAGCCTTCAAGAACGTCGATGTGATCCAGCCGGGCAACGGCATCATGCACCAGATCAACCTGGAGAAGATGTCCCCGGTGATCCATGCCGAGCGCGGCGTGGCCTATCCCGACACCTGCGTCGGCACCGACAGCCACACCCCGCATGTCGATGCCCTGGGCGTGATCGCCATCGGTGTTGGTGGCCTGGAAGCCGAGAACGTCATGCTTGGCCGCGCCTCCTGGATGCGCCTGCCGGAAATCGTCGGCGTCGAGCTGTCCGGCAAGCCGCAGCCGGGCATCACCGCCACCGACGTGGTGCTGGCCCTGACCGAATTCCTGCGCAAGGAAAAAGTGGTCGGCGCCTACCTGGAATTCCACGGTGAAGGCGCTCGCGCCCTGACCCTCGGCGACCGCGCCACCATCTCCAACATGGCCCCGGAGTACGGGGCCACCGCCGCGATGTTCGCCATCGACGGGCAGACCATCGACTACCTGCGCTTGACCGGTCGCGACGAGCAGCAGGTCAAGCTGGTGGAAACCTACGCGAAAGAAGCAGGCCTGTGGGCCGACAGCCTGGTCAATGCCGAGTACGAGCGCGTGCTGCGTTTCGACCTGTCCAGCGTCGTGCGCAACATGGCCGGCCCGTCCAACCCGCATGCCCGGGTGGCCACCAGCGACCTGGCGGCCAAGGGCATTGCCGGCGCCTGGGAAGAGGTTCCGGGGCAGATGCCGGACGGTGCGGTGATCATCGCCGCCATCACCAGTTGCACCAACACCAGCAACCCGCGCAACGTGATCGCCGCCGGCCTGCTGGCGCGCAACGCCAACAGGCTGGGCCTGGCGCGCAAGCCGTGGGTCAAGTCGTCGCTGGCACCGGGCTCGAAAACCGTCGCCCTGTACCTCGACGAGGCCGGCCTGACCGACGAGCTGGAGCAACTGGGCTTTGGCGTGGTGGCTTTCGCCTGTACCACCTGCAACGGTATGTCCGGCGCTCTGGATCCACGGATCCAGCAGGAAATCATCGACCGCGACCTGTATGCCACTGCCGTGCTGTCCGGCAACCGCAACTTCGACGGGCGCATCCACCCCTACGCCAAGCAGGCGTTCCTCGCTTCGCCGCCGCTGGTGGTGGCCTATGCCATCGCCGGGACCATCCGCTTCGATATCGAGAAGGATGTGCTGGGCGTGGTCGATGGCAAGGAGATCCGCCTCAAGGACATCTGGCCGAGCGACGAGGAAATCGACGCCGTGGTCCGCGCTTCGGTGAAGCCGGAGCAATTCCGCCAGGTCTATATTCCGATGTTCGCCATCGAGGAAGACAAGGGGCCGAAAGTCGCGCCGCTGTACGAATGGCGCCCGATGAGCACCTATATCCGCCGTCCTCCCTACTGGGAAGGCGCGCTGGCAGGCGAGCGCACCCTCAAGGGCATGCGTGCGCTGGCGGTGCTGCCGGACAACATCACCACCGACCACCTGTCGCCGTCCAATGCCATCATGGCCGACAGCGCGGCGGGTGAGTACCTGGCGAAAATGGGTCTGCCGGAAGAGGACTTCAACTCCTACGCCACCCACCGTGGCGACCATCTGACCGCCCAGCGCGCGACCTTCGCCAACCCGAAACTGTTCAACGAGATGGTCCAGGAAAACGGCAAGGTCAAGCAGGGTTCGCTGGCGCGGATCGAGCCGGAAGGCAAGGTCACCCGCATGTGGGAAGCCATCGAAACCTACATGGAGCGCAAGCAGCCGTTGATCATCGTCGCCGGTGCCGACTACGGCCAGGGCTCGTCGCGGGACTGGGCGGCCAAGGGCGTGCGCCTGGCGGGTGTCGAAGCGATCGTCGCCGAGGGCTTCGAGCGTATTCACCGCACCAACCTGGTGGGCATGGGCGTGTTGCCGCTGGAGTTCAAGCCGGGTGTGAACCGCAAGACCCTCGAGCTGGATGGCAGCGAGCTTTACGACGTGGTCGGCCAGCGCACGCCGCGGGCGACCCTGACGCTGCTCATCACCCGCCGTAATGGCGAGCGCCTCGAAGTGCCGGTGACCTGCCGCCTGGACACTGCGGAAGAGGTATCGATCTACGAGGCGGGCGGGGTGTTGCAGCGGTTTGCCCAGGATTTCCTGGAAGGCACTGCCTGATATCGGCGAGGCCTGGGCAGTGATGTTGGCTGCTCGGGCCTCATCGCTGGCAACGCCAGCTCCCACGAGGTTCGGCGTGCGCCGCTAATCCTGTGGGAGCTGGCGTTGCCAGCGATTGGGGTTTCACCTATTCAACTGAAAGGACCTGTTCATGCCCCATATTCCACAAATCAAGATCCCCGCCACCTACATCCGCGGCGGCACCAGCAAGGGTGTGTTTTTCAATCTCGAGGACCTGCCCGAAGCCGCACAACTCCCCGGCGCCGCCCGCGATGCCCTGTTGCTGCGGGTGATCGGCAGCCCCGATCCCTACGGCAAGCAGATCGACGGCATGGGCGGGGCCACCTCCAGCACCAGCAAGACGGTGATCCTGTCCCGCAGCATCAAGCCTGGGCACGATGTGGATTACCTGTTCGGCCAGGTCTCCATCGACAAGGCTTTCGTCGACTGGAGCGGCAACTGCGGCAACCTCTCGGCCGCGGTGGGTTCCTTCGCCATCAGTAGCGGTCTGGTGGACGCCAGCCGCATTCCCGACAACGGCATCGCCACCGTGCGCATCTGGCAGGCCAATATCGGCAAGACCATCATCGCCCATGTGCCGATCACCAACGGCGAAGTCCAGGAAACCGGTGATTTCGAGCTGGATGGCGTGACCTTCCCGGCGGCCGAGGTACAGCTGGAGTTCCTCGATCCGGCCGCTGACGAGGACGGTGCGGGCGGTTCCATGTTCCCCACCGGCAACCTGGTGGATCAGCTTGAGGTGCCGGGTGTCGGTACCCTCGAAGTGACCCTGATCAATGCCGGCATTCCAACCATCTTCGTCAACGCCAGGGCCATCGGCTACACCGGCACCGAGCTGCAGGACGCGATCAACGGCGATGCTGCGGCGCTGGCCCGTTTCGAGGCCATCCGTGCCCATGGCGCAGTGCGCATGGGGCTGATCAAGCACATCGATGAAGCGGCAGGGCGCCAGCACACGCCGAAGGTAGCCTTCGTGGCGCCAGCGGCGGATTACCTGTCGTCCAGTGGCAAGCAGGTGCTGGCCAGCGAGATCGACCTGCTGGTGCGGGCGCTGTCCATGGGCAAGCTGCACCACGCGATGATGGGTACGGCAGCGGTGGCCATCGGCACGGCGGCGGCGATTCCGGGAACCCTGGTAAACCTGGCGGCCGGTGGTGGCGAGCGCGAGGCGGTACGTTTCGGACACCCGTCCGGGACCCTCCGGGTCGGCGCCCAGGCGCAGCAGGTGAACGGCGAATGGAGCGTGACCAAGGCGATCATGAGCCGCAGTGCGCGGGTGTTGATGGAAGGGTGGGTGAGGGTGCCGGGAGATTCGTTCTAAGGCACTTGCTGTTGCGGTGCTCTTCAGGGCCTCATCGCTGGCAAGCCAGCTCTCATAGAACAAAACATAACGCTTTGATTTGCAGGGACCTTGTGGGAGCTGGCTTGCCAGCGATGAGGCCCTCGGAAACGAAAAAGCCCCGTCAGACTGACGGGGCTTTTTCATTCACACGGGACCTGCTTTAGACCTGAACAGCCGGGATCTTGGCGTTCGCAGCCGCGTCGCGGAACTCGGCGATCTGGTCGAAGCTCAGGTAGCGGTAAACGTCGGCAGCCATGCTGTCGATGTTCTTCGCGTACTCCATGTACTCCTCGACGGTCGGCAGCTTGCCGAGGATCGAAGCGACCGCGGCCAGCTCGGCCGAAGCCAGGTACACGTTGGTAGCGTCGCCCAGGCGGTTCGGGAAGTTACGGGTCGAGGTGGAAACCACGGTCGAACCGGTCTGTACGCGAGCCTGGTTACCCATGCACAGCGAGCAGCCCGGCATTTCCATGCGCGCGCCAGCCTTGCCGTAGATGCCGTAGTAGCCTTCCTCGGTCAGCTGGTGGGCGTCCATCTTGGTTGGCGGAGCCAGCCACAGACGGGTCGGAATGCCACCCTTGACCTTTTCCAGCAGCTTGCCGGCAGCGCGGAAGTGACCGATGTTGGTCATGCACGAACCGATGAACACTTCGTCGATCTTCTCGCCCTGTACGGTCGAGAGCAGACGGGCGTCGTCCGGGTCGTTCGGCGCGCAGAGCACAGGCTCCTTGACGTCGGCCAGGTCGATTTCGATGATCTCGGCGTATTCGGCGTCGGCATCGGCGGACAGCAGCTCCGGGTTGGCCAGCCAGGCTTCCATCGCCTGGGCACGGCGCTCCAGGGTACGGGCATCGCCGTAGCCTTCGCCGATCATCCAGCGCAGCAGGGTGATGTTGGACTGCAGGTACTCGGCGATGGCCTTTTCCGGCAGCTTGATGGTGCAACCTGCAGCGGAGCGCTCGGCCGAGGCGTCGGACAGTTCGAACGCTTGCTCGACGGTCAGGTCGTTCAGGCCTTCGATCTCCAGGATGCGACCGGAGAAGGCGTTCTTCTTGCCTTTCTTCTCGACGGTCAGCAGGCCTTGCTTGATCGCGTAGTAAGGGATGGCATGGACCAGGTCACGCAGGGTGATGCCAGGTTGCAGCTTGCCCTTGAAGCGAACCAGGATCGACTCCGGCATGTCCAGCGGCATGACACCGGTGGCGGCGGCGAAGGCCACCAGGCCGGAACCGGCCGGGAACGAGATGCCGATCGGGAAGCGGGTGTGCGAGTCGCCACCGGTGCCGACGGTGTCAGGCATCAGCATGCGGTTCAGCCAGCTGTGGATGATGCCGTCGCCCGGACGCAGGGACACGCCGCCGCGGGTGCGGATGAAGTCCGGCAGGGTGTGGTGGGTGGTGACGTCGATCGGCTTCGGATAGGCCGCGGTGTGGCAGAACGACTGCATGACCAGGTCGGCGGAGAAGCCCAGGCAGGCCAGGTCCTTCAGTTCGTCGCGGGTCATCGGGCCAGTGGTGTCCTGGGAGCCGACGGTGGTCATCTTCGGTTCGCAGTAGGTGCCCGGACGCACGCCGGCTACGCCGCATGCCCGGCCGACCATCTTCTGTGCCAGGGTGTAGCCCTTGCCGGTGTCGGCAGGCTGCTCGGGCTTCTTGAACAGGTCGGAAGCGCCCAGGCCCAGTTCGGCACGGGCCTTCTCGGTCAGGCCGCGGCCGACGATCAGCGGGATACGGCCGCCAGCGCGGACTTCGTCCAGCAGGACCTCGGTCTTCAGCTCGAAGGTGGTGACCAGCTCGTCGCTGCCGTGGCGGCGGACTTCGCCCTTGAACGGATAGACGTCGATGACGTCGCCCATGGCCAGGTTGGTGCAGTCGAATTCGATCGGCAGGGCGCCGGCGTCTTCCATGGTGTTGTAGAAGATCGGGGCGATCTTGGTGCCGAAGCAGAAACCACCGGCGCGCTTGTTCGGCACGTACGGGATGTCGTCGCCGAAGAACCACAGCACCGAGTTGGTTGCGGATTTACGGGAAGAACCGGTACCGACCACGTCACCGACGTAGGCGACCGGGAAGCCCTTGGCCTTGACCGCTTCGATCTGGGCCAGCGGGCCGACCGAACCTGGCTGCGAAGGCTCGATGCCGTCGCGGGCCATCTTCAGCATGGCCAGGGCGTGCAGCGGGATGTCAGGGCGCGACCAGGCGTCCGGGGCAGGGGACAGGTCGTCGGTGTTGGTTTCGCCGGGCACCTTGAACACGGTCAGGGTGTACTTCTCGGCGATGGCCGGACGCGAGGTGAACCACTCGCCGGCAGCCCAGGACTCGAGGACGGCCTTGGCGTGGACGTTGCCCGACTTGGCTTTTTCAGCCACGTCGTGGAAGGCGTCGAACATCAGCAGGGTGTTTTTCAGCTGTTCGGCGGCGACGGCGCCCAGTTCGGCGTCGTCCAGCAGCTCGACCAGGGTGGCGATGTTGTAGCCGCCCTGCATGGTGCCCAGCAGCTCGGTGGCACGCTTGCGGTCGATCAGGGGGGATTTGGCTTCGCTCTTGGCGAGGGCGGAGAGGAAAGCGGCCTTGACGTAGGCGGCTTCGTCGACTCCTGGCGGAACGCGGTGGGTAATCAGGTCTACGAGGAAGGCTTCTTCGCCGGCCGGCGGGTTTTTCAGCAGCTCGACCAGGCCTGCGGTTTGTTCGGCGTTAAGCGGCTGGGGAACGATACCCAGAGCTGCGCGCTCTTCGATATGTTTGCGGTAGGCTTCAAGCACAGTTATTACCCTCATCAGTGGTCCCAAATGGGTGTCCGGGACGCTCATCCAGAAAATCCGCACTCATGCGCAAATACGGCGTTTTGAGCCGCGTAGCCAGAGTTGCAGGAAATCCTTACAGAAGCTGCTTTCAAAGTTTTACGCCTGTAGAACGGAAGGCTGATGAGGGCTGGCCCGGAACATTCAGTGGTGAATCTTCCGAACCAACGCCGTTCTACCGGATGACTGTGCTCGTGACGCTTTGAAAACAGCTTCTAACGGACATTGGTGCCTAAAAAGGCGGTGTGATTCTACGGCAATTTGCGGATAAAGGTAAGGCGAGGGCGAAGACTTTAACGAGTGACCCTCGTTAGACAAAGGGCTAACATGGCCGCCTGTTTCACTGCCATGCTGTCGATCCGCCCATGTCCAATCAGTCCATCAAGACGCCTTGCGTCGGCCTCTGCTCCACGGTTTACGGGGATACGGTGTGCCGTGGCTGCAAGCGTTTCCACCATGAAGTGATCCACTGGAACGGCTACAACGACGACGAAAAGCGCGCCGTCTGGCTGCGCCTGGAGCAACTGCTGGTGCAGGTGATGACCGCCAAGCTGGAAGTGTTCGACGTCGAGCGCCTGCGCCAGCAACTGGAGCAGCGCAAGATCCGCTACGTGGCCCACCAGTCGGAATACTGCTGGGCCTACCAGCTGATCGCCCGCGGTGCGCGGGTGATCCGCGAGCTGGAAGCCTACGGCCTGGTGCTGCTGCCGGAGTTCCGCGACTGGGAACTGCCGGAACTGCGCGATGCCATCGATACCGAGTTCTTTTTGCTGTCCGAAGCCCATTACCAGCGTTATATCGCACCGGGGTTTCTCAAGGATGCCCTGGGTTGATGGTAATGAAGTTCTGCTGCGCCACGGGTACTCTGTGGGAGCGGGTTCACCCGCGATGACGGCAGTGAATTCACTATCGTCATCGCGGGTGAACCCGCTCCCACAGAGTACGTGTAGCGCTTAAATGCGTCAGCCCTGCGCCAGCTCGTTCAAATGCGCCGCTACCTCGGCCGTCTTCAGCACCAGCACATCGCTCTCCAGCGAATCCAGCACCACCTCCGCGGTATTGCCGATCAGCGCCCCGGTGATCCCGGTGCGTGCCACGGTGCCGATCACCGTCACCACGGCATCCAGCTTGTGCGCGGTATGGGGAATCAGCACATCCGCCGGCCCTTCGGCCACATGCAGGCGCTCGTCGGCAATATCGAATTCGGCCTGGAACGCCGCGCATTCCTCGCGATAGCGCTGCTCGATGGTTTCCTTCAACTGGTACACCGGATCGGCCGCCGACAGCATCGGCGACGGATGGGCGGCGATCACGTGCAGTTCGCCCTTTGCCAGCCCGGCGATGGCGTAGCCGTGGTCGATGATGTCGCCGTGCAGGACGCGATGCTCCTGGTCATGATTGCCGACATCCACGGCCGCCAGGATCACCCCGCCGGTCCATGGCCGCTCGGTCTTGACCATCAGCACCGCCGCCGGGCACAGGCGCAGCAGTTTCCAGTCCGAGGGGGTGAGCAGGGCCTTCTTCAGCGGGTTGTCCGGGCGATGTTCCTTGATCACCAGTTCGCAGCCCTCGGCCTGCTGCACATCGATGATCGATTCGTGCAGGGTGTCGTGCCAGGCCTGCTCGAAGGTGACGTTGTCATAGCCGTCGTCATGCAATTGGCTGCACAGCAGGCTGAGCAGGGCGCTGTGGTCGTGCTTGCGGTCGCACATCAGCAGGTGCAGGCGGGCGCCGGTGGCCGTGGCGATGAGTTTGGCCCGGGTCAGGGCGCGGCTATGGGCGTGCTCGGGGTCGAGGACTACCAGGATGCTGCGGACGGCTTGCATGAGCGGGAACTCCCAGGGAAGTGACAACCAATGCCTGACTATAGTCGGCGTTCGCCGCAGCGCAGCTTGATGCATATCAACCGCGGATCACTGGTGTCCGCTGGCGGTGCCGGTATAATCGCCGGCCCTGCTGTCTACCTGCCGCCTGTGAATCATGGAACCCATCCCCGAAATCGAAGCCTTCCTCGGTTGCCGCACCCCTGACGCCTGGGTGCAAGCGGCGCTGGCCGACCAGGAAACCATGCTGATCGACCACAAGAACTGCGAGTTCAAGGCCGCCAGCACCGCCCTCAGCCTGATCGCCAAGTACAACGCGCATATCGACCTGATCAACATGATGTCGCGCCTGGCCCGCGAGGAACTGGTCCATCACGAGCAGGTGCTGCGCTTGATGAAGCGCCGTGGGGTTCCCCTGCGCCCGGTCTCTGCCGGCCGCTACGCCTCGGGGTTGCGCCGTGTGGCCCGGGCCCACGAACCGGCCAAGCTGGTGGACACGCTGGTGATCGGCGCCTTTATCGAAGCGCGCAGCTGCGAGCGCTTCGCCGCACTGGTGCCGCACCTGGACGAGGAATTGGGCAAGTTCTACCACGGGTTGCTCAAGAGCGAGGCGCGGCACTACCAGGGGTATCTGAAGTTGGCGCTGCACTATGGCGATGCCGAGGATATCCAGCGCACCGTAGACAAGGTGCGCGAGGTGGAAATGGAGCTGATTCTCTCGCCGGACGAGGAATTCCGTTTCCATAGCGGCGTACCGGCCTGAACTGAATCCACGCGGCCCCTGTGGGAGCGGGTTCACCCGCGATGACAATAGTGAATTCACTGCCCTCATCGTGGGTGAACCCGCTCCCACAGGGGCCGCGTCGCTTTCCTGATCTCTACTCTCCCGCCTGATCCTGACTTTTCCAGTCAACCTTTCATCGACAAAATACAAAGCAAGCTAATAAATGCCTGGACAATTATTGCCTGAGCAGACATATTTGCTTACATCACTGCCTAAGCAGGGTTCTCCCCACATGCAGCATTTCACCCCCGAAAACTTCCAGACCTGCACCATCGGCCTGCTCCTCGGCCGCGCTGCGCTGGTCAAGGACCGTATCCTCGATACCCACCTGCAGGACCACGACGTTACCGCCGCGCAGTTCAAGGTGTTGATCATCATCGCCCAGTTCGCCGTGGATACCCCGGCCGACCTGTGCCGTTACCTCGGCCTGGACAGCGGCGCCATGACCCGCATGCTCGACCGCCTCGAACAGAAGCACCTGATCGCGCGCAGCCGTTGCCCCGAAGACCGTCGCCAGGTCCGCGTCGGCCTGACCGATGAAGGGCGTACCCTGGCCGATCGCCTGCCGCATATCGGTGCGGCGGCGATGAACGAGCTGGTCGGCGTGCTCGACCCGGAAGAACTGGCGACACTCACCTCGATCCTGACCAAGGTCCTGGTCTGCGCAGGCGATACGCTGACCCTGATGCGGGTGAGCCATAAATGAACACGAATGCCTTGCGCACCAGCCTGAGCCTGCTGGCGCTTGCCCTGAGCCTGGCCGGTTGCGCCAGTTACCAAGGCCTGACGACCACTGGCCAGCGCCTGTCTGCCAGCGAATTGAAAGCCGGCAAGACCCTCGAAGGCGTCACCCTGTCGCCGGCCGCCTGGCCGAAGAGCGACTGGTGGCGCGACCTTGGCGATCCACAGTTGGACGGCCTGATCACTGAGGCCCTGCGCGACAGCCCGGACATGCAGATCGCCAGCGCCCGTGCCCACCAGGCCAGCGCCGCCGCCCTGGCCGCCGATGCCGAACGCATGCCGACCCTGGACGCCAACGCCAGCGTCAGCCGCTCGCGCCTGGCCCGTGACCAGGATCCGGCGGGGCAGGGCGGTCGCTATTCGACCCTGCGCAGCCTCAGCCTCGACTTCAACTACAACTTCGACCTCTGGGGCGGCCAGCGCGACGCTTGGGAAGCTGCCCTCGGCCAGGCCCGCGCCGCCGAGGTGGACCGCCAGGCCGCCAGGCTGACCCTGGCCGCTGACGTGGCTCGGGCCTACAGCCAGCTTGGCCAGGCCTATATCGTCAACGACCTGACCCAGGAAGACCTCAAGCGCACCCGGCAGATGCTCGACCTGGGCCAGCGCCGCCTGAGCGCCGGGATCGACAGCGACTACCAGTTGCAACAGACCGAAAGCCTTGCTGCCAGCTCGGAAGAACAGGCGATCAATGCCGCCAAGCAATTGCGCAGCGCCCAGGTGGCGCTGGCCGTGCTGCTTGGCAAGGGGCCGGACCGGGCGCGCGAGATTGCCCGTCCGGCGGTGCTCAAGCCCGGCGCGGTAGCCCTGCCATCGGTGCTGCCGGCCGAACTGCTGGGGCGTCGTCCTGACCTGGTGGCGGCGCGCTGGCGCGTGGAGGCGGCGAGCAAGTCCATCGACGCCGGCAAGACCCGCTTCTACCCCAACCTCAACCTGAGCGCCGCCGCCGGCACCCAGGCCCTGCTGGGGGACGCGATCTTCGGTGCGCCGAGCCGCTTCTTCACTATCGCCCCGACCGTATCCCTGCCGATCTTCGACGGCGGCCGCCTGCGCGCCGACCTCGATGCCCGCGACGCCGACTACGACCTGGCGGTTGCCCAGTACAACAAGAGCCTGGTCAATGCCCTCGGTGAAGTCAGCGACAGCATCGACCAGTTGCACGCCCTCGTCGAGCAGGTCGCGGCCAAGCAGCGTGCCGCCGATATCGCCCAGCAGTCCTACGACACGGTGATGCAGCGCTATGGCTCGGGCATCGGCAACTTCCTCGATGTGCTGAGCATCGAGCAGCAATTGCTGCAGGCGCAGCGCCAACTGGCCGAACTCAACGCCGAGCGTATCGATCGCTCGATCCTGTTGATGCAGGCCCTCGGCGGCGGCTTCCAGGATCAACCGCAACAACAGGCGGCGAGCGCATCGCCGGCTCCCCGACACCCATAAGGTATTCGTCATGGCTAACCCAACGGACACTGCCGTCAACGAGCAGGACGTCAACAACCAGCGCAAGCGCAAGACCTGGCTGATCGCTCTGGCGCTCATCGTCGTCGCCCTGGGCGCCGGCACCTGGGCCTGGCACGAGCTGTACGGGCGCTGGAGCGAAAGTACCGACGACGCCTATGTCAACGGCAACGTGGTGGAAATCACCCCGCTGATCTCCGGGACCGTGGTCAGCATCGGCGCCGACGACGGCGACCTGGTGCAGGCCGGCCAGGAGCTGATCCGCTTCGACCCGAGCGACGCCGAGGTCGGCCTGCAGGCCGCCGAGGCCAAGCTGGCCCGGGCCGTGCGCCAGGTGCGCGGGCTGTACAGCAATGTCGACGGGCAGAAGGCCCAGGTCGCGGCGCGCAAGGCCGAATTGCAGAAGGCCCAGGAAAACTACAACCGACGCAAGACCCTCGCCGCCGGCGGGGCGATTTCCCAGGAAGAACTGTCCCACGCCCGTGACGACCTGGCCTCGGCCCAGAGCGCCCTGAGCAATGCCCAGCAGCAGCTCAACACCACCACGGCGCTGGTGGACGACACCGTGGTGTCCTCCCATCCGGAAGTCCAGGCCGCCGCCGCCGAGCTGCGCCAGGCCTACCTGAGCAATGCCCGCACCACCCTGGTGGCACCGGTCACCGGTTATGTGGCCAAGCGTACCGTGCAACTTGGCCAGCGCCTGGAGCCGGGCACCGCGACCATGGCGGTGATTCCCCTTGACCAGCTGTGGATCGACGCCAACTTCAAGGAAACCCAGCTGCGCAACATGCGTATCGGCCAGCCGGTGGAAATCACTGCCGACCTGTACGGCAGCGACGTGAAATACAACGGCACCATCGACAGCCTCGGCGCCGGGACCGGCAGCGCCTTCGCGCTGCTGCCGGCGCAGAACGCCACCGGCAACTGGATCAAGATCGTCCAGCGCGTGCCGGTGAGGGTACACATCAACCCCGAGCAACTGGCCCGGCATCCGCTGCGCATCGGTTTGTCGACCCTGGTCGATGTCGACCTGCACGACCAGAGCGGCCCGGTCCTGGCCCAGCAGCCGCCGCAGAAGGCCAGCTTCGCCACCCAGGTGTATGATCGCCAGTTGGCCGAAGCCGATACCCTGATCGCCAGGCTGATCCATGACAACAGCGCCAGCGACAAGACGGCCCAGCGATGAGCAACCAGGCTTCGTTCACCCCGCCGAGCCTGCTGCTGACCACCATCGGCCTGTCCCTGGCGACCTTCATGCAGGTGCTCGACACCACCATCGCCAACGTGGCGCTGCCGACCATTTCCGGCAACCTCGGGGTGAGTTCGGAGCAGGGTACCTGGGTCATCACCTCGTTCGCGGTGAGCAATGCCATCGCCCTGCCGCTGACCGGCTGGCTGAGCCGGCGCTTCGGCGAGGTCAAGCTGTTCATCTGGGCGACCCTGTTGTTCGTGCTGGCCTCGTTCCTCTGCGGGATCTCCCAGTCGATGCCGGAACTGGTGGGTTTTCGCGTGCTGCAAGGGGTGGTCGCCGGGCCGTTGTACCCGATGACCCAGACCTTGTTGATCGCGGTCTATCCACCGGCGAAGCGCGGCATGGCCCTGGCGCTGTTGGCCATGGTCACGGTGGTGGCGCCGATTGCCGGGCCGATTCTCGGCGGCTGGATCACCGACAGCTACAGCTGGCCATGGATCTTCTTCATCAATGTGCCCATCGGCCTGTTCGCTGCCGCCGTGGTGCGCCAGCAGATGCGCACGCGGCCAGTGCACACCAGCCGCCAGCCGATGGACTATATCGGTCTGCTGAGCCTGATCATCGGTGTCGGCGCGCTACAGATTGTCCTCGACAAAGGCAATGACCTGGACTGGTTCGAGTCGAACTTCATCATCGTCGGCAGCCTGATATCCGCAGTATTCATCGCCGTGTTCATCATCTGGGAGCTGACCGACAAACATCCGGTGGTCAACCTCAGGCTGTTCGCGTATCGCAATTTCCGCATCGGCACCATCGTGCTGGTGGGCGGCTATGCCGGTTTCTTCGGCATCAACCTGATCCTGCCGCAATGGCTGCAGACGCAGATGGGCTATACCGCGACCTGGGCCGGGCTGGCGGTGGCGCCGATCGGCCTGCTGCCGGTATTGATGTCGCCGTTCGTGGGCAAGTACGCGCACCGCTTCGACCTGCGCCTGCTGGCCGGGCTGGCGTTCCTGGCGATCGGCCTGAGCTGCTTCATGCGTGCCGAATTCACCCATGAAGTGGACTTCCAGCACGTGGCGCTGGTGCAGTTGTTCATGGGCATCGGCGTGGCGCTGTTCTTCATGCCGACCCTGAGCATCCTGCTCTCGGACCTGCCGCCGCAGCAGATCGCCGACGGCTCGGGCCTGGCGACCTTCCTGCGCACCCTCGGTGGCAGCTTCGCGGCGTCGCTGACCACTTGGATCTGGATCCGTCGCGCGGACCAGCATCATGCCTACCTCAGCGAAAGCATCAGCACCTACGATCCAGCGACCCGTGATGCCCTGCATCAACTGGGTGGGGCAGGGGGCACGGCGTATCGGCAACTGGAGCAGATGCTCAGCAGCCAGGCCTACATGATGTCGACGGTGGATTACTTCACCCTGATGGGCTGGATATTCGCGGGGTTGATCCTGCTGGTGTGGCTGGCGAAACCGCCGTTTGCGGCGAAGGCGGGGCCGGCGTCGGGCGGGCATTGAGGAACGGCCCCTGCACTGATGTGCAGGGGCCATTTCGTGCCGTTCACTGCACCGGGATTTCCAGCCATAGATCCGAGTGCAGGTCCGGACGGCAGCCTGCGCCCATGCGCACTTCTGCACCGGGTCCGAGATCGTCGGGGTGCGCGGCGAGGCAGCCGCGACTGAGCTGGTTCTTGATCGTGGCGCCTTGCCTGCTCCACAGCACGCTGTCGTTGACCCAATTGCAGAGCTGCAGTTCGGCGCGATAACCGTCGTAACCCAGACACAGGTCCTGCTGTTCGTGAACCCGCAGGCGCTGGTCATCCCACAGCCAGCGTTGCTGCCGGCTGCCGCTGGCGCAACTGGCGAACTCGACCACCGTACCCACTGCATATTGAGCATTACGCACCTGCGCGCACAACCCGGCCAGGGTGTTTCTCAATTGCACGGCCTGGCCCGGCTTCGGGTCGTACTTTTCCCAAAGGGCGCGCGGGTCGCTGGCGCTCGGCAGCGGCACGATGGCCGGCGCGGGCTTCTGGTCCACGCTGGCCAGATAATGGCTGCGGCCCTGGCTGTCCTGGTAAGTACTCCAGAAGCGTCCGTCGCTCTGGATGGTCCAGCGGCTATGTTTCTGGTTGTCACACGCGACCAGGCTCACCTTGAGCTGGTCATTGGCATCGACGAACAGGCAGCGGCGTTCATCGCCGGCCCAGCGGAAGAAACCGTACGGGTCGTTGGGCCATTCCGTCCACTTCTGCGCGCTATTGCCCATGTCGCACTTCTCGAACTGCACGAGCCCGCTGCTGGCGCCTGCCAGGCACTGCTCGTTGCCAAGGTTGATCAAGTGGAATGACCGGGTGGCCCGTTGCTTGTCGCCATAGGCGGCCATTACCGGCAGGGACTCGCGCCAGACCCGGGCCATGTCCGCGCTTTTCGCATCTCCCAGGGGCGCACCATCCGCGTCGTTTTTTTCCGATGTGGAGTAGTAAGGGCGACGGATCGGCCCGCGGCAGAGCGAAGTGCCTTTGTCGCCGATCCTGAAACCGTAGTAATACTCGGGATCCCCGGGATTGCAGTGCTTGCCGCCTGCGTTATGGGCGATCTCATGGGCGAAGGTGTCGGTGGTTTCCACTGACTGGGTGGTATAGCGATCATTGCGAAAGGCGATGCCGGCCACCGTGTCGCCGGGTCTTTTCATGAAGAATGCGCTGATCAGGTCGGCAGCCACGCCGTTCTTCATTTGCCAGCGCAGGTCGAGCAGGGTCTGCTCGCTTACCGGCAGGTCCACGGGAATGCTTTCCACTGCGACCAGACCGACCCGGATTGCCAGCCCGCTATTGAGGAATTGCAGGTTGGCGACCTCCAGCTGGGCAAGAGCGAAGCCGGTGGGGTCCTTGACGAAGGCTGCGGACTCGGGAGAGAAGCCCACGACTACAGTCAGCCGAGTATTGCTGGCCGTTTCTGTCGGTGCCGGTGCCGGTAGGCTATGTGCCGGTCCGGTCGGCATGTCGGCGTCCGACGATTCGTCGTAGGCCGGCTCTGGCTTGAAGACTTGCGTGCCGTCTGCGTCGCCGATCACCAGCCCGCGGCGACTGGAGGTACTGACCAGTGCAGTGAAGGCGCCGTCGTCGCGGCGGCTGATGACCAGGAAACCATCGCTGCCGCCGTCCTTGCGAAACAGTGAGGCACTGCTGAGCTGATAGATGCCCTCGCGTACCGGAGGTCCGAAGCCGGGCATGTCGACACCCACGAGCAAGGGGGAGGTGGCCGCGCTGGCACGGCCTTCCAGTAGTGAAGGAATATCCAGGTAGTTGCTGGTCGTGGCGGCAACTGCAAGCTGCTGCATAAGGCTGGCGAGCAGCAGGGCGCAGGTGGCGAATCGCTTGAGGGAAGGGATGAGGATCATGGCTGGACTCCTGTTTCATGAGTGGGTACGTCATGAGGTGCAGGAAGGCCCTAAGGCAGACATCAGGAGCTTCACTCCTGTGTATAGGATTTCTGGCGGGCTTTTGCTACAGCGCGAGGGGTGTCGCTTCGGGTTAATGCTTTGGGTCTCCCGGGCGCGTGATACAGGGTAGAAGTTGGCTTGCCAGCGATGAGCATGGGTATCTACACATCTCTCGTTCAGGCTCGGATGGTGGGTCAACGCAGGATCTGTAGTCTTGAATTCGAGATGTGTAGATACCCATGCAGCGATGAGACCCCAGGACCAAAAAGATCGCCTGATCGATCCTTGGCGTGGGAGGTCTGCCAAAGGATCAGGCGAAGTCGAACGGGCTCAGCTGGAAGCCTTGTTCATCCACTTGCAGCGCCCACCCTTGCCTGTCCCAGTCGCCCAGCACGATGCGCCGCCCGGCGCTGCCGTCTTCGAGGGTGAGCTTGTGGATGGCCGGCCGGTGGGTGTGGCCATGGATCAGGGTGCGCACGCCGTGGCGTTGCATCAAGCGCGGTACTTCCTCGGCGGTGACATCGATGATGTCGTTGGCTTTCATGCGCGTCTGCGCCTTGCTTTCGCTGCGCAGCTTGCGCGCCAGCTTGCGCCGGGTGGACAGCGGCAGGTGGCGCAGGATCCACAGGCTCAGCGGGTTGCGCAGGTAGCGGCGCAGCTTCATGTAGGCTTCGTCGCGGGTGCACAGGCTGTCGCCATGCATCAACAGTACCGGCTCGCCGCCCATCTCGACCACGCTGGGGTCCTTGAGCAGGGTGCAACCGGCAGCCTTGCAGAAGGCCTGGCCGATCAGGAAATCGCGGTTGCCGTGCAT
Organism: Pseudomonas bharatica; assembly: GCF_048586865.1. Lineage (NCBI taxonomy): Bacteria > Pseudomonadati > Pseudomonadota > Gammaproteobacteria > Pseudomonadales > Pseudomonadaceae > Pseudomonas > Pseudomonas bharatica. The sequence goes on along the minus strand of NZ_JBMAWR010000034.1, from coordinate 4,116 downwards.
CAGGAACACCCGCGTGCCGCTGTCGCTCAGCGCGCGCAGGGCCTGGCAGATCGACTGCTGGAACGGCGTCATGCCGTCGTCGCCGATCCAGGCCTCGAAGAAATCGCCGAGGATGTACAGGGCCTGTGCATCCCGGGCGCGGGTCGCCAGCAGATCAAGAAACGCCCGGGTAATGTCCGGGCGTTCTTCTTGCAGATGCAGGTCGGAGACCAGCAGGATCACTCAATGATCTCGGCTTTCTCGATGATCACGTCTTCCTTAGGTACGTCCTGGTGGCCAGCCTTGGAGCCGGTGGCGACCTTCTCGATGGCATCCACGACTTCACGGCCTTCGATCACTTCACCGAATACCGCGTAGCCCCAGCCCTGCACGTTCTTGCCGCTGTGGTTGAGGAAATCGTTGTCGGTGCCGTTGATGAAGAACTGTGCCGAAGCCGAATGCGGCTCCATGGTGCGGGCCATGGCGATCGAGTACTGCTTGTTCGGCAGGCCGTTGTCGGCTTCGTTCTGGATGCTGGCGCGGGTTTTCTTCTGGGTCATGCTGGTGTCGAAACCGCCGCCCTGGATCATGAAGCCCTTGATCACGCGGTGGAAGATGGTGCCGTCGTAGTGGCCGTCTTGCACGTACTGGACGAAGTTTTCCACGGTTTTCGGGGCTTTTTCGCTGTCCAGTTTCAGGACGATGTCGCCATGGTTGGTGCTCAGTTTGACTTTGGCCATGCTGGAATTCGCTCTCTCAAGGCATGTGGTAAGAAGAGATGTGCATCGCACATATATGACCCTGACGCCCGCTTCGCCAGCGGCGATACGTTCCTGCCAGGGATTTTTTTCGTACGCCGTGCATATTAGCGCCGGTTTGTCGGCGTGGTGCTGTCGGCGGCGCGACGGCTTCGGCTATGATACGGGCTTTGTTTCACGCGGCCTACCCGCGCCGCAGACCGGACTTCCAAGGATCCTATGAGCAAGCCCACCGACACCGCTCCCAATGCCGCCAAAGGCGCGCCCGCCGTTCCCGTGAATTTCCTGCGCCCGATCGTGCAGGCCGACCTGGATTCGGGCAAGCACAGCAGCATCGTCACCCGTTTCCCGCCAGAGCCCAACGGTTACCTGCATATCGGCCATGCCAAGTCGATCTGCGTGAACTTCGGCCTGGCCAAGGAATTCGGCGGTGCCTGCCACCTGCGTTTCGATGACACCAACCCGGCCAAGGAAGACCAGGAGTACATCGACGCCATCCAGGAAGACGTCAAGTGGTTGGGCTTCGAGTGGACCGGTCCGGTGCGCTACGCCTCGGAATACTTCGACCAGCTGCACGCCTGGGCCGTCGACCTGATCAAGTCGGGCAACGCCTACGTCTGCGACCTGACCCCGGAGCAGGCCAAGGAATACCGCGGCAACCTGACCGAGCCAGGCAGGAACAGCCCGTTCCGCGAGCGCAGCGTCGAAGAGAACCTCGACCTGTTCGCGCGCATGAAGGCCGGCGAGTTCAAGGACGGCGAGCGCGTCCTGCGGGCGAAGATCGACATGGCTTCGCCGAACATGAACCTGCGCGACCCGATCCTCTACCGCATCCGCCACGCCCATCACCACCAGACCGGTGACAAGTGGTGCATCTACCCGAACTACGACTTCACCCACGGCCAGTCGGATGCCATCGAAGGCATCACTCACTCCATCTGCACCCTGGAGTTCGAAGGCCATCGCCCGCTGTACGAGTGGTTCCTGGACCACCTGCCGGTGCCGTGCAAGCCGCGCCAGTACGAATTCAGCCGCCTCAACCTGAACTACACCATCACCAGCAAGCGCAAGCTCAAGCAACTGGTGGATGAGCAGCATGTGAATGGTTGGGACGACCCGCGCATGTCGACCCTGTCCGGTTTCCGCCGCCGGGGCTACACCCCGGCGTCGATCCGCAACTTCTGCGAAATGATCGGCACCAACCGTTCCGACGGCGTGGTCGACATGTCCATGCTCGAGTTCAGCATCCGTGACGACCTCGACCGCAATGCACCGCGTGCCATGTGCGTGTTGCGTCCGCTGAAGGTGGTGATCACCAACTACCCGGAAGGCCAGGTCGAGCAGCTCGAACTGTCGCGCCATCCGAAGGAAGACATGGGCGTGCGCGTCCTGCCGTTCGCCCGCGAGCTGTACATCGACCGCGACGACTTCATGGAAGAGCCGCCCAAGGGCTACAAGCGCCTGGAACCTGCCGGTGAAGTGCGCCTGCGCGGCAGCTACGTGATCCGCGCCGACGAGGCGATCAAGGATGCCGAGGGCACTATCGTCGAACTGCGCTGCTCCTACGACCCGGACACCCTGGGCAAGAACCCGGAAGGCCGCAAGGTCAAGGGCGTCATCCATTGGGTCCCGGCCGAAGGCAGCGTCGAGTGCGAAGTGCGTCTGTACGATCGCCTGTTCCGTGCTGCGAACCCGGAGAAGGCCGAAGAGGGCGGCAGCTTCCTCGACAACATCAACCCTGATTCGCTGCAGGTGCTGCGTGGTTGTCGTGCCGAGCCATCGCTGGGTAGCGCCCAGCCAGAGGACCGCTTCCAGTTCGAGCGCGAAGGCTACTTCTGCGCCGACCTGAAAGATTCCCGTCCAGGCCAACCGGTATTCAACCGCACCGTGTCCCTGCGTGACTCCTGGGGCAGCTGAGGAAATTTCGTGCTTACCATCTACAACACCCTGAGCAAGACCAAGGAAGTATTCAAACCGCTGGAAGGCAACAAGGTGCGGATGTACGTCTGCGGCATGACCGTGTACGACTTCTGCCACCTGGGCCACGGCCGCAGCATGGTCGCCTTCGACCTGGTCACCCGCTGGCTGCGCTATAGCGGCTACGACCTGACCTACGTGCGCAACATCACCGACATCGATGACAAGATCATCAACCGCGCCAACGAGAACGGCGAGTCGTTCGACGCCCTGACCGCGCGCATGATCGATGCGATGCACGAGGACGAGCGCCGCCTGAACATCCTCAAGCCGGACCTGGAACCCCGTGCCACCGACCATATCCCGGGCATGCACGCGATGATCCAGACCCTGATCGACAAGGGTTATGCCTACGCCCCGGGCAACGGCGACGTGTACTACCGGGTCGGCAAGTTCGTCGGCTACGGCAAGCTGTCGCGCAAGAAGATCGAAGACCTGCGCATCGGCGCGCGGATCGAGGTGGACGAGGCCAAGCAGGACCCGCTGGACTTCGTCCTGTGGAAAGGCGTCAAGCCGGGCGAGCCGAGCTGGGAATCACCATGGGGGCCGGGACGTCCGGGCTGGCACATTGAGTGCTCGGTGATGTCCACCTGCTGCCTGGGCGAGAGCTTCGACATCCATGGTGGCGGCAGCGACCTGGAGTTCCCGCACCACGAGAACGAGATCGCCCAGAGCGAAGCGGCCACCGGCAAGCCTTACGCTGCGTCGTGGATGCACTGCGGGATGATCCGGATCAATGGCGAGAAGATGTCGAAGTCGCTGAACAACTTCTTCACCATCCGCGATGTGCTCGACAAATATCATCCGGAGGTGGTCCGCTACCTGCTGGTGTCCAGCCACTACCGCAGCGCGATCAACTACTCCGAGGACAGCCTGCGCGACGCCAAGGGTGCCCTGGAACGCTTCTACCACGCGCTGCGCGGCCTGCCGCTGGTGGCGCCGCAGGGTGGCGAGGAATTCGTCGAGCGTTTCGCCGCGGCGATGAACGACGACTTCGGCACCCCTGAAGCCTGCGCCGTGCTGTTCGACCTGGTGCGCGAGATCAACCGTCTGCGCGACAGCGACGCACAGGCTGCGGCTGGCCTGGCAGGGCGTCTGCGCGAGCTGGGTGGTTTGCTGGGCGTGCTGCAGCTGGATGCCGACGAGTTCCTGCGTGCGGGGGCCGAGGGCAAGGTCGATGCGGCTGAAGTCGAGGCGCTGATCCAGGCCCGCCTGCAGGCTCGGGCCGACAAGAACTGGGCCGAATCCGACCGCATCCGCGACCAGATCACCGCCATGGGTGTGGTGCTGGAGGATGGCAAGGGCGGGACCACCTGGCGTCTGGCTGACTGAAGCCCTGTGTTGCCAGCGATGGCCTCATCGGTGGCAGCCCAGCTCCCACAGGTATCGCGTAAACCGCCGA
>NZ_JBMAWR010000033.1:0-48515 GCF_048586865.1 Pseudomonas bharatica | reverse complement strand
CCCCCCCCCCCCCCCCCCCCCGCTCCCACAGGGTACGCGTCGTGCTTTGGAACGGTTCTCTGCGCGACAGCACAGGCTGAAGGACACCTCAACCCAACAAGTCATGCATCGCGATGATCTGCTCCGCCACCTGCACCAGCTTCTGCTGCTTGCTCATGGCCTGCCGGCGCATCAGGGTGTAGGCCTGTTCTTCGTCGCAGTCCTTCATCTTCATCAGCAGGCCCTTGGCCAGTTCGATGCGCTTGCGCTCCGCCAGTTGCTGGTCGCGCGCCTGGAGCTGGGCCTTGAGCGCCTGGTCGCTTTCGAAGCGGGCCATGGCCACGTCGAGGATCGGTTGCAGGCGCCGGGCATGGATGCCTTCGACGATATAGGCGCTGACCCCGGCCTGGATCGCCTGGCGCATCACCGCCGGATCGTGCTCGTCGGTGAACATCACGATCGGCCGCGGCAGGTCGCGGCTGACCAGCACCACCTGGTCCATCACGTCGCGGCCCGGTGACTCGGTATCGATCAGGATCACGTCCGGACGCACCGCTTCGACGCGCGCCGGCAGGTCGATGGTCAGGCCGGACGCCTCGATCACCTCGAAGCCGGCCTCGACCAACGCCGTGCGCAGGCGGCCGACCTTTTTTTCGGTGTCGTCGATCAACAGGATTCGCAGCATCAGGGCAACTCCCGTTACTGGCCGGACAGGGCATGCAGGCGGAAGCCATGGGCGTAGCCGCGCGGGTCGCTGCCATCCCAGACGCTGCCATCGATCAATTGGCTGCTGCGCATCGACGCCACGGGACAGTCGATGCCCAGGCTGGTCGCCGCATCGCGGTACAGGCCCAGTTGCTGCACCTCGCGGGCGACCGCGAGGTAGTCGGGGTCGTCGCGCAGCAGGCCCCAGCGGCGGAACTGCGTCATGAACCACATGCCGTCCGAAAGCCATGGCAGGTTGGCCCGGCCATCGTCGTGCAGGCGCAGGCCGTGGGCATCGTGCCAGTGATTGCCGAGGCCGTCGCTGTAGTCGCCCAGCATGCGCGGTTCGATGTCCGCCAGCGGCGCATCAAGATAGTTTTCAGCGCTGAGCAGGCGTGCGGTGGCCCGCAGGTTTTCCGGGCTTTGTTCGATAAAGCGGCTGGCGGCGAGTACCGAGGCGACCAGCGCCCGAGCGCTGTTGGGGTATTGCCGGGCGAAGCCGGCGGTGCTCGCCAGGACCTTTTCCGGGTGGTCCGGCCAGATCGACTGGCTGGTGGCCAGGGTAAAGCCCATGCGCTGGTTCACCGCATTGGCCGACCAGGGCTCGCCAACGCAGAAGCCGTCGATGCGTCCGGCACGCAGGTGCGCAACCATCTGCGCCGGTGGCACCACCACGCTGTTGACGTCCTGCAAAGGGTGAATGCCCTGGCTGGCGAGCCAGTAGTACAGCCACATGGCGTGAGTGCCTGTGGGAAAAGTCTGCGCGAACGTCAGTTTTGTCCGACTTTGGTGCACGTGACGTTCCAGTGCCTCAGGGCTGGTCACGCCAATCGCCTGCAAGTCCGGCGACAGGTTGATCGCCTGTCCGTTGTGGTTCAGGCCCATCAGCACCGCCATGGACGTCGGGGCAACGCCGCCGATGCCCAGGTGTACCGCGTAGGTCAGGCCATACAGGCAATGGGCGGCATCCAGTTCGCCGCTGAGCAGCCCGTCGCGCAGCCCGGCCCAGGAGGTCTGGCGCTTGAGGTTGAGGGTCAGGCCGTGGGGCTGGGCAAAGCCTTGGGTGGCGGCCACCACCAGCGGCGCGCAGTCGCTCAGGGCCATGAAGCCGATGTTCAGGCTGGTTTTTTCCGGTGCATCGCTGCCATGCAGCCATGCCAGGGGGGAGGGAGAAAAATCGGTCATCGCAGTGCAGTCGCCCGGCAGGTAAAGCGCTTGGCCGATGCGCGCACGGCGCCGGCCCCATGCAGGCGCTCAAGCAACCCATATGCCAAGGCGCTGTCATGCAACCGCCGCCATGGCTATAATCGCCACCTCTCCAAATCCTGAGCCAAGCCCGCCCATGTATACCCTGGCCCGCCAGCTGTTGTTCAAACTGTCCCCGGAAACTTCCCACGACCTGTCGCTCGACCTGATCGGTGCCGGCGGCCGCCTGGGCCTCAACGGACTGTTGACCAAGGCGCCGGCGCGCCTGCCGGTGAAGGTCATGGGCCTGGACTTCCCCAATCCGGTGGGCCTGGCCGCTGGCCTGGACAAGAACGGCGCGGCCATCGACGGTTTCGCCCAGCTCGGTTTCGGCTTCGTCGAGATCGGCACCGTGACCCCGCGCCCGCAGCCGGGCAACCCGAAGCCGCGGATCTTCCGCCTGCCGCAGGCCGAGGCGATCATCAACCGCATGGGCTTCAACAACCTCGGCGTGGACAACCTGATCGAGCGCGTGCGCGCCGCTCGCTACCAGGGCGTGCTGGGCATCAATATCGGCAAGAATTTCGACACCCCGGTCGAGCGCGCCGTGGACGACTACCTGATCTGCCTGGACAAGGTCTACAACCATGCCAGCTACATCACCGTCAACGTCAGCTCGCCCAACACCCCGGGCCTGCGCAGCCTGCAGTTCGGCGACTCGCTCAAGCAACTGCTGGACGCCCTGGCCGTGCGCCGTGAAGAACTGGCCCTGAACCACGGCAAGCGCGTCCCGGTGGCGATCAAGATCGCGCCGGACATGACCGACGAGGAAACCGCGCTGGTCGCCTCGGCCCTGCTGGAGTCGGGAATGGATGCGGTGATTGCCACCAACACCACCCTCGGCCGCGAAGGTGTCGAAGGGCTGGAGCATGGCGACGAAGCGGGCGGCCTGTCCGGTGCCCCGGTGCGCGAGAAGAGCACCCACACGGTGAAGGTCCTGGCGGGCGAGCTGGCCGGGCGCATGCCGATCATCGCGGCGGGCGGTATCACCGAAGGTCGCCATGCGGCCGAGAAGATCGCAGCCGGTGCGAGCCTGGTGCAGATCTACTCCGGCTTCATCTATAAGGGCCCGGCGTTGATCCGTGAGTCGGTAGATGCCATCGCCGCGATGCCCGGAAGATAATTTGTAAGAGAAGGGTCTGCGCGGCGATCAGGCAAGGCGAAGACAGGCTCGGAAGCGGAGTTGACTGGTTGTCAATGAGCATTCCGAGCCTGTCTTCAACGCAGCATGATCGTCGCGCAGGCACTTCGAAGCCAATAAAAAGGGCCCCGAAAGGGGCCCCTGGGCCTTAGCCCGCCGCCCGGATAGGGCGCGCATGTAAAACGGTTGAAACGGTTACGCTCCTCGATCAGCCAACGGCGTGAACTTCGTTGAGTCTATGGATACCTGCGGTGCCGGTCATTCCATCCCAGTTGTCGCCCCGTCCCTCGCGCCAGCCATTGATCCATGCCTGGCGCACCGACGGTAGGGTGAAGGGGCAAAGCTCCCGGGATTTGCCGGTGACTCCGTATTGGTAGCCACGTGAAAATGCTCTTTCCAACGGATCACGCTTAAGTCTTCTCATAGGGTACTGCCCTCATTTGTTGACTGTAATGTCCCGTCGACCTCGTTGAGGTCGGGCAGATTCTTTCTGCCGGTGTGCGCTCGCTGCCGGCGTGGCGAGCAGAAGTGTCGTACCGTTGCGGTCACGACCTGAGTTGAGTTCTAACCAATGGGGCGAAGCGTGTGAACGAACGAATTGTCATAAGCACGTAACCTTTCCATGGGTGAGGGGATAAGTAAAAAATTGCGTCAGAGGCAGATCTCGGGTAAAGCCAACTATCATCAGGAGTTACCCGGCCTTTGCAGCAAAAGGCCATCGCCGCGAAGGTTTTCCGGCGCTGACCGACTAAACGACGAAGGGTCGCATTCGCATCCTTCAGCAACAGAATTTTTCGTTCTGCCTGGCGATCAAAGCCTTTTTGCTGTCCGCGAAAAGGCATCGCGGGTGGCCCGGCATATCGGGTTTGTACTTATCGTACAAAGCCAGTGCCACTCGGGTGCTTGCGGAAGGCACCCGATCAAACTCTGGAGAGCGATGCGTTCGCTTCTTCACTACAAGGCTGGACTTGACCCATGTCGGACCGTTTCGAACTCTACCTCACCTGTCCCAAAGGCCTGGAAGGCCTGCTTGCCGATGAGGCCCGCGGCCTCGGCCTGGAGGATGTGCGCGAGCACACTTCGGCCCTGCGCGGCTCGGCCGATATGGAAACCGCCTACCGGTTGTGCCTCTGGTCGCGCCTGGCCAACCGCGTGCTGCTGGTGCTCAAGCGCTTCGATATGAAGAACGCCGACGACCTGTACGACGGCGTCCATGATGTTGACTGGCAGGAGCACCTGGACGCCGCCGGCACCCTGGCCGTGGAGTTCAGCGGCCACGGTTCGGGCATCGACAACACCCACTTCGGTGCCCTCAAGGTCAAGGACGCCATCGTCGACAAGCTGCGCAACGCCCAGGGCGAGCGGCCGTCGATCGACAAGCTCAACCCGGACCTGCGCGTGCACCTGCGCCTGGAGCGTGGCGAGGCCATCCTGTCCCTCGACCTGTCCGGCCACAGCCTGCACCAGCGCGGCTACCGCCTGCAGCAGGGCGCCGCGCCGCTCAAGGAAAACCTCGCTGCCGCCGTGCTGATCCGCGCCGGCTGGCCGCGCATCGCCGCCGAGGGCGGAGCCCTGGCCGACCCGATGTGCGGTGTCGGGACCTTCCTCGTCGAAGCAGCGATGATCGCCGCCGATATCGCGCCCAACCTCAAGCGCGAGCGCTGGGGCTTCACCTCCTGGCTCGGCCACGTGCCGGCGCTGTGGCGCAAGGTCCATGACGAAGCCCGCGCCCGTGCCGAAGCCGGGCTGGCCCGTCCGCCGCTGTGGATCCGCGGTTACGAAGCCGATCCGCGCTTGATCCAGCCGGGGCGCAATAACGTCGAGCGCGCCGGGCTGAGCGATTGGGTCAAGATCTACCAGGGCGAAGTCGGTACCTTCGAGCCGCGCCCGGACCAGAACCAGAAAGGCCTGGTGATCAGCAACCCGCCCTACGGCGAGCGCCTTGGCGACGAAGCCAGCCTGCTCTACCTCTACCAGAACCTTGGCGAGCGCCTGCGCCAGGCCTGTCTCGGCTGGGAAGCGGCGGTGTTCACCGGTGCCCCGGACCTGGGCAAGCGCATGGGCATTCGCAGCCATAAGCAATATGCGTTCTGGAACGGCGCCTTGCCGTGCAAGCTGCTGCTGATCAAGGTGCAACCGGACCAGTTCGTAACCGGCGAGCGCCGCAGCGCCGAGCGCAACCAGGACCAGGAGCGCCCGGCCCAGGCCGCTGCCGCCGAGCCGGCGCGCCTGAGCGAGGGCGGGCAGATGTTCGCCAACCGGCTGCAAAAGAACCTCAAGCAACTGGGCAAGTGGGCCAAGCGCGAGCACATCACCTGCTACCGCCTGTATGACGCCGACATGCCCGAGTACGCCCTGGCTGTCGATCTCTACCAGGGCTGGGTGCATGTGCAGGAATACGCCGCACCGCGTTCGGTCGATCCGGAAAAGGCCCAGGCCCGGTTGTTCGATGCGCTGGCGGCCATCCCGCAGGCGCTGGGCGTGGATCAGAGCAAGGTGGTGGTCAAGCGCCGCGAGCGGCAGAGCGGCACCCGCCAGTACGAGCGGCAGAACAGCCAGGGACAATTCCTCGAAGTCAGCGAAGGCGGGGTCAAGCTGCTGGTCAACCTGACCGACTACCTGGACACCGGCCTGTTCCTCGACCACCGCCCGATGCGCATGCGCATCCAGCGCGAGGCCGCCGGCAAGCGCTTCCTCAACCTGTTCTGCTACACCGCCACGGCCAGCGTGCACGCAGCCAAGGGCGGCGCGCGCAGCACCACCAGCGTCGACCTGTCGAAAACCTACCTGGACTGGGCGCGGCGCAACCTGTCGCTCAATGGCTACTCGGACAAGAACCGCCTGGAGCAGGGCGATGTGATGGCCTGGCTGCAGGGCAACCGCGAGCAGTACGACCTGATCTTCATCGACCCGCCGACCTTCTCCAACTCCAAGCGCATGGAAGGGGTGTTCGACGTGCAGCGCGACCACGTGCAGCTGCTCGACCTGGCCATGGCCCGCCTGGCGCCGGGGGGCGTGCTGTACTTCTCCAACAACTTCCGCAAGTTCCAGCTCGACGAGCACCTGCAGGCGCGTTACGCCGTCGAGGAAATCAGCGCCACCACCCTGGACCCGGATTTTGCACGCAACAGCAAGATCCATCGGGCCTGGCGCATCCAGGCCCGGTGATCCGAATGACGACCGAGGGGCTCTCGCGAGTGTGGCGACTGGCTATTATTGAAGAGAGCCCTGAGAGCCGTTACCGGCTGGCGTCCTGAGTGCTTGCCCATGTCGAAGCCGAAAATGCTCGGTTTTATCAGCGAAGAAGTGTCCGCCTGGCTGGTGGCCTTCGTCGCCCTGGTGGTTGGCGGCCTGCTGACCGCCTTGCTCGCGCTCGCCGCCAGCAAGCTTTCCCAGCAGCAACTGACGCAGCGTTTCGAGTTGCTCGCCAACGAGCGCTATAGCCGCATCGAAGAGCGCATGGAAGACCAGGTGCAACGCCTGGACAGCCTGCGCCGGTTCTTCGTCTACGCCCAGGAAATCACCCGCGACGAATTCGACGGCTATGTCGGCCCTTTGCTGCACCGCTCCCAGGCGTACTCCTGGGCGCCACGGGTCAGCGCGGAGCAACGCGCGGGTTTCGAGCGCCAGGGGCGCAGGCTGTTCGGCCAGGACTTCAGCATCCGTGAAGTCGGTGAGGGCGGGGTGCTGCAACCGTCGCCGGCGCGGCCCCTGTACTATCCGGTGCTGTTCAGCCAGACCCTCAGCCAGTTGCCTCCGCCGCTGGGCTTCGACCTGCTGTCCCAGCCGCTGCGTCGCGACACCGTGCAACGCGCCAGCACCCCCGGTTCCATGGCCGCCTCCGCGCCACTCGACCTGATCGGCGTGGCGCCGGCCTATACCCGCGGCATGCTGATGGTTGCGCCGGTGTTTGCCGCCGGTGCCAGCGGCGGGGAACCCAAGGGCTATGTAATGGCGGTGCTGAGCATGCGCCAGTTGATGGCCGACGGCCTGCCCAGTGCCGCCGAGGACAACCTGGTGGTGCGGATTCTCGATCTGTCGTCGCCGTCCGGGCCGGAATCGCTGTTCGAATCGGGCAACCAGGCTGCTGAATCATCGTTGCAGGTGCGCAAGGTCCTGCATCTGGCCGACCGTACCTATCAATTGGATATGTCTCCCAGTCAGGAATTTCTTCAGGACAATCGCTCCTCGGCCATGGGCGTGGCCTTCGTCGGCGGCCTGCTGAGCCTGTTGCTCAGCGCCTTGCTGTTCAGCCTGTTCAGCCAGCGGCAGCGCGCCCTGACCCTGGTGGAGCAGCGCACCGCCGAGCTGCGCATCAGCGAACAAAGCCTGCGCGATACCCACAACCAGCTGCGCAGCGTCCTCGATGCTGCCACCCAGGTCGCGATCATCGCCACCGACCTGCACGGGGTGATCAGCACCTTCAATGCCGGTGCCGAGCGCATGCTGGGCTACAGCGCCGCCGAGGCGCTGGGCAAGCTGACCCTGGAAAGCCTGCTGCTGCCCGAGGAAGTCCAGGAGCGCGCGCGCTCCATGAGCCTGCGTTTCGGCCGGGAGATCAGCGGCAGCCAGGCCCTGCTGGACGACGACGTGTCTCCGGCGGACCAGGAGCCGGGCGAATGGACGCTGCGGCGCAAGGACGGCAGCCTGCTGCCAGCGAACATGCTGGTGACCGCAGTGCTGGATGAATACGGCCTATGGGTCGGGCACCTGGCGATCTGCATCGACATCACCGAGCGCAAGCGCGTGCACGAGGCGCTGGAAGCGCGCGATCGCCTGCTGGAGAAACTCACGGCCCAGGTGCCAGGCGGCATCTATCAGTTCCGTCTCGATCCCGATGGCCGTTCCTGCTTCAGCTATTCCAGCGAGGGCCTGCGGGACATCTACGAGGTCGAGCCCGAGTTGCTCAGGCAGGACGCAACCACGGTGTTCGAGCGGATCCATCCCGATGACCTGGTGCGGGTGCGCAGCTCGATCCGCGACTCCGCCGCGCAACTCACGCCCTGGCGCGAGGAATACCGGGTCAACCTGCCCAAGGCCGGCGTGCGCTGGGTGCGCGGCGAAGCGACGCCGGAGCGGCTGGCCAATGGCGGGACCCTGTGGCACGGCTATCTCACCGACATCTCCGATCTGAAACGGGTCGAAGAGGAACTGCGCGCGCTGTCTGTCACCGACTCGCTGACCGGCATCCACAACCGCCGCTATTTCCAGGAGCGACTCAAGGCCGAACTGGAGCGTGCGCAGCGCGGTGGCCAGGACCTGGCGGTGATCATGCTGGATATCGACCACTTCAAGCAGATCAACGACCACTTCGGCCATGCGGTGGGCGACCTGGTATTGCAGAGCCTGTGCCAGCGCATCAGCAACCGGCTGCGGCGTACCGATGTGTTCTGTCGGTTGGGCGGGGAGGAGTTCATGGTGTTGTGCCCGGGCAGCAATGCCAGCCAGGCGCACTCGCTGGCGCTGGAGTTGTGGCAGGGCGTGCGCAGCGTGCCGGTGGAGGGAGTAGGGCGGGTGACTGCGAGCTTCGGTGTGGCCGGCTGGCGACCGGGGGAAGGGGCTGATGCCTTGCTGCTGCGGGCTGATTCGGGTGTCTATGCGGCCAAGCAGGGCGGGCGGGACCGGGTCGAGGCCGAGCAGCCCTGATCTTTATTGCTCATACCGGCCTCATCGCCGGCAACGCCGGCTCCCACAGGTTTGGCGGTGTATTCGATACTTGTGGGAGCCGGCGTTGCCGGCGATGAGGCCATCAGCAACAGCGAAAAACCTCAGGGCTGGCTTGCCAGTGCCGCCTTCGGCTGCTTGTACAGCTCCAGCAATACCTGGTCCAGCACCGCCGAAGCCCCCCAGGGGCGTGGGTCGTTGAGGATCGCCGTGACCGCCCAGGTGGTGCCGTTGCTGTCACGGCTGAACCCGGCGATCGCCCGTACGGTGTTCAGGGTGCCGGTCTTGATATGCGCTTCCCCGGCCATCGCCGTGCGCTTCAGACGCTTGCGCATGGTGCCGTCCATGCCGGTCAACGGCAGCGAGCTGATGAACTCGGCGGCGTACGGGCTCTTCCAGGCGGCCTGCAGCATGGTCGCCATTTCCCGTGCACTGACCCGCTCGGCACGGGACAGCCCGGAGCCGTTCTCCATCACCAGGTGCGAGGCGATGATGCCTTTCTTCGCCATCCATTGCCGCACCACCCGCTGGGCGGCGCGGGCGTCGTCACCGTCGGCATCGGTGCGGTAGCGCGCGCCAAGGCTGAGGAACAGTTGCTGGGCCATGGTGTTGTTACTGTACTTGTTGATGTCGCGGATGATCTCCACCAGGTCCGGCGAGAAGGCACGGGCCAGCAGGCGCGCGTTCTTTGGCACTTCCTCGACCCGGTTGCGGCCCTGGATGGTACCGCCCAGCTCGCTCCAGATCGCCCGCACCGCGCCGGCGGCGTAGGTCGGGTGGTCGAGCAGCGACAGGTAGGTCTGCGAGTTGCAACCTTCGGCGAGCTGGCCGGTTACGGTCACGCTGACGCCGTCGGCCTGTTGCACCGGGTTGTAGCGCACATCGCCCGTGCATTGCTTGCCGGCCACGGCCTTGACCTGGTTGTCGATGCGGATGCTGGCGATCGGCGGCTCCACCGAAACCAGGACCCGGCCACCGTCATTGCGGGCAACGAAGCGTAGCGCCTTGAGGTTGACCAGCAGCGAGTCGGGCTTGACCAGGAACGGCTTGTTCTCGTCGCCACCATCATCGTTGAACTGCGGCAGTTGCGGCTGGATGAAATGGCTGCGGTCGAGGACCAGGTCGCCGGTGATGGTCTGCACGCCGTTGGCCCGCAGGTCGCGCATCAGCAACCAGAGCTTTTCCATGTTCAGCTTGGGGTCGCCGCCGCCCTTGAGGTACAGGTTGCCGTTGAGCACGCCGTTGCTCAGCGGCCCGTCGGCATAGAACTCGGTTTTCCATTGGTAGGTAGGGCCGAGCATTTCCAGGGCGGCGTAGGTAGTGACCAGCTTCATGGTCGAGGCCGGGTTGACCGAGACGTCGGCATTGAAAATGGTCGGGGTGCCCGGGCCGTTGAGCGGGATCATCACCAGGGACAGGGCGGAATCGTCGAGCTTGTTGGCCTTGAGCGCCTGCTGCACCTTGGGCGGCAGGCTGGAATTGGCGGGTGCGGCGGATGCCGGCAAGGCGAAGGGCAGAAGCAGGCCGGCGAACAACAGCGAACGAAGGGATGGGGTCATAAGCACTGGAACCCTGCACGCAGAAGGGTGAATTGAAACGGGGCTTTACAAGATGATGGCCCCGACTGGCAAAAATGATAGCGCGCATTATGCCCCAAGCCTGTGCCGGTGTGCGTTGCGATACGCATGCCTGCTACGGTTTTGTCGGGTTTTCCCGGGCATAAGGAAGGCGAAACTGGTAAAGTGCGCGGCGTTATTACTCAAGAGGATTGTTTCATGGCTACCAACCGTTCCCGCCGTCTGCGCAAAAAGCTCTGTGTAGACGAATTCCAGGAACTGGGTTTCGAGCTGAACCTGGGCTTCAAGGAAGACCTGAGCGATGAAGCCATCGACGCCTTCCTCGATGCATTCCTGGCCGAAGCCATGGATGCCAACGGCCTGGACTATGTTGGCGGTGACGATTTCGGCCTGGTCTGCCTGGCCAAGCGTGGCTCGGTCAGCGAAGAGCAGCGCGCTGCCGTCGAAGCCTGGCTGAAGGGCCGCAGCGAACTGACCAGCATCGAGGTCGGCCCGCTGGTCGACGCCTGGTACCCGGAAAAGCCGATCAACAAGGCCTGATGAACGTAGCGCGGCGGCCCATGGGCTGCCGCGCTGCTTTTCAGCTCTTGTCTTCCCCGCCAGCGTTCGCTGGCCCCGGCAGATTCCCCAGGGTCTGGCGCAGTGTCTGGTCGACCCTGCGCATCTGCCGCAGCACCTGCCGCTTGCGGCGCCTGAGCACCGGCTCGGGGGCATAGCGCGCACAGACTTCCTCGAGTTTTTCACAGGCCAGGATCAGTTCCTCGGCCTGGACGATGCGCGCCACCCCGAGAATCTGGTGCGCGACGCTTTTCAGTTGTTGCGGGTCGCCGTGGGTGTCGGTGGCGATAAGCCGCTGCTGGTCATCGGGGCTGCTGCGCAGCAGGGTCTCCAGCAGGCGCCGCAGTTCCTGCGGACAATCGCCGATGATCGGTTGCAGGCCGGTCAGGTCGATCAAGGCCGGCGCCTTGTGCAAGGTTACGCCGGCCAGGCGTTGACCCAGGGTGTGCAAGCCGATGGGCTTGAGCAGGCAATCGTCCATGCCGGCCTGCAGGCAGTGTTCGCGGACTTCCGGCTGGGCGTTGGCGGTGTAGCCGAGGATGATGCAGGCGGGGCGTTGCCGACGTTTTTCTTCCTCGCGTACGGCCCGGGTGAACTCATAGCCGTTCATGCCGGGCATGTTGCAATCGACGATCAACACATCGAAGCGAGCTTCGCGCCAGAGCGCCAGGGCCTCTTCGCCGTTGTCCAGGCAGCGGTAGTGCACGCCGAGGAATTCCAGTTGCTGGGCCACCAGTTGCAGATTGGCAGGATGGTCGTCCACCACCATGACCCTGAGGCTGGCGCTGGGCATGGGCGGCGCTGCTTCGCCGGGTTGCGCTTCGGCGCTTTCCGGCAGGCTGCGCAGGGGCAGGGTGACACGGATCTCGGTGCCCTCGCCGGGTTTGCTGAACAGGCTCAGCCTGCCGCCCATCATTTCGCACAGGCTGCGGCTGATCACCAGGCCCAGGCCAGTACCGCTGCGTGCCTGAGCGCTGTCCGGCTCGACCTGGACGAAGGGCTGGAACAGGCGCTGCTGGTCTTCCGCCGAGATACCGACGCCGGTATCGCACACCGACAGGTCCAGTTGCAGGTCGTGCCGCCCGTTGTCGCCGCCCTCGGGCAGGCTGGACAGGGCCAGGTCGATCCTGACCTGGCCCCAGGTGGTGAACTTGATGGCGTTGCTGACCAGGTTGGAGAGGATCTGCCTGACGCGCAGCGGATCGAGCAATACGTCGCGGTTGGCGCTGCGCGAGATGGTCAGCTTCAGCTCCAGGCCTTTTTCCCGCGCCATGCCGTCGAATACTTCGCCCACTGACTGCACCAGGTGCGCCGGGTTGGCCCGCTCCGGGCTGAGATTGAGATGACCCGATTCGATGCGGGCGATATCGAGGATATCGCCGATGAGCGCCAGCAGGTCGCGGGCGGAGCGGTAGGCGACCTCGATCGCGGCATGCTCCCTTTGCGGATCGCCGGTGCGCTTGAGGGCCAGTTCCAGCATGCCGATCAGGGCGTTCATCGGCGTGCGGATTTCATGGCTCATGGTTGCCAGGAACACGCTTTTCGCACGGTTGGCCGCGTCGGCCTGTTCCTTGGCCAGGCGCAGGTCGTGGATCAGCTGGCGGCGTTCGCTGATGTCCAGCCAGCCGCCGATGATGCCCTTCACCTCGCCCAAGGAGTCACGGTAGGGCAGGACCCAATGGTAGATGGTCTGCTCGGTGTCCTTGAGCATCAGCGGACGATCGACGATCAGCGGCCTGCCCTCGTTCATCACCCGCAGGTAATCGGCCTGGATCTTGCGCGCGTCCTCGGTGACGCCCAGGGGCGCGTCGTGGATCGACTTGCCGAGCACGGCGTCCAGTTCCACGCCGAGGGCCTGCAGGTAACTGTCGTTGCAGGTCTGCAGCAGGCCGTGGCGATCGCGCACATAGATGGGATGGGGGGTGCCGTTGACCATGGCCCGCATGAATTCGAGCTGGTCGTTGAGCGCTCGCTCGGCGGCCTCGCGCTGCTTGATCTGGCGGCGCATCCAGGCATTCCAGGCCAGTGACAGCAGCAACAGGACCACGGTGCCGAGAATGATCTTGAGAATGCTCTGCTGATGGCTTTGCCAGTACGAGTAGGAGCCGCCGCTGTAGCCACGCCAACGGCCATTGATGATGCCCATTTCCTCGGGAACGATGCTGGTCAGGGCCTTGTCGAGGATCGATGCCAGCTCGGGGTTGTTGCGTGAAGTGGCCAGGGAGAAGGTCGCCGGTATGTCGCTGACGGTGGCGCGTATCACCAGATGGCGCTGGGTGGTGAGGTTGAAGTTGGCGTTGATCAGGGCCATGACCATGCCATCCACCTGGCGATTGCGCAGCATGCTGGCGGCCGCGGCGGTGTCTTCGGTGGAGACCAGCTGGATGTCCGGGTAGCGTTGGCGGATGCCTTCGTTGAGCAGGTTGCCGCGGCTCACGGCCAGGCGCCGGCCTTGCAGTTCCTCCAGGGAGCCGGGGGCGTCCTTGCCATCGCGGGTCACCAGGACATAGGAGTTCTCCAGGTACGGACGGCTGATATGCAGCGCCGCTTCCCGTTCCGGGCTGCTGGAAATGGCTGCGATCAATTCGGCGTGGCCATGCTGCACCTGGTCGATCATGTCGCTGATGCCATTGCTGCGCGTGATTTCGAAATGCAGGCCGGTGCGCAGGCGGATGAGTTCCAGCAGATCGGCGGCGATCCCCCGCAGGTTGCCGGAGCGGTCGAAGAAGGTCAGGGGCGCGGCATGCTCGTCCACCGTGACCCGTACCACCGGATTCTTCGCCAGCCACTGTTCTTCGCTGGGTGACAATTGCAGCTTGCGGTCGGTGAGCAGGATGCTGCTGCCGGCGCTCCAGCGCTGGAAGATACTGGCGCGGGTGGTGCTGGTCACGGCTTCGAGGATCTTGTTGATCAAGGTCAGCAGCACCTGGTTGCCCTGTTGCACGGCAAAGCCGAAGCCGGTGGCTTCGTGCTTGGCGAAATTGGCCATCTTGAGGTTGCGCAGGTGACTCTGGTTGAGCAGGTAGTGGGTCGACAGGGTGTCGCCGAGGAACACGTCGGCCTGGTCGAAGGCGACTGCATTGAGCGCGTTATGGTACGAGCTGTAGGTGCGGATGCTGGCGTAGGGGTAGGTGGCGCGCACGTCGGCCAGCGGCAGGTAATGCTCGATCATGCTCAGGCGCAGGTTCTTCAGGCCGGTGTCCAGCGGCCGGGTCTCGTTTTCCCGGGTCACCAGAACCGGCTGGTCTTCGGCGTAGGGCTGGGACAGGGCGACGCCCGGCACGGCGAGATCGTAGCTGTTGGCGCTGCCGAGCAGGTCGATCCGGCCTGCGAGCAGGGCCTGGAGTGCCAGGTCGCGGCTGGCGAAGCGCTTGATCCTCACCGGCAGCCCGAGGGTTGCGCCGAGCAGGCCGGCGTAGTCGGCGGTGACCCCTTCATAGTCGCGGCCGCTGGCGGTCATGTCGAACGGCGGGTAGTCCGGCGCCGAGACGCCCAGTACCAGCTCGTGCCGGTTATGCAGCCAGGCCTGCTGGGCAGGCGTCAGGGCGATCCGCAAGGGCACCTGGGCGCTGCGGCTGAAGAGTTTGAGCGTGTCGTCCGGCGGTGTAGTCGCCTGCGCGCGTTCGAGGCAGAGCCCGAGCAGCAGGCCGAGCAGGAGCGCCTTGCCAAGCATGCGTGCATTCATACCAGTTCGTTGCGTTTGGCCATTTCGATAAGTTCCACCAGCGAGCGCGCCTTGAGTTTTTGCATCAGGCGTTTCTTGTAGGTACTCACCGTCTTGTTGCTCAGGAACATGCCTTCGGCGATTTCCTTGTTGCTTCGGCCCTGGGCGAAAAGTTGCAGGACCATCAACTCGCGGTCATTGACCGATTTGAAGCGTTCTATTTCCTCGGGGGTTTCAATCTGCTGGCGCAACGGGCTGATGGCCTGGCTGGGAAAATAGTTATAGCCGGAAAGTACCGCGCGAATGGCACTTAGCAGTTCGCTCAGGTCTTCCTGTTTGCACACATAGCCGCAGGCGCCGGAGAGCATGCAGCGGATGGCGAACAGTGCCGGCGATTGTGCGGTGAGCACCAGGATCTTCAGCGACAGCGACATGGTATTGAAGCGCGACAGCACTTCCAGGCCGTCCAGGCGGGGAATGCCGATATCGAGGATGACCAGGTCGGGCGGGCTTTCGCGGACCATCTGCATGGCGTCGACCCCGTTATCGGACTCGCCGGCGATCCGGTAGCCTTCGTTCTCCAGCAGCATTCGCAGGGCCAGGCGAATGACAGGATGGTCATCGACAATAAAAACAGAGTGCATGCTCAATCTTCCAAAGGAATGCTTATTGAAGCGGCACCATAGCCCAGATGAGAAGCCTGCACATAAAATGAGTGAGGGTCGGCTTTAATATAGGAATTTTCCTACTTTGTATTCTCTTAATGGCTACAAAGTTGTTTGGGAAGTTTCCATTTTCATGTCGGAAAATAGAGGCAAAGAGCCATATTGCCGTTATACAACGGGGTCCTTCGCAGAGGACCCCGTTGTCATTTAGATCGGGCTTGAACGCCCGGTCATTTCCCGCGCCATCTCGGTCGCGTAGCTGTCGGTCATTCCGGCAATGAAGTCGATCATGCGCAGGAACGCTGCATGCAGGGAGCCGTTCGGGTCCGGCGCGTTGTTACCGAGCAGATCAAGGATGCGTCGGTGCTTGAACGACGGCGTGCGCCCGCCATGCTGCTCCAGGGCCGCGCCACAGAAGGCGTTGAGGAGAATCTCCAGGGTGGTGTAGGCGCCGATTTCATGGAGCGTCTTGCGTTTGTCCTGGAAGATTTTCTTGCGCGCGATGTCCTTGGCCTGGAGCACGCAGCGCTTGGCCGGGCCATCCATATGTTCCACCAGGTCGCCCTGCAGGGTACCGGCCAGCAAGGCGTCCTGCTGTTCGACGAAGGCCCGCGCGGCGGCATTGGTCAGGTGTTCGATGGCCTTGCCGCGAAGGATCGCCAGCTTGCGCCGCCGCGAGTCCTGCGGGCCGAGCTGGCGGTAGGTTTGCGGAAGGTCGTCGCCGACCAGGCCAAGCAGCAGTGCTTCCACTTCCTGGTAATCCAGCAGTTCCATCTCCAGGCCGTCTTCCAGATCGATCAGGGCGTAGCAGATGTCATCCGCCGCTTCCATCAGGTACACCAGTGGATGGCGGGCCCAGCGCTGGTCTTCCAGTTGTGGCAGGCCGAGCTTGCGGGCGATCTGTTCGAGCAGCGGCAGCTCGCTCTGGTAGCAGCCGAACTTGTGCTTCTTGTAGCCAAGGGCGTCGGCGTGGCGTGCGGTCCAGGGATATTTCAGGTAGGTGCCAAGGGTGGCGTAGGTCAGCCGGGTGCCGCCGTCGAACTGGTGATATTCCAGTTGGGTCAGCACCCGGAAACCCTGGGCATTGCCTTCGAAGTTGAGGAAGTCGGCGCGCTCGGTGGGGCTCATCGCATCGAGCCAGCCGCGCCCGGCAGCCTGCTGGAACCAGTGGCGGATGGCGTCCTCACCCGAGTGGCCGAAGGGCGGGTTGCCGATGTCATGCGCCAGGCAGGCCGATTGCACCACCATGCCCAGGTCGCTGGGCTCGCACCAGTCGGGCAGGACCTCGCGCAAGGTTTCGCCAACGCGCATGCCCAGCGAGCGGCCCACGCAACTGACTTCCAGCGAGTGGGTCAGGCGGGTGTGGATATGGTCGTTGCTGGTGACCGGGTGGACCTGGGTCTTGCGCCCGAGGCGGCGGAAGGCACCCGAGAAGATGATGCGGTCGTGATCCTTGTGGAACGGGCTGCGGCCCAGTTCCTCGGAGCTGTGCAGGGTTTTGCCGAGGCGTTCGCGGGTAAGCAGGGTGTGCCAGTCCAAGGCCGGGTCTCCATAACAAGGGGCAGGGGCCTAGCTTCCCGTGTTCCAGGGCCGCGCCGCAAGCTCAAAGTCCGGCGGCGTCCACGTCGATCAGTAACAGGCGGCGTCCGCTGTCGAAGAACTGCCCGGCGGTCAGGCAGTACTGGTTGGTCGTGGCATCGCGATAGGTGTTGGACAGGATCAGCCGGCGCTCGTCCCAACCCTCTGCCAGCAAGTGGTAGAAATACGGCCGCCACGACCAGTTGTGCCCCAGGTAGCTGGAGTCGATGTGCCAGCTGTCCTGGCGCCATTCCAGGTTCGGCGTCAACTGGGTGCCGTGGCGGTCGCAAAGGAAGAAGCGCAGCAGCCAGGGGTAGGCCTTGAGGTCGGGCAGCTTTTCCAGGGCGGCATTGGCCAGGACCCACTGCTGCAATTGCGGCATCAGTTCCACCAGCTGCTGGCGCCGTTGCATCAGCCGCGCGCGCTCTGCCAGCTTGCCATGCACGTATTGCTCGCGTAGCTGGGCGAAGCGCCCGGCGAAGGTCTGCGCGGGGAAGAAGCCAGGTTCGGCGCCCGCGAAGAGAAAACCTTGCAGGTAGCGCGCACCGCATTCCAGGGCGAAGTTCAGCTCGGCCTCGGTCTCTACCCCTTCGGCGATGATCACGCAGCCGGTTTTCTCGGCCATCTGCGCCAGGGCCTTGACCACTTCGCTGCTGGGGCCGCCCCGGGCCGCCGCCTGGAACAGGCGCATGTCGAGCTTGAGGATATCCGGTTGCAGCGAGAGCACGCGGTCCAGTTGCGAATAGCCGGCACCGAAATCGTCGATGGCGACCCGCGCACCGGCCTCCCGGTAGCGCTGCACGACCATCGCCAGGCGTTCGCGGTCACCGCCGGTCTCGGTGATCTCGAACACGACCCGGCGCGGATCGATGCCTTGCTGCTGCAACTGGACGAGGCTTGGCAGCGGCTCGCCAGGTTGCAGTTCGCTGACCCAGCGTGGCGAGATGTTGAGGCTGAGAAACCAGTCTCCCGGGGCCTGGTGGAATTGTCTGAACGCCTGTTCCCGCAGGGTCCGGTCGAGTTTCAACAAGTCGGCGGAGGGCATGTGCGGATCGTTGAACAGCGGCCCTACCGAGCGCAACTGGCCGTCGCTGCGGCGCAGGCGCCCCAAGGCTTCGACGCCAGCGATACGCCCTGTGGCGGTGTCGATGAACGGCTGGAAACAGGCGAGCGGTTGCTCGTCGGACACGGCGACTCCTTGTTGTTCTTGGACGCGGAAGGGCGGCGGACCGCCCGGTCAACGTTCTGCAAGAATGCCGCCAGTTCCGTTAACGACGATTCGGCGGCTGCTGCATGAACAGGCGAATCAAGGGCAGCAGGCCACTGGCCAGCCTGGTCATGCGCGACAGGTTGCCGCTGCGCGCGCCCTTGCCGGTGATGAACCCCAGCAAGACCACGGCACCGATGCCCCACAGCGGCGCATGCTTGATGCCAAGGCCGCCCTGCAGGCCGCTGTGCAGGCTGTCACCCATGCTGCGCAGGCGGGTCAGGGGTTGCAGGGCATTACCGGCTTCGTTGCGGATTTCCTGGCGATGCATCTCCATGCGCAGGCGCACCATTGCCTTGCGCAGTTCCCGGCGATCGGAGGTCTTGGGCAGTTCAGGCAGGCTCATGGCAACAGGCGCTCCCGGTCCTTGGCAAGTTCTTCGAGGGTGCCGCGGAACGGCGACAGCTCGTCATGTACCGCGGTTTTCAGGCGTACGGCGCAGAACAGCGCGGCGATGCCGTAGAACACGCACAGGCCGATGATCCCGGCCAGGCGATAGCTGTCCCACAGCAGCACCAGCAGCAGCGCCGACAGCGCGGTCAGCAGGAGCAGGGCGAAGACCAGGGCCAGGCCTGCGAAGAGCAGGAGGTTGAGGGTGCGGGCCTTCTGTTCCTGCAGTTCGATGCCGAACAGCTCGACATGACCGTGCAGCAGCCCGAGGATCGCCGCGCCGAGGCGCCGCGACGACGAGCCGGGGGATTGGTTTTCCATGGCCAGGCCCTCAGCGCCGACTGGCCAGCAGACCGATCAGGAAGCCCACTCCGGCAGCGATGCCGATGGATTGCCATGGATTGTTCTGCACGTAGTCCTCGGTGCTGGTCAGCGCCGCCTGGCCGCGCTCGCGCAGATCCTGGTTGGTCTGCTGCAGGGTTTCCCGGGCACGCAGCAGGCTGTCGTGGATCTGCGCGCGCAGCTCGTCGGCCTGGTCCCCGGCGAGGGTGGCGGTATGTTCAAGGAGTTTCTCGGTGTCGCGCACCAGGGTCTGGAAATCCGACATGAGGATTTCCTGGGCGGTTTGTGCCTGTTTGCTGGCCATACGGTTCTCCATGAAAGGTTGGCAATCGGAATTTCGAGTGCAGGGCGTTGCTGAAGGTTCAGTCAGACGTCGCTGGTACAGCAATTGCTACGCAGTGGTGCGTTTGGCCTGCGGCTTGCGCCTTTTCCGGGCGTCGAGCCGTCTGGCCTGCTGTTCAACCATAACCCAATTCAAGCCAACCCCGGAAAAATCACCTCGCTCGGGTTTTTTCACCCACGGATGGGCGTCCGACTGATCCAGTCTGGTGCGTCATGGATGTCTCTCGAACTGCTTTGGTGCTTTTTTCTTTTTGCAGGCCTGCCGTCTTCATGGAAAATTTGCAAAGCGCAGTGGACTCCCTGGTCCAGGGCTCCAATACCCTGTTCATCCTTCTCGGCGCAGTCATGGTGCTGGCCATGCATGCCGGTTTCGCCTTTCTTGAAGTCGGCACCGTACGCCACAAGAACCAGGTCAACGCACTGTCGAAGATTCTCAGCGACTTCGCCGTCTCGACCCTGGCGTACTTCTTCATCGGCTACTGGCTGTCCTATGGCACGCATTTCCTGCATCCGGCAGCGACCCTCGGTGCCGAGCATGGCTATGGCCTGGTGAAGTTCTTCTTCCTGCTCACCTTTGCGGCGGCCATCCCGGCGATCATCTCTGGAGGTATCGCCGAGCGGGCACGCTTTGCCCCGCAATTGTGCGCAACCTTGCTGATCGTAGCGTTCGTCTATCCGTTCTTCGAGGGCATCGTCTGGAACGGCAACCTTGGGGTGCAGGCCTGGTTGACCGCGGCCTTTGGCGCGCCGTTCCATGACTTCGCCGGCTCCGTGGTGGTGCACGCCATGGGCGGTTGGTTGGCGCTGGCGGCGGTGCTGTTGCTGGGCCCGCGCAACGGCCGCTATCGCGAAGGGCGCCTGGTCGCCTTCGCGCCGTCGAACATTCCGTTCCTGGCATTGGGTTCGTGGATCCTGATCGTCGGCTGGTTCGGCTTCAACGTGATGAGCGCCCAGACCCTGACGGCGGTCAGCGGCCTGGTGGCGGTCAACTCGTTGATGGCGATGGTCGGCGGCACCGTCGCCGCGCTGCTGGTGGGGCGCAATGACCCTGGCTTCCTGCATAACGGACCGCTGGCCGGCCTGGTGGCGATCTGCGCCGGTTCCGACCTGATGCATCCGGTGGGAGCGCTGGTCACCGGGGCGGTGGCGGGTGCCTTGTTCGTCTGGTGCTTCACCGCGACCCAGAACCGCTGGAAGATCGACGACGTGCTCGGTGTCTGGCCGTTGCATGGCCTGTGCGGGGTATGGGGCGGGATTGCCTGCGGGATCTTCGGGCAGCAGGTGTTCGGCGGGCTGGGCGGGGTGAGCTTCGTCAGCCAGTTGATCGGCAGCGCCGCCGGCGTGTTGGTGGCGCTTGCCGGTGGTTTCATCGTCTACGGTCTGATCAAGCGCGTGCATGGCCTGCGCCTGAGCCAGGAGCAGGAGTACTACGGCGCCGACCTGTCGATCCACAAGATCGGTGCCACCAGCCAGGACTGAGGTATGGGCGCCGCTCTGCGCGGCGCATCGCCGGCAACGCCGGCTCCCACAGTATCCGTGCCGGCCACCGATTCTGCGGCTGGCCAGATACCTTGTGGGAGCCGGCGTTGCCGGCGATTCTGCCTTGAAGACATCACAAAACCTCAGCGGCCAGCCAGCAGGCGCGCCTCGCTGGTCTTGATCGCACTCAGCGGCCCACACACCAGTATCGAATCCCCGGCATGCAGGAACGTCCCGGTGTTCAGGGCCAGTTCGGTGCCGTTACGCTGCACCGCCTGCACTTCCACGCCCAGTTGCTCCAGCGCCAGGTCATCCAGGCGCCGCCCGCAGGCATAGGCGCTGGAAGGCAATTGCACTGCATGCATCAGCACCTTGGGCTGGCCTTCGCTGTCCACCAGGTCGGTCTGCGCGCCCTGGTAGAAACCTTGCAACAGGCGGTAGCGGCTCTGGCGCACTTCCTCGACGGTCTTGCGCACCCGGTCCTCGGGAACGCCGAGCATCACCAGGGCATGGGACGCCAGCATCACGCTGGACTCCAGCACCTCGGGGACCACGGCGCTGGCCCCGGCGGCGCGCAGTTCATCGCGCAGGCTGTCGTCGCGGGTACGCACCAGGATGGGAATCTGCGCGTTGCGCTGGCGTGCGGCCTTGAGTACCTGCATGGCCACGTCGGTATTGTCCACGGCCACCACCAGCAGCCGGGAACGCTCCAGGCCGATGGCTTCGAGCAACTCGCCACGCCGCGAATCGCCATAGTGCACGCAGCTCTCGCCGGCCGCCGCCTCCTGCACCCGCACCGGATCATCGTCCAGGGCGATGAAGGGCAACTGTTCGCGGCGCAGGAAACGGCCTATGGACTGGCCGACCCGACCATAGCCACAGATGATCACGTGCCCCTTGATATCGGCACTCTGCGCTTCGATTTCTTCCAGGTGGACTTCTTCGTTGGGTTTGCGGTGCAGGCGCAGGGCCACGGCCGGTGCGGCGCGCAGGAGCAGGGGCGTGACCAGCATCGAGCAGAAGGTCGCCGCCAGCAGCAATTGGCCCAGTTCGGCGGGGAGCAGGTTGCTTTGCTGCATCTGCGCCATCAGGGCAAAGCAAAACTCGCCGCCCTGGGCCAATGCCAGGCCGCTGCGCCAGGCGGTTTCCGCATCGCTGCCGCGCACCCGCACCAGCGCCGCCACCACCAGGCCCTTGAGCGATAGCAGGCCGAGGGTCAGGGCAAGGATTTCCAGGCCATGGCTGGCGAACAGGTGCAGGTCGATAAGCATGCCGATGCTGACGAAGAACAGGCCCAGCAGGATGTCGCGGAACGGGCGGATGTCCGCCTCGATCTGATGGCGGTAATTGCTTTCGCCCAGCAGCATGCCGGCGAGGAAGGCGCCCAGGGCCGGCGACAGGCCGAGCAGGTGGGTCAGCCAGGCGGTGAGCAATACGATCACCAGGGCCAGCAGCACGAACAGTTCGGCCGAATGGGAACTGGCGACTTCATGGAACAGCCTCGGCAGCAGCCAGCGGCTGGCCAGCAGCAGGCCGACGAACAGGATCACGGTCTTGCCCAGGGTCAGCGGCAGGGCCCAGTACCAGGCCTGACTGGATTCACCGGCGAACACCGGGACCAGGGTCAGCAGCAATACCGCCACCACATCCTGGAACAGCAGCACGCCAATGGCGTTCTGCCCGTGAGTGCTGAAGATCTCGCCCAGGCTGGTCAACTCCTTGGACACGATGGCCGTGGACGACAAGGCCAGGCCGCCACCGAGCAGCAACGCTGCCGTGCTCGGCATGCCCAGCAGCGACAGGGCGCCGGCCAGGGCCAGGCCGCAGAACACTACCTGCAGGCTGCCCAGGCCGAACACCACCTTGCGCAAGGCCAGCATTTTCGACAGGGAGAATTCCAGGCCGAGGGAAAACAGCAGGAAGACCACGCCCATTTCCGCCAGGTCCGGCAGTTCCTCGCTTTCGTTGACCCAGTCCAGCGCCGTAGGGCCGACGAACAGTCCGACGCACAGATAGCCGAGTACCGGCGGCAACTGCAGGCGCCTGAACACCGCGATGACGACCAGCGATGACGCCAGGATGATCAGCAGATTTGCGAACACACCACATACTCCCTGTAAAAACGGCAAAAAACGTCCAGCGTACGGCAAACCCAAGCCAGGCCCCTTGACCCCGGTCAGGTCGTCGCGTTGCGCGCATGCCTGCCTCGACGGACCCGGGGGTGCCCCCTAGAATGAACCTTCCGTTCATTTTGTATCGGTAATTTTCAATGCTTCCTGAATGCCAATTGTTCGGCACACTGGGTTGTCACCTGTGCGAAGTGGCCGAAGCGCTGCTCATGCCGCTGGTGGAGCACGGCCTGCTGGTGGAACTGGTGGATATCGCCGACGATCAGTTGCTGTTCGAGCGTTACGGCCTGCGCATCCCGGTGTTGCGTCGCTGCGACACCGGTGCGGAACTGGACTGGCCGTTCGACGTCGACCAGGTGGTGGCTTTCCTCGGGTAGGTCACCGTTTCACATTTTGATGCACAAGGACGCATGCAATCGTCATCGCGGCGGTTGGAGAATCCGCTGGCACCGGCCGTGGTGGCCGCTGCGGATTTTTTCAGCCAAGGAGTGGCATGCATGTTCCTCACCCCCCATTTCACCCTCGCCGAAATGACGGCCTCGCAGGTCGCCAACCGGACGGGGCTCGACAACAATCCCGACAGCCAGGTCATCGCCAATCTGGTCCGGCTGTGCCAGACCCTCGAGTCGGTACGCAGCTTGATCGGCCAGCCGGTCCTGGTCACCAGCGGCTATCGCAGCGAAGCCTTGAACCGGCAGATCGGCGGTTCGGGGTCCAGCGCCCATATCCGCGGGCTGGCAGCCGACATCATGGCCGTCAGCCTTTCGCCCCGCGAGCTGGCCCGGCGCATCATGGACAGCAACCTGGACTTCGACCAGTTGATCCTGGAATTCGACGGCTGGGTCCATCTGGGCCTGGCCGAACACAAGCACCGCCGCCAGGTGCTGACCATTCGCAAGGGCACCGGCTACCTGCCGGGCTTGCAATGATTCGTTACGTCGATTGACGTTCAACCCGCTCGCCTCCTATGCTGTACATAAATACAGTATGCGGGGCGGGCAGCTTCATGCCCGGAGAAACATGATGGTCAACGTCGAACAACTCAAAGCCAGCGTCAATGCCATGTCCGTCGACCAGGTGCGCGGCGCCGTGGCGGAACTGCGCCTGGAAGGCCTGGTCACCGACGACCGTACGCCGTTCGGCAAGGTTCACTTCAACACCTGCTTCGCCGAGATCGAAGCCCTGTTCCAGCGCGCCGGCTTTCACCGACCGCTGGATGTGGTGGGCTTCGACGGCCAGGCCTATGCCTTGTACGACGCCGGCCGCTGGGAGGCAGTCGATGTGTTGCGCTGGTTGAAGGCAGCCTGTGACACGGCGTCGGTCGAGGCTGGCTGAAGCTGCAGGCATGCCGGATAATGCCCGGCCCCCAGCTTGCGAGGCTTCCCATGAGCGTTGTTTTCGATCCGGCCAGCCAGCAGGCCAGTACGGTCTGCCTGCCGCCGGGCAACTGGTCCACCGTGCTGGACTGTCTCTGCGAGCACTTCAAGGCGATCGGGCGCGAGGTCTGGCTCGATCGTTTCGTACGCGGCCGGGTGCTGGATGCCCAGGGCCAGCCGATCGCGGTCGATCATCCCTACCGGGTGGGGCTGCGTATCCATTACTTCCGCGAAGTGCCCAACGAAAAGCCCATTCCGGTGCTGGAGGAGATCCTGCATGTGGATGAGCATCTGGTGGTCGCCGACAAGCCGCATTTCCTGCCGGTAACTCCGACCGGCGAGTATGTCGAGCAGACCTTGCTGCGCCGCCTGATCCGCCGTCTCGACAACCCTCACCTGGTGCCGCTGCACCGTATCGACCGGCATACCGCCGGGCTGGTGCTGTTTTCCGCCAATCCGCAAAGCCGCTCGGCGTATCAGCAGCTGTTCCCGACCCGACGCATCGACAAACAGTACCAGGCCATTGCACCGGCCTTGCCCGGCTTGGATTTTCCATTGGTGCACAAGAGTCGCATGGCCAACGGCGAACCGTTTTTCCGCATGCAGGAAGTGCCGGGGGCGAGCAACAGCGAGACCCATGCCGAGGTATTGGAGAAGCAGGGTGGCCTGTGGCGCTACGGTCTGTCGCCGGTGACCGGCAAGACCCACCAGTTGCGCGTGCATATGGCGGCGTTGGGGGCGCCGATCTGCAACGATCCGTTCTATCCCGAGGTGGTTCAGGGCGAGGATGATTATGCAAAGCCGTTGAAACTGTTGGCGCGCAGCCTGAGGTTCGAGGATCCTTTGACGGGGCAGGAACGGTATTTCGAGAGTCGCTTGAAGCTTGATTGGTGAGGTGGCCTTGAGGGCCTCATCGCTGGCTTGCCAGCGATGAGGCCCGAAAGCCCAACAAAAAGGCCCGGAAGCTAAGCACTTCCGGGCCTTTCGCATTTCCAGCAACGATCAGCGGTTGAACCGCTCCACCAGCGAGTACTGCGTGGTCGCCGTATGGGTCAGTTCCTCACTGAGCTGCGCCGAGTGCTGAGCCTGCTCCGAGGTCTGGTCGGCCAGCGCCGCGATGGTACTGATGTTGCGGCTGATTTCCTCGGCCACCGAGGTCTGCTGCTCGGTCGCTGCGGCAATCTGGGTTGCCATGTCGGTGATGTTGGCCACCGCTTCGCTGATGCCCACCAGCGCTTCGTCGGCTTCCATCACCCGTTGCACGCCTTCTTCGGCCTGGCGATGCCCGGCTTCCATGGTCTGCACCGCATTCGAGGCGGTTTGCTGCAGCTTGGCGATCAGGCTATGGATCTGCCCGGTGGATTCGCTGGTGCGCTGGGCCAACTGACGGACCTCGTCGGCCACTACGGCGAAGCCACGGCCCATTTCTCCGGCCCGGGCCGCTTCGATGGCGGCGTTGAGGGCCAGCAGGTTGGTCTGGTCGGCAATGCCCTTGATCACATCGACTACGCCACCGATCTCGTCGCTGTCGCGAGCGAGCTGGGTGACGGTCTGCCCGGTTTCGCCGACGGCGGTGGACAGGCGCTGGATCGCGTCGCGGGTTTCCCCGGCGATGTTGCGCCCGCGATCGGTCAGGCGGTTGGCGGCCTGGGTCGCATCGGCGGCGCGTTGCACATGGTTGGCCACTTCCTGGGTGGTGGCGGCCATCTGGTTGACGGCAGCGGCGACCTGCTCGGTTTCCACGCGCTGGCGTTCCAGGCCCGAGGAACTGTTGTGGGCCAGTGCGTCGGACTGACGAGCCTGCTCATTGAGGTGCTCGGCGGTGTCCTGCAGGCGGGTCAGGCAGGTCTTCAGGCGTGCATCCTGGCTGAGCATGGCCATTTCCAGGCGCGCCTGGACGCCGCGGCTGTCGGTGTACATCTGCGCGATCAGCGGGTCGGAGGTGGTCTGTTCGGCCAGGCGCAGCAGGCGCTTGAGGCCGCGCTGCTGCCAGCCCAGGCCGAGCAGGCCCAGGGGTACGGAGAGCGCGGCGGCGAGGGCGAAGCCCCAGGAGTGGCCGAGCCATATGCCGATCAGGAAACCGATCTGGCTGATCATGATGAACGGCAGCCAGTCCTGCAGCACCGGCAGCCACTTGTCGCGCCGCGGGATGGCCGACTTGCCGTCGTTGATGCGCTTGTACAGGGCTTCGGCGCGGCGAACCTGCTCGGCGGTCGGCTTGACCCGCACCGACTCGTAGCCCACCACCTGGTTGTTCTCGAAGATCGGCGTGACGTAGGCGTTGACCCAGTAATGATCACCGGACTTGCAGCGGTTCTTGACGATACCCATCCATGGCAGGCCCTGCTTGAGGGTTGTCCACATGTGGGCGAACACCGCCGACGGCACATCCGGGTGGCGCACCAGGTTATGCGGTGCGCGCATCAGTTCCTCGCGGGAAAAACCGCTGATTTCGATGAACGCATCGTTGCAATAGGTAATGACACCCTTGGCATCGGTAGTCGAAATCAACCGCTGTTGGGCAGGGAAAGTCCGTTCTCTCTGGGTAATCGGTTGGTTGTTGCGCATAAGCTGTTCAATCCGCAAGGCTTTCGTGGGTTATCGGCGGCCCTACGAAATTATTGAATGAATATTTGACTTACGTTGATCTCGCTCAATGAAAACCAGGTGCGCCTGGGTTAAGCGAAGTCTTCACGTTCATGAAATTTGCGCGCATTCTTTCACATTTTCGCAACATAAGTCAGGTGGTGACCGATGGTTCATGATGGTCGGGTCGGAACACCACCTACGCAATTTTCTGATTTGCAGGGACCCTGTGGGAGCGGGTTCATCGGAACGCCGAACCGCCGCGATTGCTATGGCGACTTCACTACCGCAATCGCGGGTAAACCCGCTCCCACAGGGTATGCGTCGAAAGGACGCTAGAGATGTGATGACGAAAGAGCGTGAATTACCGCCCGATCATCTGCCGCAACACATAATGCAGAATCCCCCCGGCCTTGAAGTATTCCACCTCATTCAAGGTATCGATCCGGCACAGCACGGCGATTTCCTCGACGCTGCCGTCCTCCCGGGTGATCCGCAGGTTCAGGCTCATGTGCGGCTCGATCTTCACCCCATCCAGCCCGAGGATGTCGATCTTCTCCCGCCCGGTCAGCCCTAGTTGCTTGCGATCCTGCCCGGCGCTGAACTGCAGGGGCAGCACGCCCATGCCCACCAGGTTCGAGCGGTGGATGCGCTCGAAGCTTTCCGCCAGCACCGCCTTGATGCCCAGCAGATTGGTACCCTTGGCCGCCCAGTCGCGACTCGATCCGGTGCCGTATTCCTGCCCGGCGATCACCACCAGCGGCGTGCCTTCGTCGCGATAACGCATGGCCGCATCGTAGATCGCCAGTTTCTCGCCAGTGGGCACGTGCAGGGTGTTGCCGCCTTCCTCGCCACCGAGCATTTCGTTGCGGATGCGGATGTTGGCGAAGGTGCCGCGCATCATCACTTCGTGGTTGCCACGCCGCGAACCGTAGGAGTTGAAGTCCTTCGGTTCCACGCCCTTGTCGCGCAGGTAGCGCCCGGCCGGACTGTCGGCCTTGATGTTGCCGGCGGGGGAGATATGGTCGGTGGTCACCGAATCACCGAGCAGGGCGAGGATCCGCGCGCCGTGCACGTCCGCGATCTTCGGCGGCGGGCCGGAAATGCCGTCGAAGAACGGCGGATGCTGGATGTAGGTGGAGTCGTCCTGCCAGACATAGGTCGCCGCCTGCGGCACCTCGATGGCTTGCCACTGTTCATCCCCGGCGAATACCTCGGCGTATTCCTTGTGGAACATCCGCGTGTCCACCTGGGCCACCGCCGCGGCAATTTCCTGCTGGCTCGGCCAGATATCCCGCAGGTACACCGGCTGGCCATTGGCGTCGTGGCCCAACGGGTCGTTGCTCAGGTCAATGCGCACCGTGCCGGCCAGGGCGTAGGCCACCACCAGCGGCGGCGACGCCAGCCAGTTGGTCTTGACCAACGGGTGCACCCGTCCCTCGAAGTTGCGGTTGCCGGACAGCACCGAGGCCACCACCAGGTCGGCCCTGGTGATGGCGGCTTCGATCGGGTCGGCCAGCGGACCGGAGTTGCCGATGCAGGTAGTGCAGCCGTAGCCGACCAGGTCGAAACCCAATTGGTCGAGAAAGGGCGTCAGGCCCGCTGCCTGGTAATAGTCGGTAACCACCTTCGAGCCTGGGGCGAGGGAGCTTTTCACCCAGGGTTTGCGCTGCAGGCCTTTTTCCACGGCCTTCTTCGCCAGCAGGCCGGCGGCCATCATCACGCTGGGGTTGGAGGTGTTGGTGCAGGAGGTAATGGCGGCGATCACCACGGCGCCGTCCTTCAAGTTGTGTTCCTCGCCGTCCAGGCCGAGGCGGATCTCGCCGCTGCCCTCGGCATTGGCCTTGCGCACGTTGAGCCCGAGGAAGTCATCGAAGGCCTTGCCCACGCCGGGCAGGGCGACGCGGTCCTGCGGGCGTTTCGGCCCGGCCAGGCTGGCCTGGACCTCACCCATGTCCAGCGCCAGGCTATCGCTGAACAGCGGCTCCTGGCCCGGCTCGCGCCACAGGCCCTGGGCCTTGCAATAGGCTTCGACCAGTTCGACGGTTTCCGTCGGTCGGCCCGAGAGGCGCAGGTAATCGAGGGTGACGTCGTCCACCGGGAAGAAGCCGCAGGTGGCGCCGTATTCCGGGGCCATGTTGGCCAAGGTGGCGCGGTCGGCCAGGGGCAGGGTGGCCAGGCCATCGCCATAGAATTCGACGAACTTGCCGACCACGCCCTTCTTGCGCAGCATCTGCGTCACCGTCAGCACCAGGTCGGTGGCGGTGATGCCTTCGCGCAGCTTGCCGGTGAGCTTGAAGCCGATCACCTCGGGGATCAGCATCGATACCGGCTGGCCGAGCATGGCGGCCTCGGCCTCGATGCCGCCGACGCCCCAGCCGAGTACGCCGAGGCCGTTGATCATGGTGGTATGCGAGTCGGTACCGACCAGGGTGTCAGGGAAGGCGTAGGTGCGCCCGTCTTCCTCGCGGGTCCAGACGGTACGACCGAGGTATTCCAGGTTGACCTGGTGGCAGATACCGGTGCCCGGCGGCACCACGCGGAAGTTGTCGAAGGCATTCTGCCCCCAGCGCAGGAAGGCATAGCGTTCGCC
Organism: Pseudomonas bharatica; assembly: GCF_048586865.1. Lineage (NCBI taxonomy): Bacteria > Pseudomonadati > Pseudomonadota > Gammaproteobacteria > Pseudomonadales > Pseudomonadaceae > Pseudomonas > Pseudomonas bharatica. Next base: position 19,235 of record NZ_JBMAWR010000033.1, on the reverse strand, counting down.
GTTGCGCTGCATTTCGATATCGACGTTTTCGCCGAAGGCGGCGGGGCTGGCGTAGCGGTCGACCATCACCGAGTGGTCGATCACCAGGTCCACCGGCGACAGCGGGTTGATCCGCTGTGGATCGCCGCCGGCCCGGGCCATGGCGGCGCGCATGGCGGCCAGGTCGACCACCGCCGGCACGCCGGTGAAGTCCTGCATCAGGACCCGGGCCGGACGGTACTGGATCTCGCGGTCGGAGCTGCGCTCCTTGAGCCAGTCGGCCAGGGCCCTGAGGTCGGCGCCGGTGACGGTTTCGCCGTCTTCCCAGCGCAGCAGGTTTTCCAGCAGCACCTTGAGCGACATCGGCAGCCGGCCCAGGTCGCCGAGGGCCTTCGCCGCCTCGGGCAGGCTGTAGTAGTGGTATTCGCGGCCGCTTACGGCCAGGGTCTTGAGGGTTTTCAGGCTGTCGAGCGAGGACATTGACCAACTCCTTCTGTGCCGGTGAGCGGCTGCCTTCCTTGCTGTTGCCGCTGCACCGCCTCTTTCTGGGTCCGCACGGCACGGACCTGGCTAAGCGGTCAGGGTAGCCCTGTTTGGCGCGCCTGACCAAGTACTGGACCGGCGGGGCGTGTCGCCAGTTCCGAAAGTCCTTTATCATTCGCCGATTTTCCACCGGGGCGCAGCCGTCCCCGTCCGGAGTGAGTGATGAATACCCTGTTCCTGCATTGCCGGCCCGGTTTCGAGAGCGAGGTGTGTTCCGAAATCAGCGAGCACGCTGCGTTGCTCGGCGTTGCCGGTTATGCCAAGGCCAAGCCGCAGACCGCCTGCGCCGAGTTCATCTGCAACGACGCCGAAGGCGCTGCGCAGATCATGGGCGCGCTGCGTTTCAAGCAGTTGATCTTCCCGCGCCAATGGGCCCGGGGCAGCTTCGTCGAATTGCCGGAAAGCGATCGCATCAGCGTGCTGCTGGAGTACCTGGCCGACTATCCGGTGGCCGGCAGCCTGTGGCTGGAGGTCATGGACAGCAATGACGGCAAGGAGCTGTCCACCTTCTGCCGCAAGTTCGAGGTGCCGCTGCGCAAGGCCCTGGTCAAGGCCGGGCGCCTGGTGGAGAACGGCCCGGGTCCGCGCCTGCTGCTGACCTTCGTCAGTGGCCGGCGGGTCTTCCTGGGCCTGGCCGATGCGGATAACTCGGCCATGTGGCCCATGGGTATCCCGCGGCTGAAGTTCCCCCGCGAGGCGCCGAGCCGTTCGACCCTGAAGCTGGAAGAGGCGTGGCACCATTTCATCCCTCGCGAGCAGTGGGAGCAGCGCCTTGGCGATGACATGACCGGCGTTGACCTCGGCGCCGCTCCGGGCGGCTGGACCTACCAGTTGGTCAGGCGCGGCATGCTGGTGACCGCCATCGATAACGGCCCCATGGCTGAGAGCCTGATGGATACCGGCCTGGTGCAACACCTGATGGTCGATGGCTTTACCTGGAAGCCGAAGCAAATGGTCGACTGGATGGTGTGCGATATCGTCGAGAAGCCGGCACGTACCGCGTCGATGATCGAAGAATGGCTGGGCGACGGGCATTGCCGCGAGGCGGTGGTCAACCTCAAGCTGCCGATGAAGCAACGTTATGCCGAGGTGCGGCGCCTGCTGGAGCGCATCGAGGAGGGCTTCAAGGCACGCAAGGTCAAGGTCTCCATCGGTTGCAAGCAGCTTTATCACGACCGCGAGGAAGTGACCTGCCACCTGCGCCGCCTCGACATCAAGCCTCGCTGACTTTTCGCTTACGGAGTGCTCCACATGACCGATTTCACCCCTGACGCCGTGCTCGACGCCACCGGCCTGAACTGTCCCGAGCCGGTGATGATGCTGCATCAATACGTGCGCGACCTGGGCGCCGGCGGCCTGCTCAAGGTCATCGCCACCGACCCTTCCACCCGCCGCGACATTCCCAAGTTCTGCGTGTTCCTCGGGCACGAGCTGGTGCAGCAGGAAGAAGAGGGCGGCACCTACCTTTACTGGATTCGCAAGAAGCTCGACTGAGCCATAGCTGTTACACCCCTGTTTCCTCCGGTGACGCCCGCACCGGCAGTGTGCATGGAATGGGTGCAAGCCTTTTGGCTGCATCCTTTGCCGGGCGGTCTCTCTCCTGAATTCTCTGTATCCGGCATACAGGTTGCTAGCGAAACGCTATCACCCTGGGTGCCTGCAGAAACGTTTGCGCCCAAGGGTACCCCTATGCGCAGGAGTGAGTCATGAATCGTCTGTTATCACCGGGTGCGCGTCTGTTGGGGCGTTTCGGTTTCGCGCGCAAGTTCCAGCTGCTGTTTCTGCTGTTCATGTTGCCGCTGCTGTTCAGCCTGGGGCTGATCGGCATGGATTACCGCGCCCGGCTCGCGGTCATCGCCGGCGAGCAGTCCGGGGTGCGCCAGTTGCGGGTGCTCGACGAGCTGGAACGCGAGCTGTCGGCCCAGCGCTATCGGGTCGCGCGCTGGAAAGCCGTGGATATCCTGCGCGAGCCGACCGCCGAGGCGCGCCAGTTGATGGGCGAGATCGACGCTGCGCTGCCGCGTATCGATCAGTCGCTGAAGAACCTCAAGGTCGCTCTGGTCGACGAGAAGGCCGGCGCCGACGCCCTGGCCCGCTACGACACCCTGCAAGGCTCGGTATCCGGCCTGGACAGCCAGTCCCTGCGCGGGATCGGCTGGTGGCCGGACGGCTACGAGCGCTTCACCGCGAGCATCGGCCATCTGCAAGCCCTGCGCGAACAGATCGCCATGGACAGCGGGCTGATCCTCGATCCCTGGCTGGAAACCTACCTGTTGATGCAGCTCTCGACCCAGCAGGCACCCGAACTGATCGAGCGCATCGGACGCATGGCGAGCATCGGCCAGACCTCGGTGGTTTCCGGCCAGTTCAGCCTGCAAAGCCGCCTGCAGATGCGCGATTTGCGCAGCCGTATCGGCGATGCCCGCGAGCAGATGGCCAAGACCGCTGCTGCCCTGCAAACCCGGCTGCCGCCCGAGCTGCAGGGCTGGAGCACGCGCTACGAGGCGGGCATCAAGGCGCTCGATGCCGAACTGGCGGTGCTGGATGACGGCGTGTTCGGAGGCGCGATCAAACTCAAGCCGGCTGACTTCGAAGCCAGCATCGGCCGCTTGCTCGACGACATGTCCGGCCTGCGCGGGCAGTCATTGCAGTCGCTGCATGAGCGCCTGGACTACTACCACGCCAAGGCCAATCGCGAGTTCATTCCGGTGGGTGCGACCATCGGCCTGTTGCTGCTGCTGGCGTTGTACCTGTTCGCCTGCCTGCAGGCTTCTATCCGCCGTAGCGCCAGTGGTATCACCACCCTGGCCGAGTCCTTGCGCGACGGCAACCTGTGCGTCGAAGTCTCGGTGCAGGGGCGCGACGAGCTGGCGGCGATCAGCCAGGCGCTGAACGTTGCCGTGGTGCAATTGCGTGCCAGCCTGCTCGGGGTCAACCACGAAACCCGGCAACTGGGCTCGGCAGTGCAGACCCTGAACGTCCAGGCCAACGGCACCTTGCAGGATGTCGAGCGCCAGCAACAGCAGATCAGTCAGATCGCTGCGGCTGCCACGCAACTGGCGGCCACTTCCCAGGAAGTCGCCAGAAGCTGCGAGCATGCCTCCGACAGCGCCCGGCAGACCCGGCGCATCGCCGAAGACAGCAGCCGGGACAGCCAGCGCACCACCGAGAGCATCCAGCAGCTCAATCGCCGCCTGACCGATACCGCCGAGGCGCTGGGGCGGGTCAGCGAGCAGGGGCAGCAGATCCAGTCGGTGGTGGATGCCATTCGCGGCATTGCCGAGCAGACCAACCTGCTGGCGCTCAACGCTGCCATCGAGGCAGCGCGGGCCGGCGAGCAGGGGCGCGGGTTCGCAGTGGTGGCCGATGAGGTGCGCAGCCTGTCCCAGCGCACGCAGGCCTCCACGGCGCAGATCGCCGGCACGGTGGACAGTTTGCGCGCCACCGTGACCCAGGCGGTCAGCCTGATGGAATTGGCCTGTGGCCAGGCCGTGCAGGACGCGCAGTCGGTGACCGGGCTGGGCGAACGCCTGGGGCAGATCGCCGGGGCGGTGCAGGGCGTCACCGATACCCTGGCGCAGATCCTCACGGCGGTCGAGGAACAAACCGGCACCGCCGATGAAGTCAGTGGCAGCATCCAGCAGGTCGACCAGGCCGCCGGACGTTTGCTGGACGGAGCGCGGGCGGTGAACCAGGCCGCGGACACCCTCAGCCAGGGCAGCCGCGCGCTCAACGACAACACGGCGCGCTTCAACCTGGGATAAGCACGCTCCTTTGAGGGGCCGGTGCAGACAGCGCTTGGTCATTGTCCTGTGCAGCCCCTACACTGCAGCCCCTCACAGGAGTCCCGCCCATGCTGATCGTTGCCGACGAAAACATCCCCCTGCTCGATGCCTTCTTTGCCGGTTTCGGCGAGATCCGGCGTTATCCGGGGCGGGCCATCGACCGTGACTGCGTGCGCGACGCCGATGTGCTGCTGGTGCGTTCGGTAACCCGGGTCGACCGCGCCTTGCTGGAAGGCAGCCAGGTGCGCTTCGTCGGCACCTGCACCATTGGCACCGATCACCTGGACCTCGGCTATTTCGCCGAGGCCGGCATTCACTGGTCCAGTGCGCCGGGCTGCAACGCCCGCGGGGTGGTCGATTACGTGCTGGGCAGCCTGCTGACCCTGGCCGAGCTGGACGGCGCCGACCTGTCGCGGCGGACCTATGGCGTGGTCGGCGCCGGCCAGGTCGGTGGCCGCCTGGTCCAGGTGCTGCGCGGCCTGGGCTGGAAGGTGCTGGTTTGCGATCCGCCACGGCAGGCGGCCGAGGGCGGGGATTATGTGGCGCTAGAGCGGATCCTGGCCGAGTGCGATGTGATCAGCCTGCACACCCCTCTGACCCGCGCCGGCGAGCAGCCGACCTGGCATCTGTTCGACCGCCAGCGCCTGGCCCGGCTGCGCCCGGGCGCCTGGCTGATCAACGCCGCCCGTGGCCCGGTGATCGACAACAGCGCCCTGCGCGAGCTGCTGCTGGAGCGCGAAGACGTGCTGGCGGTACTGGATGTCTGGGAGGAGGAACCGTTGGTGGATGTGGAGCTGGCCGACCTCTGCGTGATCGCCACCCCGCATATCGCCGGCTACAGCCTCGATGGCAAGCAGCGTGGTACCGCGCAGATCTACCAGGCGTATTGCGCCTGGCGCGGCGAGCCGGAGCAGGTGCGGCTTGCCGACCTGCTGCCCGCTCCCTGGCTGGCCCGGGTCGAGCTGCAGGCCGATACCGACCCGGCCTGGGCCCTGGCGACGCTGTGCCGCGCGGTGTATGACCCGCGCCGGGACGACGCGGATTTTCGCCGCAGCCTGGGCAATGACCCGGTGGCGCAGAAGCTGGCGTTCGATCTGTTGCGCAAGGGCTATCCGGTGCGGCGCGAGATCGAGGGATTGAAGGTTCGGGCCGAAGGGCTGGAGGTTCGGAAGGTGGCGGCGGCGCTGGGGTGTGTGGTCGAGGGCTGATCGGTTTGCCGGCCCTCAGGGCCTCATCGCGGGTAAACCCGCTACCACAGGGGGGCGGGCAATAAAAAACCCGGCACCAGGGCCGGGTTTCGAATAGGCGAGGGTCTCAGCCCTTCTTCACCGGGTTGACCCGGCTGTTGTCCAGCTCGCGGCAGGCCTGCTGGATCATCTGTTCGGTGATCGGGATCTCGCGGCCTTGCGCGTCGATGACCGAGCCGAATGCCGGCACAGGCTGGGCCGGGCGTTGTTGCGTGTTGCTGCTTTGCTGCAAGCTCATTTCCTGTCTCCTCCTCAGGGTGGCTAAGCCCAGATTAATCACGCGTGATGACCAGGCTGTGACAACTCCTTTTCGCTGTCTCATCATGCGAACCGACAGTCCAACAGAAAGTTCCTTCGAGAACCAGCGGTACTTTAGACCGATACGGTCTAAGGTGCTTCCCGACTCGTTGTAATCAGCCACGGCAGCCGTCCATATGTTCAATCCGCTTTCTTCCCGCCAGCGCCGGGCCCTGCACCTGGCCTGGCGCTTCGTGCGTCCGTACCGCCGGCAGGCGCTGCTCGCCCTGCTGGCCCTGGTGGTCACCGCCGGCATTACCTTGTCGATGGGGCAGGGCATCCGCCTGTTGGTGGACCAGGGCTTCGTAACCCGCTCGCCCGACTTGCTGGGCCAGTCCATCGCCTTGTTCATGGCCCTGGTGCTGGCCCTGGCGGTGGGCACCTTCAGCCGTTTCTACCTGGTCTCCTGGATCGGCGAGCGGGTGGTGGCCGATATCCGTCGGCAGGTGTTCGATCATCTGCTTGACCTGCATCCCGGCTTTTTCGAGCACAACCGCAGCTCGGAGATCCAGTCGCGGCTGACTGCCGATACCACGTTGCTGCAATCGGTGATCGGTTCGTCGCTGTCGCTGTTCCTGCGCAATGTGCTGATGGTGCTGGGCGGCATCATCCTGTTGTTCGTCACCAATCCGAAGCTCACCAGTATCGTGGTCCTGGCCCTGCCGCTGGTGCTGGCGCCGATCCTGGTGTTCGGTCGGCGCGTACGCAGCCTGTCGCGGCAAAGCCAGGACCGCATTGCCGATGTCGGCAGCTACGTCGCCGAGACCCTCGGCCAGATCAAGACGGTACAGGCCTATAACCACCAGGCGCAGGACCGCCAGCGCTTCGGCGAAACCGTCGAGGCGGCCTTCGCCACGGCGCGCAAGCGCATTGTCCAGCGCGCCTGGCTGATTACCCTGGTGATCGTCCTGGTGCTCGGGGCGGTGGGCGTGATGCTGTGGGTCGGTGGCATGGACGTGATCGCCGGGCGCATCTCCGGTGGCGACCTGGCGGCCTTCGTTTTCTACAGCCTGATCGTCGGCAGTGCCTTCGGCACCGTCAGCGAAGTGATCGGCGAGCTGCAACGTGCTGCCGGTGCGGCCGAGAGGATCGCCGAACTGCTCGCGGCTCGCAGCGAGATCCTTGCGCCGGTTGACGGCGGGGTCAGGCTGCCAGAGCGGGTTCGCGGCGAACTGCAGTTGCAAGGCGTGCGCTTCGCCTATCCGACGCGCCCCGATCGTCCGGCCATCGACGGACTGGATCTGCGCATCGAGCCCGGACAGACCCTCGCCCTGGTCGGGCCGTCGGGGGCGGGCAAGTCAACCCTGTTCGACCTGCTGCTGCGCTTCCACGACCCGCAGGAGGGCCGCATTCTCCTCGACGGCCAGCCCCTGACCACGCTTGATCCCCAGGATCTGCGCCGCCATTTCGCCCTGGTGGCGCAGAACCCTGCGCTGTTCTTCGGCACGGTCGAGGACAACATCCGCTACGGCCGTGCCGATGCCAGCTTCGCCCAGGTCGAGGCCGCCGCCCGCAGTGCCCACGCCCATGAGTTCATCCTGCAATTGCCCGACGGCTACCAGACGCACCTGGGCGACGCCGGCCTCGGCCTCTCCGGCGGTCAGCGCCAGCGCCTGGCAATTGCCCGGGCCTTGCTGGTGGACGCGCCCATCCTGCTGCTCGACGAAGCCACCAGTGCCCTCGATGCGCAGAGCGAACACCTGATCCAGCAGGCACTGCCAAACCTGATGGCAGGACGTACCACACTGGTCATCGCTCACCGCCTGGCCACGGTGCAGCACGCCGACCGCATCGCGGTGATCGATGGTGGAAAGATGGTAGCGATTGGCAGCCATCGGCAATTGATCGCGGAAAACCCGCTCTATGCCCGGCTGGCAGCGTTGCAGTTCGGTTCGCAGTAGAAGGGGCTTACGCCAGATACAGGGGGAAATCCGCCACTCTGCCGTTATAGAGCGACGAATGATGGCGGAAACCCGCCAGATAAACCGCCCAATATGGGGTGCGACCATGCGCCTCGCCTATTGGCCGTTGGTCGCGGGTAAGTTGGCCCGCTTCGTGCTTTGTGAGGCGCCGGCGCGGGCCAAGTCCCCGCTTTACAAGACCATGGGCTGCCAGTGCAGCCACGGCATCAGACCGCACCCCGCTTCCAGATACCCCAGCCACCACCGAGTGAGCACAACGATAAAACCAGGGCGTGCACCCGGGCGCGGCGGTCCAGCCAACACCTTCACTTCAATTGGATGAATTATGAAAAAAGTCCTTTTGGCGCTCCTGTGCCTGAGCGTCATTGGTTGCTCCAAGCCCAGTGAACCGGAAAAGACCGTCGACGTGCTGCTGATCGGTGGCGGCATCATGAGTGCCAGCCTCGGCACCTACCTGCACGAGCTGCAACCTGACTGGTCGATCAATATCTACGAGCGCATGGACCAGGTTGCCGAAGAAAGCTCCAACGCCTGGAACAACGCCGGTACCGGCCACTCCGCCTTCTGCGAGCTGAACTACACCAGCGAAGCCGCCGACGGCAGCATGGATATCAGCAAGGCCGTGGGCATCAACGAGCAGTTCGAGATCTCCAAGCAGTTCTGGTCCTACCAGGTCGAGCAGAAGGTCCTGAACAACCCGGGCTCGTTCATCAACAACGTGCCGCACATGAGCTTCGTCTGGGGCGACAAGAACGTCGAGTTCCTGCGCAAGCGCCACGCCGCCCTGCAGCACAGCTCGCTGTTCCGCGGCATGGAGTACTCCGAGGACCATGCGCAGATCGCCAAGTGGGTGCCGATCGTCATGGAAGGCCGTGCTGCCGACCAGAAAGTCGCCGCAACCCGCATGAGCATCGGTACCGACGTCAACTTCGGCGAGATCACCCGCCAGCTGGTGGGCTCGCTGACCAAGAGCGACAAGGTCAGCCTGAACCTGCGTCACGAAGTCCGCGACATCAAGCGCAACGCCGACAACACCTGGACCGTCGTGGTCGCCGACCTCGGCAACAAGGGCGTGGAAACCAGCGTCAAGGCGAAGTTCGTGTTCATCGGTGCCGGTGGTGGCGCCCTGAAATTGCTGCAGAAATCCGGCATTCCGGAAGCTGACGGCTACGCCGGGTTCCCGGTGGGCGGCCAGTTCCTGATGACCGACAACCAGGACATCGTCTCCCGGCACAAGGCCAAGCTGTATGGCAAGGCGTCGGTTGGCGCGCCACCGATGTCGGTGCCGCACCTCGACACGCGTATCATCGATGGCAAGGAAGTGCTGCTGTTCGGCCCGTTCGCGACCTTCTCCACCAAGTTCCTGAAAAACGGTTCGCTGCTGGACATGTTCGCTGCGCTGAACACCCATAACATCATGCCGATGACCCACGCCGGCATCGACAACATCGACCTGAGCACCTACCTGATGGGTCAGTTGATGCTCAGCTTCGACGACCGCATGGCCGCGCTGCGCGAATACTTCCCGAATGCGAAGAACGAAGACTGGAAACTGCTGCAGGCCGGCCAGCGCGTGCAGATCATCAAGAAGGATGCGGTGCATGGCGGCATCCTGCAGTTCGGTACCGAGGTGGTGGCCTCCGAGGATGGCTCGATCGCCGCGCTGCTGGGTGCCTCGCCAGGTGCCTCGACCGCTGCGCCGATCATGCTGACCGTGCTGGAAAAAACCTTCAAGGACCGCATCAAGAGCCCCGAGTGGCAGGCCAAGCTGAAGGAAATCGTGCCGACCTATGGTCAGAAGCTGAACAACAACCTCGAGCTGACCAACAAGACCCGCGAGTGGACCAGCTCGCGCCTGGGCCTGACCTTCGTTCCGGTATTGCCGGAAGAGCAGCCGGTGGCTGTTCAATAAGACTGTTCAAGGGGCAAGGATGTTCTTTGCCCCTTCTGGCCTCATCGCTGGCAAGCCAGCTCCCACACCCTGTGGGAGCTGGCTTGCCAGCGATAGCGCCGGACCAGTCAACCCAATAGGGGACAAGCACGAAAAAGCCCGCACTAGGCGGGCTTTTTCGTGAGCGATTGGTCGGAGAGACAGGATTCGAACCTGCGGCCTTCTCGTCCCGAACGAGACGCGCTACCTGGCTGCGCTACACTCCGATGAAGAAAATTCTACTCAAAAATTTCGCTTCGACAAGCCCCCGTTTCGTATGGAACGGGGGCTTTTTTACGAAGGCGCTTACAGCTCTTTCACGGTGCGAATCTGGTCCTTGTTGACCCGGGTACGCTTGCCGTCCAGTTGCTCGATTTCGTAGAAGCCCGAATCGTCATCGTATTTCGGGGTATCGACGGCCTGGATCTCACGACCGTCGTTGAGGGTGATCACGGTAGGTGTCGAGCAACCGGCCAGGGCGCCAATGCCAAGAGCGAGCAGGAAGGCGGGAAGGGTCCGTTTGATCATGGGTAAATCTCCAGTTAAGTGGGGCCGTATAGTTCGTTAAGACGCAAACAGTTACAGCAAGTTCAGTACGAAGTTGCGGCCAGTGCCTGATCGCCGTATTGACCGGCAGCAATGCCATGCCGGGTTGCTCGCGCGGGGCAACCCTACCCTGTGATATAACACCGGCCATTCCCTGGATCTACGGACTTATGCCATGAAAGCCAAGGCCGACGCGCCCTTCGTGCCGCTCAACATCGCCGTGCTGACCGTCAGCGACACCCGCACCTTCGAAACCGATACCTCCGGCCAGGTCTTCGTCGACCGCCTCACCGAGGCCGGGCACCACCTTGCCGAACGGGTGCTGCTCAAGGACGACCTGTACAAGATCCGCGCCCGGGTCGCTGCCTGGATTGCCGACGACAGCGTGCAGGTGGTGCTGATCACCGGCGGCACCGGCTTCACCGGGCGCGACAGTACCCCGGAAGCCGTGAGCTGCCTGCTGGACAAGCAGGTCGACGGTTTCGGCGAGCTGTTCCGGCAGATTTCCGTGGCCGATATCGGCACCTCCACCATTCAGTCCCGCGCCTTGGCCGGCCTGGCCAACGGCACCCTGGTCTGCTGCCTGCCGGGCTCGACCAATGCGGTGCGCACCGGCTGGGACGGTATCCTCGCCGAGCAACTGGACAATCGCCACCGGCCGTGCAATTTCGTACCGCACCTGAAGCAGGCCGCGCCCTGCGAAAGCCGTGGCTGAGGCGCCGGCGGCACGGCCGCTGATGCCGGTGGAAGCGGCTCTCCAGCGCTTGCTGGAACTGGCTGCGGCGGCGCCGATCCGTGATGTCGAAGAGGTTACCCTGGCCGATGCCGAAGGTCGGGTGCTGGCAGCGGACCTGCACGCGTCCATCGACCTGCCGCCATGGCCGAACAGCGCCATGGACGGATACGCCCTGCGTATCGCCGACTGGACCGGCGAGCCGCTGCCGGTCAGCCAGCGGATCTTCGCCGGGCATGCACCACAGCCGTTGCAGCCCGGCACCTGCGCGCGGATCTTCACCGGCGCGCCGGTGCCGGAAGGTGCCGACTGCGTTGAAATGCAGGAGAACGCCGAGGTCCTGGCTGACCAGCGCGTACGTTTCACCGAGGGCTTGAGCCTCGGTCAGAATATCCGCCCGCAAGGCCAGGAAACCCGTGCCGGGGAGCTGGTACTGGCGGCAGGCACGCGCCTGGGGCCGATCGAACTGGGGCTGGCGGCGACCCTCGGTCATGCCTCGCTCAGCGTGGTGCGCCGGGTCAGGGTGGCGGTGCTGTCCACCGGTGACGAACTGGTCGAGCCGGGGCTGCCGCTGGGCCCAGGGCAGATCTACAACAGCAACCGTCGCCTGCTGTGCAGCTGGCTGCAACGCCTGGGCTGCGAGGTGGTGGATGCCGGGATCCTGCCCGATAACCTCGAGCAGACCCGCCTGCGTCTCGGCGAGCTGGGGGCTGTGGACCTGATTCTTTCCACCGGCGGTGTATCGGTGGGCGAGGCGGATTATCTCGGCATTGCCCTGCGCGAGGCCGGCGAACTGGCGTTGTGGAAACTGGCGATCAAGCCGGGCAAGCCGCTGACCGTGGGTCAGTACAACGGCGTGCCGGTGATCGGCCTGCCCGGAAACCCCGCCTCGACCCTGGTCACCTTCGGCCTGCTGACCCGTCCCTATCTGCTGCGCCGGCAAGGCGTGCAGGATGTCCAACCGTTGCAGTTCGCCGTGCCGGCCGGGTTCGACTGGCCGAAGGCGGGCAATCGCCGCGAGTACCTGCGCGCCCGGCTGGAGCAGGGCCAGGCAAGGATCTACCGTAACCAGAGTTCCGGGGTGCTACGCAGCGCGGCCTGGGCCGAGGGACTGGTGGAGGTGCTGGAGGGCAGCACTCCACGGCAGGGCGATATCGTCCAGTTCATTCCCTTGAGTGAATTGCTCGGTTGAAGGGTCTCTAGCGGTCCTAGGCAGGCCCAGCACTTGCGCTTGGCAGGGCATCGGGAAGATCGCCGGCCCCGACCGGCCGACTCAGCAGGCGCTGATGCACGCCCTCCAGTTGCATCACCGCCACGCTCCAGTCATGCCGCTCGCGCACGAAGGCTCGCCCGGCCTGCGAGAGCTGGCGCATTCGCTGTGGCTGGTTCAACAGCCGGGTCAGGGTCAGCGCCAGGTCGCCCGCGTCTTCGGCGCCGAGGTAATGCTCGCCGCATTTGACCTCGAGCCCCGAAACGCCCGACGGCGTCGTCACCACCGGCAATCCCGCCGCCATGGCCTCCAGCAGCTTCACCTTGCATCCGCCACCCTGGCGCAATGGCGCGAAGAACACCGCCGAGAGGCGCTGCAGTTCGCGTAGATCGGGCAGGTACCCGACCCATTCGATGCGTGGATCATTCCAGTGCAGCCGCCACTGCTCCGGCAGCGCATGGCCGACTATCGCCAGGCGCACCGCCGGATTGCCTTGCCAGACCTGCGGCATGATTTCTTCCAGTGCCCATTCGATGGCCTGGCGACTGGCACAGTGTTCGAAATTGCCGACGAACAACAGGCGCTGGCTATGCGGCGCGAAATCGATGTGCTGGTAATGCGCGCAATCCACGCCATTGACCACGACCTCCACCGGCTTGCCGCCCAGGCGGCTGAGTGCGTCGGCGTCGCACGGGCTTACTGCGATCACCTTGCTGGCCTGTGCCAGCACTCGTGTTTCCCAGCGCCGATAGCGCCAGCCGTCGAAGCTGTTGAAGGGGCGCAGCCACAGGGGCAAAAGGTCCTGGCAGGCGGCGCCCCTGCGCCATTCCACCTGATGCTCGCTGACCACGAACGGCAGCCCGCTGGACTGCAGCGCCCGTTCGAATGGCTGGAAGCTATAGCTGTGTTCGATCTGGATCACGTCCCAGTGCTCCTGCAGCAGTTGCTCGAACCGATGACGCAGGTGCGGGGCCAGGCCGTTGATGCAGGCGCGCATCGGATAGCCGGCGGACACGGCTGCCAGCACGTTCAGCGGGCTTCGCAGGGGGCGCCGCGGCAGCACGATCAGGCGCTCGAGCAAGGGCTCCAGCGCCTCTCGCGTTCTGTCGCACAGCGGGACCCGGGATTGCGTCAGCAGGGTGATGCGATGACCCCGCAGCGCCATGCCGCGCAGCAGATGAAATTGCCGGGACTTGCTGCCGCTGGTGATTGGCCAAGGCAGGTAGGGCAGTGTCCAGAGTACGCGCATGGCACTTCCTCGCGACCTATGCTGGTGAATGTCAATAAAATGGCTTCTTTTCGCGGCTTGATTTTTTTGCCAATTATTTGTCGAAGCATGGTCGCGGTCGCAGGATTTTTCCATGCCGCTCGTAAGACAGCTCAACTTTTCCTGTGGCGCGATGGTCCAGATAGCAGATGAGAATCCGCCGGGGAGGGCGATCCATGAGCGAGCGCAAGGCACTGCTGGTCCTGCATGGCAAGCAGGCAATGAACGAAGACGTACGTGCGGCGGTTGCGGGCATGCGCGAGCGTGGCTGGCAGTTGGACGTGCGACTGACCTGGGAAGGTGGTGATGCCGGACGGCTGGTGAACGAAGCGCTGGAGGCCGGCTACCCGCAACTGATCGCCGGCGGTGGTGATGGCACCCTGCGCGATGTCAGCCACGCCATGGTCAAGGCCGGCGCCTCGGCCTGCCTGGCCTTGCTGCCGTTGGGCACTGCCAATGACTTTGCCCATGCCGCCGGTATTCCGCTGGAGCCTGCGGCGGCGCTGGAGCTTCTGGAGATCGAGGCGCGCCCGGTTGACCTGGGCGAAGTCGATGGCGAGGTGTTCCTCAATATGGGCACTGGCGGCTTCGGGAGCCAGGTCACCGCGCAGACCTCGGAAGATTTGAAAAAGGTACTCGGCGCGGCAGCCTATCTGTTTACCGGGCTGTCCCGCTTCACCGAACTGGGAGCGGCGTCGGTCAGCCTGCAAGGGCCGGATTTCCATTGGCAGGGCGACCTGCTGGCACTGGGCATCGGCAATGGTCGCCAGGCCGGTGGCGGGCATGTGCTGTGTCCGGAGGCGGTGGTGGACGATGGGTTGCTCGATATCAGCATCCTGCCGGCGCCCCAGGAAGTGGTCGGCACCCTGCGCGACCTGCTCGCCGGCGGACTGGGGCTGGACAGCATGTTCGTCCGTGCGCGCCTGCCGTGGGTGGAGGTCAAGGGCTCGCAGGGGCTGGATATCAACCTCGACGGTGAGCCCTTGCAAGGCGATAGCCTGCGCTTTCGCGTCTTGCCCAAGGCGCTGCGCCTGCATTTGCCGGCGAACTCGCCTTTGCTCAGTCGTCGAGGCTGATGATCTGCTCGCGCACGGCAAACAGCACCAGGCCCGCCACGTCGTAGATATGCAGGCGTTTCATGATCTGCGAGCGGTGGGTTTCGACGGTTTTCACGCTCAGGCCCAGGCCATTGGCGATTTCCCGGGTGGACTTGCCGCGCACGATCAGGCGCAGGATCTCCAGCTGGCGGGCGGTGAGATTGTGGTTGTCCATGGGCTCGGGTTTCTGCCCGCGCAGCAGGGCCTGGTTGATCACGGTATGGGCGATGGCCGGGCTCAGGTAGCGCTCGTCATTGCGCAGCGCCGCCAGGGCCTGCTCCAGCTCGGTGGCCGTGGTGTCCTTGAGCAGGTAGCCGTGGGCACCGCTTTCCAGGGCCTGCATGATCAGGTGCGGATCGGTGTGCATGGACAGGATCAGCACCTTGCAATGCATGCCTTCGGCATGCAATTGGCTCAAGGCGTCCAGTCCGCCCATGGCCCGCATCGACAGGTCGAGCAGGACGATGTCCGGCGCGAGCTCGCGCACCAGTTCCACCAGCTGGCTGCCGTCGCAGGCCTCGCCCACCACGGTATAGCCGGGGATGTCGGAGACCAGGGCGCGCACGCCGGCGCGGATCAGGGAGTGGTCGTCAACCAACAGCAATTTACAGGTCATGAAGTCTTACTTGAGTTGGCGCGCTCGCGCGTGCGGGGAGGCCAGGGGAACAGCGCGTCTATGCGCGTGCCCTTGCCAGGATCGCTATGTACCGTGAGGCTGCCGTTGAGCAGTTGCGCACGTTCGGCCATGCCGGCCATGCCGCACTGGCCCTCGCTCCCGGGGTCGGACGAGGGCCGGAAACCCTGGCCATCATCACTGATCGACAGCGACAGCCCTTCGGGCTGGCGCTGGAACCGTACGATCAGGTTATCCGCCCGGGCGTGGCGCAACACGTTGGTCACCGCTTCCTGGGTGATACGGAAGGCGGCCATGGCCATGTCCTCCGGAATGCCATCCAGGCGGCTCCTGCATTCCAGGCTCCAGCGCAGGTCGGTATTTTCCAGGGTGCGCGTCAAGTGCGCGCGCAGGCTGGCTTCCAGCCCCAGACTGTTGAGCTGGCGTGGCGCAAGGCTGGTGGCAAGGTTGCGCACATTTGCCAGGGTGTCGTCCAGGGTGCTGCGCAGCGTGCTGCAGTGCTGCTCGAGCGGTTGTGGAATGCGCCGTTGCAGCCACTCGGCCTGGAGCTTGGCCGCGGTGAGCGATTGGCCGATGTCGTCGTGCAGTTCGCGGCTCAGGCGCTGGCGCTCGCCTTCCTGGACCTTGAGCAGACGGTCGGCCAGTTCCTGGGGAGACATCATCAGGCTGTGCTTGCGCCAATGGCCTGCCCACAGGACCGCCACAAGGCAAAGGGCCTGCAGCAGGACCACGAACACCGGCAGGGGTGCGGCGTTCAGGTGGCAGGCCAGTCCGGCCGCCAGCGAGGCCAGGCTCGCCAGCACTGCGGCCCGGTGCAGCAGGACCGCGCCGCGCGGACAGCGGGTGAACGTCTTGAGGCTTGAGTACACGGGAAATGAAGCCATTGAAAGATCACTTTTCAAAGCCAGTCCGGGGTGATTGAAAGGCTTTTAAGCAAGACCTTCAACAACTTTTATCATCATGTTGCAACAAGGCGGCCTGGCACTTTTCC
This sequence comes from Pseudomonas bharatica, assembly GCF_048586865.1. Taxonomy (NCBI): domain Bacteria; kingdom Pseudomonadati; phylum Pseudomonadota; class Gammaproteobacteria; order Pseudomonadales; family Pseudomonadaceae; genus Pseudomonas; species Pseudomonas bharatica. The sequence goes on along the minus strand of NZ_JBMAWR010000033.1, from coordinate 3,054 downwards.
AGTGCGTTGAAAGCGCCATGTTCCAGCATGGCCAACAGTCGGCTACCGGCTCGGGCGGCGCATGTTAACACCTTGGACGCAATTGGTCGTCGGGTCTGTTAATGGGCCGATGAGTCAGGTTTTACGGGCTGGTACGGTCGTTCCGTCGAGGTCGCGATTCTAGCACTTTGCCACTACTGTTGGCGAACCCAAACTTCCCTGAAAGCGTGCATCTGCTGTTTCCGTAGTGATGGAATTTAATGGAAAGAGGCGGCTTAGTTGCTGCTTAGTGCAATGCCGAATCACAGCGATATGCATGTCGGATATGTTTTCGACACGGCTTAGTTGAACTTTGATTGTACGCGCTGATTGTACCGGGGCCGTGCCAGAGGGGTTGGCACGGTACGGGGGCTGTTCAGGCGGTCTGCACGGGTGTGCGCAGGATGTTTTCCAGGCTGTCCAGCAGTTCCCGTTGTTCCTCGGCATCCAGGTTAAGCGTGCCGCTGTACGGGTCGATCAGTTCGACTTGCCAGGCCAGCAGGCACAGGCAGGCTTCAAGGATGCCCAATGCTGGCCCATGCAGGCGGTTGCGATATTCGACGGGTTCGAGCAATGCAACCAGCGCCGCGCAAAAGTCGGCAATCTCCAATAGCCCGACGCTGCGCGCCCTGTCCCTAAGGGAAGCCAGGGTATGGATCAGGCAATGGCTGGCATCGGCATCCTCGCCGATCTGGTGAAAATGCTGCAGGCATTCCTGGCCACGGCTTAGCAGCAGATGGGCCTCACCCAGGAAATCCTGGACGGCGCTCATATCCGGCGTGTCGTTCAGCATCGGTCCGCTCCCCCCGAATACGAACGCAAGGCCCCAAGGCAGACGGACGAACGGTCAGGAACGGAGGCTGGCCACAGCAGTTTGTTAGCGAACACAGGCCTGACTCCATTCATGCATTGAGAATGGCGTCACATTAATGGCTAACGGATATCACGAATATCAGGTCCAACCCGATTGTTGATAAGGGTTTCCCTGATGAGGTTTTCCGGGGTTGACCCGGTTGCGGGACAGCGCATGAAAGGCTGTGGGCAAAGTAAAGCATGATGCTAAAGTGACATCAATGCCCCCGAGTGCTTTTTCTGCAAGGGGTCAAGCCAAGCCGCATACGGCCGATATAAAGCCGATGCTTTTTACTTTTGCGACAAGCCTGGGGGATTCAATGGCTGGCATTCTCGACACGGTAGACCAACGCACACAGCTGGTAGGCGAGAACCGCCTGGAAATCCTGATGTTCCGCCTCGCGGGCCGGCAATTGTTCGCGATCAACGTCTTCAAGGTGCAGGAAGTCCTGCAACTGCCGAAGCTTACCCTGATGCCACAGCGCCATAGCTACGTGTGCGGTGTGGTCAACCTGCGCGGCCAGACCCTGCCGGTGATCGACCTGTCCCAGGCGATCGGCATGCGCCCGCTCGAGCCGGGGCCGAACAGTACCATCATCGTCACCGAGTACAACCGCTCCGTGCAGGCGTTCCTGGTCGGTGGCGTCGATCGCATCGTCAACATGAACTGGGAAGCCATCATGCCGCCGCCGACCAGCGCCGGTCGCCAGCATTACCTGACCGCCATCAGCAAGGTCGATGAGCAACTGGTCGAGATCATCGATGTAGAGAAGGTCCTGGCGGAAATCGTTCCGTACAACGCCAAGGTGTCCCGGGACAAGCTGGAGGATCCACTGCTGCAGCGCGCCAGGGGACGGGAAATCCTCCTGGTGGACGACTCCACCGTGGCCCTGGCGCAACTACGGGAAACCCTGTCGCAGCTAGGGGCCAGGCTGCATGTGGCCAGCGATGGCCTGAAGGCGTTGAAGATGCTCAAGGGCTGGGCGGATGCCGGTGAAGACGTCTGCGAGAAGTTGCTGATGATCTTCACCGACGCGGAGATGCCGGAAATGGACGGCTACCGCCTGACCACCGAGATCCGCAGCGATGCGCGCCTGCGCGGGTTGTACGTGGTGCTGCACACTTCGCTGTCGGGCAGTTTCAACGAATCGATGGTGAAGAAAGTGGGTTGCGACAATTTCCTCTCCAAATTCCAGCCTGATCGCCTGGTGGAAGTGGTGCGCCAGCGCCTGCAACTGGACGAAGCCACCGCGTGATGTCGCACCCGGTGTAAGCTGCTCTTTTTTTCCAGGGGAGCATGGCCGATGCATCTGAGTGCGCTTTATCGTTATCCGCTCAAGTCGGGGCGGCCCGAAGCCTTGCAGCGCTCGCCCTCGGGCCTGCTTGGCCTGGCAGGCGATCGTCGCTGGATGCTGGTGGACGCCGGCAACAACCGCTTCCTGACCCAGCGGGCCTTCCCGCAGATGAGCCAGCTGTCGGCGTTGTATGCCGCCGACGGCGGCCTGCTGCTGGATGCGCCCGGTTTTGCCTCCCTGCATGTTGCCGTGCCCCCGCCGGATGAAGCCTTGCGCGGCGTGACCATCTGGCGTGACACCCTGATGGTGCCGGATGCCGGGGAGGCGGCCGCCGAGTGGCTGAGCGAGTTCATGGGGCGTGCGGTGCGCCTGGTGCACGTGCCGGAGCAGCGCACCCGTTATCTGCCCTCGGGCTATGGCGAGAACAGTGACCGGGTGGCGTTCGCCGATGGTTTTCCGCTGCTGCTGATTGGCCAGGCGTCGCTCGACGATCTCAACCGCAAGATCGGGCGGCCCATGGAAATGCTGCGGTTCCGGCCGAACCTGGTGATCGCAGGCGCCGAGCCTTTCGCCGAGGACGGCTGGAAACGGATTCGTATCGGCCAGCAGACATTCCGCGTGGTCAAGCCCTGCGGGCGCTGCATTCTGACCACCATCGACCCCGCCACCGGCGAGCGCAGCGCCGACCGCGAGCCTTTCGCAACCTTGATGAACTATCGGCAGAAGGAAGGGGAGGCCATGTTCGGGCAGAACCTGGTGGCCGACGGGGAGAGTGTGCTGGAGGTGGGGATGGAAGTAGAGGTTCTGGAGTAAACAGAACTTCGGAGCACCGCGTGCCCTGTGGGAGCGGGGGGGGCCCCCCGGGGGGGGGGGGGTTTAACAAAAAAAT
>NZ_JBMAWR010000032.1:0-61001 GCF_048586865.1 Pseudomonas bharatica | reverse complement strand
GCCGTTTGTTGTCTTTTATAAACAAAAACCCCCCCCCGCGCCCCCCCCCGCTCCCACAAGGTTTCTGCTAAATCAAAGAGTTGTGTTTTGATGAGTGCGCCCCAGCCATTTATGGATCTGGCCCAGCTCTTGCTAGGAATCCTCCGGTAGCCAACGGCGGTTGCCCCAACCCCAATACCGACAAAGACGTCGCTCTCCCCCTCGCCACCCATGCGAGCCGGGAAGCGGCGTTTTTTTGTTTCAGCCCCGTGAGGTATCCCATGAATACGAGCTTCTGGAAATCCGGGCATGTCCCGACCCTGTTTGCCGCTTTCCTGTATTTCGACCTGAGCTTCATGGTCTGGTACCTGCTCGGCCCGCTCGCCGTGCAGATCGCCACCGATCTGCAACTCACCGCGCAACAACGCGGGCTGATGGTGGCGACGCCGATTCTCGCCGGCGCGGTGCTGCGTTTCGTCATGGGCATCCTCGTAGACCGCCTCTCCCCCAAGACCGCTGGCCTGATCGGCCAGGTGATCGTTATCGTCGCCCTGTTCAGCGCCTGGAAGCTGGGGGTCAACAGCTATGAGCAGGCCCTCCTGCTCGGGGTGTTCCTCGGCGTGGCGGGGGCTTCGTTTGCCGTGTCCCTGCCGCTGGCCTCGCAGTGGTATCCACCGCAGCACCAGGGCAAGGCCATGGGCATCGCCGGTGCGGGCAACTCCGGTACCGTGTTCGCCGCCCTGCTGGCGCCGGTGCTGGCCGCCGCCTACGGCTGGAACAACGTGTTCGGCTTTGCCGTACTGCCGCTGCTGCTCACCGTGGTGCTCTTCGCCCTGCTGGCGCGCAACGCCCCGCAGCGCCCGAAACCCAAGGCGGTGGCCGATTACCTCAAGGCCCTGGGCGACCGTGACAGCTGGTGGTTCATGTTCTTCTACAGCGTGACCTTCGGCGGCTTCATCGGCCTGGCCAGCGCCCTGCCCGGCTACTTCAACGACCAGTACGGCCTCGACCCGGTCAAGGCCGGCTACTACACCGCCGCCTGCGTCTTCGCCGGCAGCCTGATGCGTCCGCTGGGCGGCGCCCTGGCCGACCGCTTCGGCGGCATTCGCACCCTGCTGGCGATGTACAGCGTGGCGGCGGTGTGCATTGCCGCAGTCGGCTTCAACCTGCCCAGTTCGGTAGCGGCGCTGGCCCTGTTCGTCAGCGCCATGCTCGGCCTTGGTGCGGGCAACGGTGCGGTGTTCCAGTTGGTGCCACAGCGCTTCCGCCAGGAAATCGGGGTCATGACCGGGCTGATCGGCATGGCCGGCGGTATCGGTGGCTTCCTCCTGGCCGCCGGCCTGGGCGCGATCAAGCAACACAGCGGTGATTACCAACTGGGCTTGTGGCTGTTCGCCAGCCTCGGCGTGCTGGCCTGGTTCGGCCTGCATGGGGTCAAGCGCCGCTGGCGCACCACCTGGGGCTCCGCCGCCGTTACGGCAGCGCGGGTCTGATACCGGTGAGCCTGCGACTGAACATCGCCCAGGCCAGCGCCAGCGGCCCACGGGAAGAAAACCAGGACGCCACGCGCCTGGTCACCCCGGGGCCCGAGCTGGCGGCGAGCAAGGGCTACCTGGTCGCCCTCGCCGACGGTGTCAGCCAATGTGCCGATGGCGGCCTGGCGGCGCGGGCCAGCCTGCAGGCGCTGGCCATGGACTACTACGCCACGCCGCCCACCTGGGGCGTGGCCCAGGCCCTGGACCGGCTGCTGTCGGCGCAGAATCGCTGGCTGCGGGCCAACGGCGGCGGCCAGCCGCTGCTCACCACCCTGACCGCGCTGGTGCTGCGTGGCCGGCGCTTTACCCTGGCCCATGTCGGCGATTGCCGGGCCTATCGGTGGCATGCCGGGCAGTTGCGACGCATCAGCCAGGACCATGTCTGGGACCAGCCCGGCATGCAGCATGTGCTCAAGCGCGCCCTCGGCCTGGATGAACATCTGCTGGTGGATTACCAGGAAGGCGAGTTGCAGCAGGGCGAACGCTTCGTCCTGCTCAGCGATGGTGTCTGGTGCGTGCTCAACGACAGGCAGATCGCCAGCGTCCTGCGCGATAGCCCGGACCTTCAGCAGGCGGCTGACACCCTGGTGCGCATGGCCCACCTGGCCGGCAGCCAGGACAATGCCAGTGCGGTGCTGGCCGGGGTCGAGGAACTCGGTGCCAGCAGTCTTGGCGACACCCTGGCGCAATTGCACCACTGGCCGCTGCCGCCGAACCTGCGTCCGGGGCAATCCTTCGAGGGCTGGCAGGTCGCAAGTATCGTCGGCAAGAGCCGCCAATCCCTGCTCTACCGCGTGCTCGATCGCCAGGGGCAAGCCTGGCTGCTGAAAACCCTGCCGGCCAGCCGCGAGCAGGACACAGGCGCCCAGCAAGCGCTGTTGATGGAAGAATGGTTCCTGCGCCGCGTAGCCGGGCGCTGCTTTCCCGAAGTGCACCCGGGCAACCAGCGCCAGCACCTGTACTACCTGATGCGCGAGTACCCGGGCCAGACCCTGGCCGGGCACTTCCAGCAACATGGCCCGCTGCCCCTGGCGCAATGGCTGGATATCGCCCGCCAGACCCTGCGCGCAGCAGGCATGCTGCACCGGCGCAACATCCTGCACCGCGATATCAAGCCGGAAAACCTGCACCTGGGCGATGACGGCCAGGTACGCCTGCTGGACTTCGGCCTGGCCTTCTGCCCGGGCCTGTCGGAGGCGCCTTCGCAGGATCTGCCCGGCACGCCCTCGTTCATCGCGCCGGAAGCCTACGAGGGGCAACCGCCGTCGGTGCAACAAGACCTTTACGCCGTGGGCGTCAGCCTTTTCTGGCTGCTCACCGGGCATTATCCCTACGGCGAGATCGAAGCCTTCCAACATCCGCGTTTCACCACGCCCACCAGCGCTGCACGCCTGCGCCCGGACCTACCGGAATGGCTGGAGCACAACCTGGCCCAGGCGCTGGCCAGCGACCCGCGTCAGCGCTTCGAAACCGCCGAGCAATGGCTGTTGCTGCTCGACCAGGGCGAACACCAGCCCCTCGCCCTGCGCACGAAACCCTTGCTGGAGCGCGAACCGCTGAAAGTCTGGCGTGGCCTGGCGCTGTTGTCGCTGCTGTTGAATCTGGTGTTGCTGATCGGCCTGCTGAAAGGCTGACGAACCGCAGAAAAAGAAAAACCCGGCCGAGGCCGGGTTTTTCTAGTAGCGCTTAGACCAATTACTTGGCTTGGGCTTCTACTTGAGCTTCTACGCGACGGTTAACGGCGCGGCCAGCTTCAGTGGCGTTGTCGGCAACCGGACGGGTCTCACCGTAGCCAACCGACTGAACGCGGCTCGACTCAACACCGTACTGCTGGGTCAGAACCTGCTTAACGGCGTTTGCACGACGCTCGGACAGTTTCTGGTTGTAAGCGTCAGGACCGACGGAGTCAGTGTGACCTTCAACGGTGGTGGTGGTTTGTGGGTACTGCTTCATGAAGTCAGCCAGGTTCTTGATGTCGCCGTAGCTGTTTGGCTTCACGACCGACTTGTCGAAGTCGAACTTGACGTCCAGCTCAACGCGAACGACTTCGGCAACAGCCGGGCAGCCATCGGCGTCAACGGTAACGTTGGCCGGGGTGTCAGGGCACTTGTCGACGTTGTCGCAAACGCCGTCGTTGTCGCTGTCGGAGCAGACTTCAGCAACCGGAGCCGGTGCTGGAGCAGGTTGCTTGCCGCCGCTGCCGCCGAAGTTCAGACCAACACCAACGCTCGGGCCCCACTCGGTGTAGCCGCCGTCGATGTTGTAGTTGGCTTCAACGCCGGCACGGGCGAAGAAGTTGTCGGTGATGTACCACTTGGCACCAGCGCCCAGGTTGGCGAAGGTGGAGTGATCACGGCCGTTGCGGGTAGCTTGACCCAGGCTTTCGTGGGCGAAACCGGCCGAAACGTATGGACGGATCGGGCTGCCGACTTGACCAAAGTGGTAGGTAGCGTCCAGCTTGGCTTTGGAACCCTTGATGTCCTTGTTGAAGACTTCGCCACGAGCGTTGTGAGTCTCGTTGTAGCCCAGGTCCAGGGACAGGTCGTCGGTCAGGAAGTAGCCCAGACGCACGCCAGGGTTGGTGCCGTCATTCTTGAAGTTACGCTCACTGTCGTAGTACTGCTTGGTGACGTTGCCTTCAATTTCGACTGCGCCTTGGCCTTGAGCCAGTACGCCGAAGGAAGTGGCGGCGACCAGCGAACCAATGGCCAAGCCCAAGGTGTTTTTCAATTTCATCCGTTAAATCCCCATTTGGTGATTGTTAAGTAGTCCCCACCAATATCCGGGGGACAACTCGTCGGCAAGTTTAGCAGAACTCACCGAACCGTTAGAGAATTTTCCGACAGACTAAGTTTCCATCTGCCCGGAAAATTTCTCGCGAAGCTTGTCCAGCGCGCGCTTGTAACGCATTTTCGTTGCGCTCAAGCCCATGTGCATGATGTCGGCTATTTCCTGGAACTCCAGCTCTGCGACAAATCGCAGCACCAGTATTTCTCGGTCGATGGGGTTCACATGAACCAGCCACCTGTCCAGCCCGCCCTTCTCTTCCGGCTTCGGCGACTTCTCTTCAGAGGCCTCCTCGACCGGGTCCAGGCTCAGGGCATCCATCAACCGGCGCTTGCGTCGCTCCTTGCGGTACTGGGTAATGCACTCGTTGTAAGTGATGCTGTAGAGCCAGGTCTTGAACTTGGACTTGCCCTCGAAGTTCTTCAACCCATAGAGCACCTTCAGCATCACCTCCTGACAGACATCGTCCGCATCGCGATCGTTCCCGAGATAACGTGCACATACGTTAAAAAGGGTGCGCTGATAGCGCCGCATGAGTTCTTCATAGGCGCGGGTGACATGAAAAAGCTCCTCATGCGAACGCGCCACCAACTCCTCATCGGTGAGTTCGCGGGGGTCGTAACGCATGGGCAGCGGTGAGGTTCTATTCAAAACAAATCAGGCCGACAGTCAGGTATTCATCGCCGCCTGCCCGGAGGGGGCAGTTTTGCGGCGGCATACATTAGCAGAGATTTGCCCGGTCAGCGGCTACTGACACGCTGTTCCAGCAGGGTCCGGTTGGACAGCGAGACCAGGTCGCCTTCGTCGGTCAGCACTACCGTCTTCACTGTGCCGATCTCTTCGATCTGCCCTTCGACGTCGCCAATCCGCACGTCCTGCCCTACCTGGTACAGCTCGCGCACATAGATGCCGGCGATGATCTGCCCGGCGATCTCGCGGCTGCCCAGGCCCATGGCCAGCGCAACGGCCAGACCAACGGTAATCAGGCCGATGACGATCACGTGGTTGAGCAGGTCGGTCTTGACCTCGAGCTGGCTGATGGCCACCGAGATGCTGATGATGATCACCAGGCCCTGGGCGATGCGCCCCAGGCCGGCGGCGTATTCCAGGCCGATGCCTTCGGCGGCGCCACGCACCAGGCCGTTGGCCACCTGGGCCAGCAGCAGGCCGGCGAGCAGCACCAGGGCACCGCCGAACACTTTCGGCAGGTACAGGGCGAGCATGTCGAGGGTCGCCGACACCCGCTCCAGGCCCAGGGACTCGGCGGCGGAAACCAGGAATACCAGGAGCACGAACCAATAGACAATCTTGCCGATCAGGGTCGAGATCGGCACCTGGATGCCGACCCGGCCGAGCATCTTGGTCAGGCCGGTACCGCTCATCAGGCGGTCCAGGCCCAGCTTGGCCAGGAGTTTGGACAGCAGGGTATCGAGCAGCTTGGCGACCACGAAGCCAAGCAGCACGACCACCAGGGCGCCAAACAGGTTGGGGATGAAGTTCGCGACTTTGGTCCACAACGCGGTCATTGCGGTGACCAGGCTCTGGGTCCAGAGATCAAGTTCCATATTCAATCGGCCTTATCAGCTTTTTTGGAAGCGGTGCGGCGAACCGGCGCGACATGCGCCGAGCCATTGTTGATGGCGATCATCAGCGCCTGGCCCCAGCGGCCAAGCAGGCTGAACATATCGCCGGCGCCGACCTGGCGGTTGGCGGTTTTCAGCACACGCCCAAGGCAGGCGTCGTCATCGCGCTCCAGGGCGGAGGGCGAAGCCTTGAGCATGTCGCGCAGGGATTGTTCAAACGGATCGTGCATGGGCACCTCGCGTAATGTCTGTCAGAGACGAGGTCGCGTTGTTGCGGGTCACATGAACAATTTGGCCTGAAGCAGGTTTTGCGGCCGCCTCGGACCCTGTGGGAGCGGGTTTACCCGCGATTGCGGTGGTGAGGCCACTGTTGCTATCGCTGGCAAGCCAGCTCCCACAGGTTTCTCTGTCAGCCGCGGGTTTTGTGTTCGACACGGTCACTGTGGGAGCTGGCTTGCCAGCGATTGTGGTGGTGCGGCCACTATCGTAATCGCGGGTGAACCCGCTCCCACAGGTTTCTCGGCCAACCGCGGTTTTTGTGTTCGACACGGTCATTGTGGGAGCTGGCTTGCCAGCGATTGCGGTGGTGCGGCCACTATCGTAATCGCGGGTGAACCCGCTCCCACAGGTTTCTCGGCCAGCCGCGGGTTTTGTGTGCGCCACGGTCATTGTGGGAGCTGGCTTGCCAGCGATTGCGGTGGTGTGGCCACTATCGTAATCGCGGGTGAACCCGCTCCCACAGGTTTCTCGGCCAGCCGCGGGTTTTGTGTTCGACACGGTCACTGTGGGAGCGGGTTTACCCGCGATTGCGGTGGTGGGGCCACTGTTGCTATCGCTGGCAAGCCAGCTCCCACAGGGTTCGCGGTGTGCTTTGATCAGCATGGCGTCAAACCCACCGCAACCGGCGGAACAGCCACCATTGCCCCAGGGCCAGGCCCACCACCAGCAGGCTGGCATAGAGGAAGCCATAGGGACTTTCCGACCCGGGAATCCCGCCAACATTAATGCCCAGCAGCCCGGTGACAAAACTCATCGGCAGGAAAATGCAGGTAATGATGCCGAACCGGTACATGGTCCGGTTCATCCGCTCGTTGAGCCGCCGGTCCTCGCTTTCCAGCACCAGCGCCACCCGCTCGCGGGTCAGTTCCAGCTCTTCGAGGTAGCGGATCAGGCTGTTGTTCAGCTCGTTCCAGTAGTCGGCATCATCCTCGACGAACCACGGGCATTTGTTGCGCGCCAGTTGCGCGTAGATTTCCCGCTGCGGCGCGAGAAAACGGCGCAGGCCCGCGGCGCGGCGGCGCATCTGCTGCAGGGCGCCGTGCTCCGGGGTGTAGCGTTCGTCGGCCTCGAGCTTTTCTTCCTGGTCATCGACCAGTTCCGAGAGGTCGGAAACCACCGCCTGGATCTTGTCGGTGAGCAACTGGGCCAGGCTCAGCAGCAATTCCGACGCGGTACGCGGCCCGCGTCCTTCATCCAGTTGCTGCAACAGCTCGTCGGTGGCCCGTAACGGCCGCAGGCGCAGCGAGATCACCCGCTGCGCTTCGGCGAAGATACGCACCGAGACCATGTCTTCAGGCTCGGCACCAGGATTGAGGTTGATCCCGCGCAGGAACAGGAGCATCTGCGCATCGGGCAGCGGCAGCATGCGCGGGCGGGTGTTTTCTTCCAGCAACAGGTCGCAAGAGAATTCGTTCAGCCCGCTGTCCTGGCGCAGCCAGGTCTGGGTCTGCGGGTGGCCGCGGTCCCAGTGCAGCCAGAGGCTTTCCTCCCGCTGCAGTTCCAGGCCGTCGAGCTGCGTCCGAGCGATGGAACGCGCACCGCCCCTGCCATCGAGCACCAGGGCATGAACCAGCCCCCATTGCGCGTTTTCTTCCTCGAACATCCTTACCCCATCGTCCTGTCTGCGTGATTACTCGGGCATCTTCAGCGGGCTGGGCGAGATGATCACGCCGTTGTTGTCCGCATAGACGTATTGCCCCGGGTGGAAGGTGACGCCGGCGAAGGTCACCGCGACGTTCAGGTCGCCGATGCCACGCTTGTCGGTTTTCATCGGGTGGCTGGCCAGGGCCTGCACGCCGACGTCGGTCTGCGCCAGCACGTCCACGTCGCGCACGCACCCGTAGATCACCAGGCCTTCCCAGCCGTTCTTCGCCGCTTTCTCGGCGAGCATGTCGCCCAGCAGCGCACGGCGCAGCGAACCGCCACCATCGACCACCAGGACCTTGCCCTTGCCATCCAGCTCGACCTGCTCCTTGACCAGCGAGTTGTCTTCGAAGCACTTGATGGTGACGATTTCGCCGCCGAACGAATCGCGACCGCCGAAGTTGCTGAACATCGGCTCCAGCACCTGCACCAGCTCAGGGTAGGCGTCGCACAAATCGGGCGTTACGTAATGCATGGGAAAACTCCTGTCAGTACCAAGATGAATGGATGTCGGAATTCACGATCACTGAAACGGACGAAACCTGGCAATACGGCTTTAGACCAGATCCAGCCTACAGGTCAATGCCGATACGGTCACCTTCATAGGCCAGGCTGATCAGGTTCAGCGCCGCGCAGCCCGGCTGCAAGGCGCGCCCCGAGGCCAGGCTGAAGCTCAGCCCATGACGCGGACACCTCAGCACATCGCCCTCCAGGGTTGCCGCGGCCAGCGGCGCGCCCTGGTGCGGGCAACGGTCTTCGAGCAGCACCGGCCGGTTATCCACCACCAGCAGCAACAAGGCCTGGCCGTTGACGCGGAAGGTCTTGCGATATCCGTCGTGCAGATTGATCAGACGCTCGAGGGCAACGAACATGAAAATAACCCAGAAAATGACCAGTTATCCGAAAAGCGTCACATCTTAGCCGCTAACCACTTCCTGCGAAACTTCCTCCGGCGCCGGACGCTCGACCATCGACAACGGATCGCGCAGCCAGCGCTCCACCAACGGCCAGACCTGCGCCTGCGCCGCCTTGCTCACCAGCATATCCACATGTCCGAAGTTGTCGAATCCGTGGGCCACGCCGAGGGTGACGAAGCGCTTGTCCTCGCTGCCGATCTGCTCGAACAGCTTGCGGCAGGCCCAGACCGGATCCTGGAAGTCCCCTGCCCCGCCCACGGCCAATACCGGCACACGAACCTCGGCCAGGCCGGCCCACCAGTCGCGGTCTTTCTCACCGAAACGCCCGAACAGCCCGAACCAGCGCATGCTCTCGATGGCCAGGCCGATCGGCTCGTCTTCCGGCCCACGCTTGAGCCGCGAGCCGGAAATATGCGGGAAGCGCTTGAGCAGCAGGCGACTGCCCCACTCCACCGGCGGAATCTTCAGCGGCCAATAGGTACGGCTGACCTGGGTGCCGAAGAAGGCGGCGCTGGCGATCAGCGACTCGTCCAGGTAACGCCCGCCCAAGGCTGCCGCCAGGGTGGTGCCGCCGAGGGAATGGCCGAGCCAGTGCGCCGGCTGCCCGGTCTGCTCATGAACGAAGGCGGCGATGGCCGGCAGATCGTAGCCCGCGTAGTCGGCCACGCGATTGCGCGCATAGTCGCGATTGCGCGGCGACAGGCCGTGGCCGCGCATTTCCGGAATCCACACATCGAAACCGGCCCGCGCCAGCATGGCGCCCAGGCCGATGCCCTTCGGCGAAAACCAGAAGCGCCGGTTGGAAAAACTGCCGTGTAGAAGGATCACCGGCACGCCCCGGGCCTGTTCCTGGTCGGCCAGGCCAAGGCGGGTCAGCGCCAGCTCGACACTCGGGTCAGGGCTGTTGCCGGCCTTCAGGCGGTACACGTCCTCGCTCAGGTCGCCGCAACGTTCGGCCCTGAGCAGGGCCACGGGAAATAGGGAACTGCTGCTTTGCATAGGGTTCTTTAAGAGAAAGGGCAAGTTGGGGGTTGCCAGGGGATCGCATTATGGCTGAGAGGTGCCTGGCTTGGGATATTTAGCGCCCTTGAGATCGAGCGCCGCGCGGGCGGCGCTCGATCTTCAGAACGCTGAAGATCCAAAGGCATGCACCCCGCAACCACTGCGGACTACCTGAACCATCCTGAAAACACACCCTGAATAAAAAGCAAAGCGCCGGCATCCCCAAGAGAATGCCGGCGCCGATCCAACTAGCGCATCAAGCCTGAGCCTGACCCTCGGCCAGGAAGAACCAGGTCTCCAGCACGGAGTCCGGGTTCAGGGACACGCTTTCGATGCCCTGCTCCATCAGCCACTTGGCCAGATCCGGGTGGTCCGAAGGGCCCTGGCCGCAGATGCCGATGTACTTGCCGGCCTTGTTGCACGCCTGGATGGCGTTGGCCAGCAGCTTCTTGACCGCCGGGTTACGTTCATCGAACAGGTGGGCGATGATCCCGGAGTCGCGGTCCAGGCCCAGGGTCAGCTGGGTCAGGTCGTTGGAACCGATGGAGAAGCCGTCGAAGTATTCGAGGAACTCGTCCGCCAGGATGGCGTTGGACGGCAGTTCGCACATCATGATCACGCGCAGGCCGTTGACGCCGCGGCCCAGGCCGTTCTCGGCGAGCAGGTCGACCACCTGGCTGGCTTCGCCCAGGGTACGCACGAACGGCACCATGATCTCGACGTTGGTCAGGCCCATCTCGTTGCGCACACGCTTCAGCGCACGGCATTCCAGCTCGAAGCAGTCACGGAACGACTCGCTGATGTAGCGCGACGCACCGCGGAAGCCCAGCATCGGGTTCTCTTCTTCCGGCTCGTACAGCTTGCCGCCGATCAGGTTGGCGTATTCGTTGGACTTGAAGTCCGACAGGCGCACGATGACCTTCTTCGGCCAGAACGCCGCGGCCAGGGTGCTGATGCCCTCGACCAGCTTCTCGACGTAGAAACCCACCGGATCGTTGTAGCCGGCGATGCGCTTGTCGACGCTGTCCTTCAGCTCTTGCGGCAGGCCCGCGTAGTTCAGCAGTGCCTTGGGGTGCACGCCGATCATGCGGTTGATGATGAATTCCAGACGGGCCAGGCCCACACCGGCGTTCGGCAACTGGGCGAAGTCGAAGGCGCGGTCCGGGTTGCCGACGTTCATCATGATCTTGAACGGCAGCTCGGGCATGGCGTCCACCGAGTTCTGACGCACATCGAAGCCCAGCTCGCCTTCGAAGATGAAACCGGTATCGCCTTCGGCGCAGGAAACGGTCACGCCCTGGCCGTCTTTCAGCACCTGGGTGGCGTTGCCGCAACCGACCACCGCCGGAATACCCAGCTCACGGGCGATGATCGCCGCGTGGCAGGTACGGCCGCCGCGGTTGGTAACGATGGCGCTGGCGCGCTTCATCACCGGTTCCCAGTCCGGGTCGGTCATGTCGGAAACCAGCACGTCGCCCGGCTGGACCTTGTCCATTTCCGATACGTCGTGGATCACACGGACTTTACCAGCGCCGATGCGCTGGCCAATGGCACGGCCTTCGACCAGCACGGTGCCCTTCTCTTTCAGCAGGTAGCGCTCCATCACATTGGCGCTAGCGCGGCTCTTCACGGTTTCAGGACGGGCCTGGACGATGTACAGCTTGCCGTCGTCGCCATCCTTCGCCCACTCGATGTCCATCGGACGCTGGTAGTGCTTCTCGATGATCATCGCTTGCTTGGCCAACTCGGCCACTTCGGCGTCGGTCAGGCAGAAACGCGCGCGGTCGGCGCGGTCCACATCGACCACCTTGACCGAACGACCGGCCTTGGCTTCGTCGCCGTAGACCATCTTGATCGCCTTGCTGCCCAGGTTGCGGCGCAGGATGGCCGGGCGGCCGGCTTCGAGGGTGTTTTTGTGGACGTAGAACTCGTCCGGGTTGACCGCGCCTTGCACCACGGTCTCACCCAGGCCGTAGGCACCGGTAATGAAGACTACGTCGCGGAAGCCCGATTCGGTATCCAGGGTGAACATCACGCCGGCCGTTCCGGTTTCCGAACGCACCATGCGCTGCACACCGGCAGACAGGGCCACCAGCTTATGGTCGAAACCCTGGTGCACGCGGTAGGAAATGGCGCGGTCGTTGAAGAGGGAAGCGAACACTTCCTTGGCCGCGCGGATCACGTTGTCCACGCCACGGATATTAAGGAAGGTTTCCTGCTGGCCGGCGAAGGACGCATCGGGCAGGTCTTCGGCGGTGGCGGAAGAGCGCACGGCCACGGCCATGTTCTCGTTGCCGTTGGCCATGGCGGCGAAGGCGGTACGGATTTCAGCGTCCAGGCGCGCCGGGAACTCGGCTTCCATCACCCACTGGCGGATCTGCGCACCGGTCTTGGCCAGGGCGTTCACATCATCCACATCCAGCGCATCGAGTGCGGCATGGATCTTGTCGTTCAGGCCGCTCTGCTCGAGGAAGTCACGGTACGCCTGAGCCGTAGTGGCAAAGCCGCCCGGTACCGAAACACCGGCACCTGCGAGGTTACTGATCATCTCGCCCAGGGATGCGTTCTTGCCCCCCACATGCTCCACATCATGGACGCCGAGCTTATCGAGGGAAACTACGTACTCTACCAAGGTGATCTCTCCACTAACTGTATTGGAAAAGCTCAGGACGCCGGCGAATCCCCGCTGGGGCTGGCCGGGCGCTTGTGGCCTGGACCTGGAAAATAAGTGAGAATGCCGACGATGTCGTTACGATGGCGTTCGGCAAACCGAACCTATCATATCCAAGAATCGTCACCAGCTTAAGGCCCATGGCGCAAATGAAACGATCCGCCTTCTTCATTTCCGACGGCACCGGCATCACCGCGGAGACCCTCGGGCAAAGTCTTCTAGCCCAATTCGAGAACATTCCGTTCAACAAGTTCACCCGCCCGTACATCGACAGCGTCGACAAGGCCCGGGTGATGGTCCAGCAGATCAACGCCGCGGCCGAGCGTGACGGCGTACGCCCGATCATCTTCGACACCATCGTCAACCAGGACATCCGCGAGGTGCTCGCCACCTCCAACGGCTTCATGATCGACATCTTCTCCACCTTCCTCGCCCCGCTGGAACAGGAGCTCACCGCCCACTCGTCGTATTCCGTAGGCAAATCCCACTCGATCGGCGGGAATTCCAACTACATGGAACGGATCGAGGCGGTGAACTTCGCGCTGGACAACGACGACGGCGCGCGCACGCACTACTACGACAAGGCGGACCTGATCCTGGTGGGGGTGTCGCGGTGCGGGAAGACGCCGACTTGTCTGTACATGGCTATGCAGTTTGGGATTCGGGCGGCGAACTATCCCCTCACAGAGGACGATATGGAGCGGCTGCAACTGCCGGCGGCGTTGAAGAATCATCAGCACAAGCTGTTTGGCCTGACTATCGATCCGGACCGGTTGACGGCTATTCGGCATGAGCGGAAGCCTAATAGTCGGTATGCGAGCTTTGCGCAGTGCGAGTTCGAGGTAAGGGAGGTGGAGAATCTGTTCAGGCGGGAGAATATTCCGCATATCAACTCCACGCATTTTTCGGTGGAGGAGATTTCGGCGAAGATTTTGGTGGAGAAAGGGGTGGAGCGGCGGTTTAAGTAGCAATATTTATTGGCGAGCGAAGGAATCTAGCAAAAACTACGCAGCTCAAGTAGGTAATTTAAATGGATGTTACCAAATGATCGATACAGATGATGCAACACTACTAGCGAAACAGATTAACGAGCTAAAGGAACGAGGAGGCGATCTCCCTTCTCAGCTCACAGTTGACGACCGCGTCCTAGCGAGAATCACCGACGGAATCTACCGACGCCCATCCGCAGCACTTCGCGAGCTAATTTTTAATGCTTATGATGCAGACGCCACGGAGGTTGTAATTGATACCGGAGCCCCGAGATTTGAATATATATCAGTCCGTGACAATGGCCGAGGCATGGATGAACATACACTAGCCAACTTATTCAAACATATCGGCGGCAGCTCAAAGCGAACTCACAAAGGCATTGAACTGGGCACCGTCCATAGTGAAGACCCAGACCTTACCCCAATGGGCCGTAAGCTTATTGGAAAAATAGGGATAGGCATGTTCGCGGTCACCCACCTAACTACCCACTTCAGGGTTATTACAAAAAGAAAAGGACAAAGCCATAGACTAATTGCTGAAGTCTGGATGAAGACTTGGACAGAAGAAAACCTACGCAATGCGCCGGAAGATGATGGTGAGTTTGTAACCGGTGACGTTGTGTTCTCTGTTGAGCCGGCCTCCGATCCTGACACTCACGGCACCGAAATTGTACTTTTAGAAATTCGGGAACAGACTAGAAACAATCTAAAATCATCGGATTTCTGGGAAAACCATCTTGAAACGACTCAAGCCACCGATCCTCTCGACCAGAAATCAGAGCGTTTACCCCCGCAGTTTCATATAGGTTATGTGAGGAAAAATGAAATCGAGTATACGATCCCCCCAAAGATGCCATGGGCAGATAGCGACGACGACACTCAGCGTTTTCGCGAACTCTACAGAAAAGTTGTAGAGGGAACGGGGACCACAACTAAAAACCCAGATATAGAAGAGTACCTGGACACCTACCTGGGAATGATTTGGCTCTTGAGCTTGTCCGCACCACTCGAATACCTAGACGAAAACCCTTTATTATTTCGCGGCTCTAAAACCATAGACTTTTATCAATTACAAAACAAAGCTAGAAGCCAAGCTCAGCCTTTGATCATCAGCAAAGATGAAACAATCTCAGAAGCAATGAATCTGGAATCAAACTCTCCGGATCCATGCGGCGGGTTCTCCGTTTTCGTCGACGGAATTGCATTAAAGAGACCAGTATTACTACCTGATGCATTACTCGGCAATCGAAAGAAAGTAAGAGCCGAAAACCCAATGATGTTCGTGGGAAAGGTCCAAACTTCATTAGGGACCATACCTGCAGATCGAGGCGGCGGCGGCCTCGAATTCGAAGCATATTTTTACTGGAACTCGCTCATAGTCCCCAAGCAAAACAGGGGAATATTGATCAGGATAAATAACGCCAGCGGCGTACTTTATGATGATCGCTTTATGGACTATCAAATATCCGAACTTAATAGGCTTTCCCAAATAACAGCGGAAATCTTCATCATTAAGGGACTTGACCCTGCCCTAAACATAGACCGCGAGTCGTTCAACGTAAGCCACCCCCACTACCAATACTTAACAAAGTGGGTACACGCTGCCTTAAGGCAAGTAACCAACAAGCTAAAAGATGTAGGAAAAAAATCTCGCGACGAAGAAAAAAGCAACGTTCGCGCCACAGTTCTAACGGCAATTGAAAGCCATTTGAATGACGTCTGGGAAAAAAAGGCTGACGCACTCACTAGCAAGCCAGACATAATCATTATTTCCGATCCAAAAGACGGACAAACAGATTTCACTGAGAAGACTGCCCATCAAGATTCCGAGCTTGTATTTAAACTCGACAAACAGCGACTAGAAGTTCTATCGAGACCACCTACACAGCCACCACTAACTACTATTGAACAGGCCAAAGCAGTTATGGTCGTGCTCTCAGCGTACAACTTATTGGATGAAATATCCTACATAAAACAACAAGATTTATTTACAGATATTATCAACGCATTGTCTCCGGAGCTTGACAATGACTGAAATCACACAGGATGTCGCGACTGATGATGACTTTGCTGAGTCGGTGGTCCCACCAGCCGCCCCACCACCAGGCCAGAGAGCCGTCGCGATCGTAAAACAAATTCGGCCCTGGCACAAACCTAGAAAACAATTAGTTAGACGCAGCTGGACTCATCACATTCGAGACTTGATGAGAAGACTGCATTTTCCTAAGGGGGCTATTCCCACATTCAGATATCTAACCTTGGCAGGTCCAGACATGTTAGATATCCGCCAACTGGAAGACGCAACCGTAAAATCTGGATACAAGCTAAAATATATTGGCTTCAGTCCAAAAGGGTCTAAGGATGAAGCCGAAATATTATTAGCTCAAAATCAAATACGCAGCTATGAATGGATTGATCGCAATTCCGAAACTCTTTGGCACAGACTAGAGGATATCGCTGCAGGAGAACGCTCGACCGCACTTCGAGCAGTAGAACGTCACGGCCCTTATCACGCGATAAACTTTGATCTATGCCAGAACATCACCCTCCAACGAGGAGGAGCACCAACGATAATAGATGCCTTAATTAAGGTATTTAGAATTCAGTGCCGACACAACAGCGAACCTTGGCTCTTATTTATCACAACTAAAATAGAACAGGGAAATACTCCAGACGAACACGTGGCCAATTTCTTAAAAGCAGTCAACTCTAACATAGCAGCCTCAGCAGAATTCCAAGAGGAATTCAACAAGCTTTGTGAGGCCCATGAAGTCGACAAAGAGATCGCACTTGAAAATCCTAAGAACTTACCGCTAGATGCATTTGTGCGGTTTTTCTGTCTAGGCTTTACAAAATGGCTTATAGGAAATCTTTGCACTGCTAGGCCAGCGATTGCCCTAGAAATGCAAAGCAGTCAAATTTACTCTGTGGAACAAGGGAGTAAAGATATGCTATCCCTGGTCTACAAGTGCTCCCCACAAGTCAGGACAGCGTTCGACCAAGGACCTGAAATAAACCACGAAGAGGTAGAAATAGCAGCAGGCATCACTGCCGCCCAGAAGACTACATCTCTCATTGATATAGACTTAAAGGTGGCAAATGATGCGAACTTGCTAAATGATTTGACGCAGGAGACTCACAACCTGTTGAGATCAGCCAACTATTCACAAGAGCTGATTAGCCAGGTGACAGACAATGCGCATGCTCAATAGCATTACTTAACCTACTCCGCCCCCGCATACCAGGCAGAGTCAACGATATTGACTCTGCCAAGGCCCTTCCCATAGGTGGCGGAACAGCCTCACTCACCTGTGTTATTTGGGAGGATAACGAACCCAAAAGTTCGTAACTATCAGGAAAACCCTGCAAACGCATCGCTTCAAACACACTGAGCCGCCGCTGGCAGTTCGGATGAATATGAACCTCTCTATTACCATATGCAACTGTAATACTAGGTTTTCCGAGTTCTAATGTTTTAAAGCTACGATTAGCTCTTTTTCCAGGAGCCAAGGCACCTGGAGTAGTGAATTTTTTGGATTTTGGCTGCATGCACCAGTGATTAGGATGGTAAGAGATCGCATCCTTTGAAATCCCCCGACGATAGAACGTTGGCTCCGGGAGATCACCTATCGCGTAACCTACCGTAAGCTGAGCAGGCTCAAAGTATTGCTTCGCTAGACCACACCACAACGATTGCGGGTATAGATGCGCATTAATGCCCACCATCAACAAACGTTCGCGACTTTGCGGAACTCCAAAATCAGTCGCGTTTACAATCCGCACCTGAACATTAAATCCAATCCCTTCTAAGTAACTCTTAATTTTTTCAAAATGCTCTTTATGATCTCCCTCATTGAGACCAGGAACATTCTCAAAAGCAAAAAAATGAAGCGGAGCGCGCTCATTTAGCTGCCTTATTATATCCGCATAGATAAATGGCAAGTCGTGCCGAGGATCATTTTCTTTAGGGTTTTTATTGGCTCGACTAAAGCTTTGACAAGGCGGCCCACCAATCACTCCTATAGGAGTGAAAACGCCACCGTGAAAAGCATCAAGCCTATCTAACGTCAAATCCCTAATATCTATGCAGTGTCCATTTTTCGCACCCGCAACTCTATTATGGTTGTACGAAGCAATGCTATCTGGCCGAATATCAAAAGCGAGCCCTACATCATAACCAGCTTCTTCGAAGCCAAGATCGAGCCCGCCGGCGCCACAAAACAAGCTCAGTAACATACAATCCTCAGAGTGCAAGCCATAACAATCAGGCCAATTCAAAATCTGGCACTATACTACATTTCACGACCCCCTGCCACTAAAAGAATTTAAACTTCAAGACCTGCAGAACCAATACAAACCAATCAAGACACAGCCCACCATCGCCGAAATTTGGACCGCCAACAAATATCTTGCCGAAATCCAAAGCTCTGGAAATTCAAGACATTAAAACATGACAACCCTCCCCTCAATTACCCGACAAAATATCTAAAGAGCGACAGCACTTGACTATTGCTTATGCTAAACCATTAGGCTATTTTTGCGATCGTACGAAATTTCCTACGCAGATTAGCGAAAAGGCATACCCTCGTGGCGATCAAAGCAGCATCAAAGGAATCGAAGGTCCAAGCTCTATACGAGCCTATCCAGAGATCTCAATCCAATCCTGCCTGGACTCAAGACGAACTAATCCTAGCCCTTGACCTCTACCTAAAACATCGCTACTCGCTACCCGGAAAATATCATCCGGAAGTAAAGGAACTGTCTCAGCTACTTGGCATGCTTGGTAAAGCACTCGGCCTAAACAAAGGCGGTAGCTTTCGCAATGAGAACGGCGTCTACATGAAACTCGGAAATTTCCGACGCTGGGATCCAGAGTATGTCAAGGATGGTAAGACAGGATTGGCTAAGGGCAATAAAAATGAGAAAGTGGTATGGGATCAATTTGCAGATTCCCCCATCAAACTATCTATCGCGGCTGCTGCAATTCGCGGCGCGGTGGAGACCCATGCCTTGGAGCCCGATGCATTGACTGGTTGGGAAGAAACCGAAATCATGGAAGCAGAAGAAGGAAAAGTGCTAACCCGGCTACATCGGTATAGGGAGCGTAATCGAAGCTTAGTCAATGCAAAAAAGAAGGAAGTATTGCAAAAGCAAGGGCGCCTGCAATGCGAAGTCTGTAGCTTCGATTTCGCCGAGACGTATGGCCCGGCAGGTGAGGGCATTATCGATGTCCATCACATCAAGCCGGTTCATACATTAAAACCTGGAGAAAAAACCAAACTCACTGAGCTTGTTCTCCTTTGTGCAAACTGCCATCGCCTCGTCCACTCCAAGCGTCCATGGCTGAGCATAGAGCAAGTTCGGGATATAAAAAATAACGTATAACTCATACGCTTTACTGCAAGCCTGATCAGTTGCCTAAATTAATGATGGCAACCCAAACTACTGCTACCCCACCGTCAGTAGCACCAGTTGAATAGGCCGCTTACGCGGCCCAACCCCACCTCAATCACCTCCCTCCCGCCTCCCCCCCGCCAACCCACCCAACAACGCCTCCACCAACGCCAACCCAATCTCCAACGAATGATAAGTAGCCCAGGCCAACCCACCCACCGTCCGGTCAACCTGCTCACACACCTGCGTATTCGTCTCGAACGCCGATCTCAGCGTCATGGACAGATGCACCAGCGCATCCTCTATATCCACACCCTCGCAAACCGCGAACAGCGGTTTGTGACTGTCATTACAGGCACTGAACTGCGTGTGCACCGTAGCGAGCCGAGGGGGATCTGGAACAATCTTGTTCATTGTGCAACTCCTTGATTAGTGGAGCCGGCACCGTTCGCTACCAAACGAGTGGGTGGCGGCTGTGCGCAGGTTGGTAGACCGGGAATCAAGGAACCCGGCGCGCCCAGGGGCGCCCCACGCACAGCCCCCATGACAGGCAACGGCAGGCACGTACAGCGCTGACCGTTGAGAGGGATACCGTGCGTCTTGATTTACCCGGGCTACCAAACCCGATCGCTGAAAGGCAGCGACCGACGAAGCGTAGGCACCGTTTCCCAAGAGCGCAACGGCAGAAAAGCCGCCGAAGTATGATTGGGAAATTGCCTACAAGAAAGTCGGAAACGAGGGAAGTTTTGTAGCGCTATGCAACGCCTGTTTCACCTCAAACCCTCAAGACGGCAAAACCACCTGCTCACATAACGCCAATCCCGGCCTGCGTGAAGGGACAAGCAGGTGCTGTCCGCTTTCACCAACAAAAAACTGTCAGTATTCAAGCCTCGATGCTTGAGCTTATTCAGCTTATCGAGTCGATCACGATGCCTGAGCAATTCGTTCTGAATATGGACCAAAAGTCAGCTAACGGGCGGCCAAGCGCGCAGCTTTTGTACGTCCAGCGAACGAAGTGAGCGACAGTTGAGCGACTTCTTATTTTTCTATTCTTGCGTAAAGTTCGTCAACATTCATTGCTTGATACTCCGCTAGAACCAGTTCATGAACGCCCTCACCAATGTTCCTAATTACATCATGTAGCTTCCGACATAGGTAACAAAAGTAAATGCAAAAATCCTCTGACGGCTTACTATGCTTTACGTTGAAATGGTTAACTGCCACAACAGATTTACCTAATGATTCAGGCTGAAGAACTACTACCGTACTCGATTTTTCATATTCATTTTCACCAGCGTGAGCAAAATACTCATTTCTCATACTCAAGATTGAACGATGAAACTCTACTGCTTCTTCACCAACAGCTCTGACGTGCTTCTCTTCAATTTTGATTCTACGCCCTCTGGCAGTAGCAAAACACTTTCCATAAGTAACTATGGCAGACATCCATAGCGAATAGGCGATTTCCGCACTCTCAATATCTTTAATCATGGCCATTAACTCATGAGCATGATTGAGATCATCCATAACTTGCGTCAAGCCCGATAGACGTTTTGCCAAGGCGCTGTCGGCAATAAAATAAGGATACTCCACACCATCTTTTTTCAACTTAAAAACAGGCTTGCTTTTATCACTAGATTGCAAAGCAAAAGGCAATAGCACGAATGACCCCTTAGGTTAAACTGCGGAAAAAAATAACCACAAATAGACACCAACCGATGCATTAACCTCCAGACAGGCGTGCTGTATAGCATTCCTTGCTCCTTCCGCTATTCGTGTCTAGCTTGAGGATTTCGGCGCTTCAATGAGCGTATAAGGAAGTGATACCCCATGGATAGAAAACCTCGTTTGCCCTACCAAACTCGGGAACAAATTCTCCTGCGACACTACTCGATCCGGACGGGGCATGTCTATTACACGTGGCTTATGTCGTACGGCAGGAACAGATCTGCAAAATAGTGGTTTAGCCAATCAATTCAGATCACCCCGGCGCCGCAAAGCCTCCCTACCGACTAATGTTTAAAACCCAAAAAAAGGCCCCGACATCACTGCCGGGGCCTTCTGTTTCACCTCACCAAATCAAGACGGCAAAACCGCCGCCTGCCCACTCAACGCCAGATCCACCAGTTCCCGGTTGGCCACCGCATACATGGCATAGTCAGTCCCGGTCGCCGCACGGAGGTCGTCGAGCATAGCCCGCCACCGCTCCACCATCACCCGATGCTGCTCCATCCACAACGCTACCCGCGCATCCATATCCTCCGGCGCATCCGCCATCTGCAATACGGAGATCGTGATGGCCCGCTGCTGGAGATCGATATCATCCCGGAACGCTTCCCGGGCCAGCGCCTGCCAGTTGTTCTCCACTGGCAGGTTGCTGATCTCCTGCAGATACCAGGTGAGATCCAGCGCGCTGCCTACGGCGAAGAATGCCTTGGCGACCTGAGCCGGATTCTGGCCGGTGACGTCGGAGGCTTCGATGATCGGCAGCAGGGTGTAGAGGTGCGTGGTGCCGGCGACCATCCGGGCCAGCAGTTCCGGTACGCCGGCCTCTACGAAGCCTTGATAGCGGGTTTGCCAGCGTTCGCGGGTCGGGCCTTCGAGGAGTTCGTCGAGCTTGAGGCCCAGTGCGGCAATCTGCGGCCCGAAGTGGGCGACGTCACGGCCCGCGTCCTGTTCGTTGCGACGGCTGCGCAGGAACCAGCGGGTCGCGCGGCGGCCGAGGCGCATGAGTTCGTCCATCAGGGTGAGCTGCACTTCCGCCGGTACCTGGTAGTCCAGCGCTTCGATCTGCCGGAACCAGTGCGGGAGGTGGAAGATGTCGCGCACGATGACGTAGGCGCCTGCGACGTTGGCCGGGCTCATGCCCGTGGATTCCTTGAGCCGCTGGACGAAGGTGATGCCCATGTTGTTGACCAGGTCGTTGGCGATCTGGGTGCTGACGATTTCGCGTTTCAGCCGGTGGCGGCGCATGGCGTCGGCGAATTTGTGCACCAGCGACGGCGGGAAGGCGGTTTCCATGTCGCGGGTGAGGTAGTCGTCATCCGGTACCAGGGATTTGAGCAGCGCTTCCTTGAGGTCGATCTTGCTGTAGGAGATGAGCACCGACAGCTCGGCGCGGCTGAGGCCCTGGTTGGCGGCGATGCGTTCGGCCAGTTGCTCTTCCGAGGGCAGGAATTCGATGGCGCGATCGAGCTTGCCGCGGCTTTCGAGGTCGGCCATGAGGCGCTTGTATTCGGCAATGCGCTCCTTGGCACGCCGCGCGGCCAGGGACAGGGCCTGGGTTTGCTTGTAGTTGTTGCCGAGGACGAGGGTGGAAACCTCTTCGGTCATGCTGCCAAGCAGTTGGTTGCGCTGCTTCTCGGTCATGTCGCCGGCCTGCACCACTTCGTTGAGCAGGATCTTGATGTTGACCTCGTGGTCGGAGCAGTCCACGCCACCGGCGTTGTCGATGAAGTCGGTGTTGGTGGCACCGCCATTGAGGCCGAATTCGACGCGGCCGAGCTGGGTCATGCCGAGGTTGCCGCCCTCGCCCACCACCTTGCAGCGCAGTTCGTTGCCGTTGACGCGCAGGGCGTCGTTGGCCTTGTCGCCGACGTCGGCGTGGCTTTCCTCGCTGGATTTGACGTAGGTGCCGATACCGCCGTTCCAGAGCAGGTCGACCGGGGCCTTGAGCAAGGCGTTGAGCAGTTCGGTCGGGGTGAGTTTGTCGGCTTCGATGGCGAAGCGTTCTTTCATCTGCGGGGTGATGGCGATGCTTTTCGCGCTGCGCGGGAAGATGCCGCCGCCTTCGGACATGATGCTGGTGTCGTAGTCGCTCCAGGCCGAACGCGGCAGGTCGAACAGGCGCTTGCGCTCGGCGAAGCTGGTCGCCGGGTCCGGGTTGGGGTCGATGAAGATGTGCAGGTGGTTGAAGGCCGCGACCAGTTGCAGGGTCTCGGACATGAGCAGGCCGTTGCCGAAGACGTCGCCGGCCATGTCGCCGATGCCGACCACGGTGATGACGTCCTTCTGCACGTTGATGCCGCGCTCGCGGAAGTGACGCTGTACGCCGACCCAGGCGCCACGGGCGGTGATGCCCATTTTCTTGTGGTCGTAGCCGGCCGAGCCGCCGGAGGCGAAGGCGTCGCCGAGCCAGAAGCCGTAGTCGATGGCGATGCCGTTGGCGATGTCGGAGAAGGTGGCGGTGCCTTTGTCTGCGGCGACCACCAGGTACGGGTCGTCGTCGTCATGCCGGACCACGTTGGCCGGCGGCACGACGCCGCCGTCCTTGAGGTTGTCGGTGATGTCGAGCAGGCCGGAGATGAAGATGCGGTAGCAGGCGATGCCCTCGGCGGCGATGTCGTCGCGGCTGCCGCCCAGTGGCAGGCGCCGTGGCAGGAAGCCGCCCTTGGCGCCGACCGGAACGATGACCGAGTTCTTCACCTGCTGGGCTTTGACCAGGCCGAGGACTTCGGTGCGGAAGTCTTCCTCGCGGTCCGACCAGCGCAGGCCGCCGCGGGCGACGTTGCCGAAGCGCAGGTGCACGCCTTCGACACGCGGCGAGTAGACGAAGATTTCGAACTTCGGCACCGGTTTAGGCAGTTCCGGGATCAGCCTGGGGTTGAACTTGAAGCTGAAGTACGACTTGTTCTGGCCGTTGGCGTCCGGCTGGTAGAAGTTGGTGCGCAGGGTGGCCTTGATCAGGTCGAGGTAGCGGCGCAGGATGCGGTCTTCGTTGAGCACCTGGACATCGTCGAGGGCGCTGAGGATCGCCTGTTCCAGGCGCTGTTGCTTGTCTTCGAGGTCTTCGCTGGTGAGCTTGCGCGCCAGGTAGAAGCGGGTTTTGAACAGCCGGGTCAGCTCGCGGGCGATGTCGGTGTGGTTGTTCAGGGTGCTGGCGATGTAGCCGAGGTCGAAGCCCAGGCGGATCTGCTTGAGGTAGCGGGCGTAGGCACGCAGCAGGGCGACGTCGCGCCATGGCAGGCCGGCGGTCAGCACCAGGCGGTTGAAGGCGTCGTTTTCCGCATCGCCGTTGACGATGTGGACGAAGGCGTCCTGCAGGGTGTCGTTGAGCTGCTGGATGTCGAGGTTGAGGCCTTCGCTGTAGGTGAAGGCGAAGTCGTGGATCCAGAACTCGCGGCCATTGGTGTGGCGCAGGCGGTACGGGAACTCGCCGAGCACGCGCAGGCCGAGGTTTTCCAGGATCGGCAGCACGTCGGACAGCGCCAGCGGGGTGTCGGCGTGGTACAGCTTGCAGTGCAGGATGTGCTTACCGGTCTGGGTCAGCGGCTGGTAGAAGCTCATCACCAGCGGCTTTTTCTCCGACAGGTTGAGCAGGTGCTGCATGTCGACCACCGCCGAGTGCGCAGCGAAGCGCTCGCGGTAGCCGGCCGGGAAGCCTTTCGGGAAGTCGGCGAGCACATTGGTGCCCTGGGCTTCGCCGAAGGCTTCGACGGTAAGCGCGGCGTAGTCGTCCTGCCACGAGCGGCAGGCCTGGATCACTTCGTTTTCCAGCTGTTTCGCGTCGATATCGATACGGTTCTTCGGATCTACCCGCAGGATCAACTGCACGCGGGCCAGTACCGATTCGGAGAAGAAGGTCCAGAACTCGCAGTCGCTGGCCTTGAGGCGCTCCATCAGCACCTGCTGGATCTTCTGCCGCACTTCGGTGGAATAGATGTCACGCGGCACATAGGCCAGGCAGTAGCAGAAGCGGCCGTAGGGGTCCTTGCGCAGGAACACGCGGATCTTGTTGCGTTCCTGGATCTGCACGATGGACATCACGGTGCTGAACAGCTCGTCCACCGGGGTCTGGAACAGGTCGTCGCGGGGCAGCACTTCAAGCACCTGGGCCAGTTCCTTGCCCAGGTGGGCCTTGGCGTCGAAGCCGGAACGGCGCTCGACTTCGGCAACCTTGTCGCGAATGTACGGGATCTGGTGGACACTTTCGCCATACACCGAGGAGGTGTAGAGGCCCATGAAGCGGCATTCCTTGATTACCTTGCCGTCCGCGTCGAGCTGGCGGATCGACACGTAGTCCGGGTAGGCCGGGCGGTGCACGCGGCTCGGGTGGGCGGCCTTGGCGAAGGACAGCAGCAGCGGCTCGTTCAGGTAGGCGACGGCGTAGTCTTCGATGCGCAGGTCTTCGGCGGTGAGGCCGGCGCGCAGCAGGCGGGTCAGGCCGAGGAAGGACTGCTCGTCATACACCAGCTGGCCGCCCTGGGCGTCGGCCTTGACCACGAACTCCTCATAGCCGAGGAAGGTGAAGTGGTTGCCCACCAGCCATTCGAGGAAGCTCTTGACCTCGGACTTCTCGCCGGCGACCGCTGGATACGGGGTCTGCTCGACCAGTTCCAGCAGTTGCCGGACCTTGGCCTTCATCGGCTCGAAGTCGGCCACGGCAACGCGCACTTCGGCCAGCACCTGGGTCAGTTCATGGGCCAGTACGGAGAGCTCGGCGTTGTTGGCGCAGCGGTCGATCTCCAGGTACATCAGCGATTCCTGCAGCACGCCCTCGCCCTGGGTGCCCTTGGGCAGGATTTCCAGCAGTTCGCCGTCCTTGCCGCGGCGCACGCTGAGGACGGTGGTCTGCAGGGTGTGGATGCTGTAGCCACGACGGTTCAGTTCGGTGCGCACGGAGTCCACGAGGAACGGCAGGTCATGGTGCAGGACTTCCACGGCGGTGTGGGTCGACTGCCAGCCATGACGCTCGTAATCGGGGTTGTAGACGTTGACCTTGGGCTGGGCATGGTCGAAACGCTCGATGATGCGCCAGGCAGAGAGGGTGCAGCCGACCAGGTCAGACAGGCGCCGCTGGGTGAGTTCGTCCAGAGAGATGATGCCGAAGAATTGCTCGGCGAACAGCGCCACTTGTGGCAGTGCCTGCTCGCTGATGTGCTGCGCCAGGGCGGCTTTCAGTTGGTGCTGGAAGTCGGCTTTGCTGGCTGCGGTGAAAAACGCCATCTGTGGTACTCCGCTTGGGCTTTGTTTTTGAATGAAGCGTCGCGCGTGTCCGCCATATCCCGCATCAACCATAGCCAATGGCGGGCGCGGCGGAGGGAGAAATGAGAAAGAGCGGTGCTGCTGGAACCTGGGTCGTCCGGGACCGTACGGTCATCCTTTGACAACGCAGCTTAACGACAGCCCGCCCGCCACCGCTTCCGACGCTGCGACATATTCGGACAGGCAGGTGCAGCCGGAGATTCATCCCGGGGGCAAACGCTGGCACACTTGCGTTTCATTTCCTTGATCGAGCTGCACCATGCAACTGACTTCCGCGCTGATCTTCGGCAACGCTTGCGATGACGAAGAAGACAACCTCGCTACCCTCGGCAGCAACAACACCGATGGGCGCCTGCTCATCCTTAGCCGCTACCCCGATGAAGACGAGGTCGGCCTGATGATCGAGGATGAAAGCGAAGCGTTGCGGGATATCAAGGTGACCCTCAGCGCCGCCCGCCTGCTGATCGAGACGGCGCCGGGGGCGACCGAGCTGTTCGGTGGGGATGATGTGCTGGAGATCGATATCGCGAGCGCGCTGGGGGATGATCTGGAGGAGATCGAGGCGGTGTTGAAGGTGCTTCTCAAGGGGGTCGGGACCCTGGTCGTCCAGCACTCAGCCTCATAGCCAGGTCTCACTGCGTTTCCTGTAGTGGACCCGCACGCCTGCGGCGATAGGGAAGTCGCGCCACTCATCTGCCCCTTGCCGGGAGTCGCTACGCGCCTGCTGACCAGCTTGAGTCGAGTGACCATCGCCATTGCCTGAGCGAACGAGGCGACCGGCTTCCGGCATGGCGTTGGCGACATGGACAGTAATGTACATCTGCGGCTTGAAGATGCCTGGCTGGAAATCCACCGTGACCGCGGCAGGCTCCAGCTTCATGGCCTGCATCAAATGCCGGGTAGTCTTGCCATTGGGGGTTTCGTCGAAAAACACCCGTTTCAGCTCTCCGGACTCACTTTCCAGGCCGGCAAGCGCATCCCTTGCCTCGAGGTTGACGACGTTGCTACGCACGATGGTCGAGGGCCGAGGGACCCTGTCCAGGCTACCGTAGACGAGTTCGAGTTGATGAAGCGCCACATCGCTGGCAAAGAACGAGCGGGTGTCGGTTTTCTTGTAGTTGTGCTCCATCAGCCATCGGTCGGGCTCGTAGGTGTTGCTGAACCGGCTCTCGACATAATTTTGATCGAAATAGGTGGAACGCACCGTGTGACCCTCGACTTCGTGGGTGAAATGCTGACTCACGAATTGCCGGCGCGCCGGCTCTGCAACCACGGCCTGCTTGTCGGCCCCGACCAGCCCATGCCGGTCTTCCCGCGTCACCGGGTTGTTCCGCACCATCGCATAGCGGTTCAGCCCATCCACATCCCCCGCCGGATCCGGATTGATCCAGCGCGCTAGCCACGGCGCGTAGTAGCGCAACCCATAGTGGTAAAGCCCGCTGCTGTCCCGTTCCCGCCCTGAATAGCGGCTGGTCTTGTAACCCGCCTCCAGCGCCGAACGCCCCGCCCACCAGGCCGTGCCGCCGAAGGGGGAATAGCCTTCGTGGGTGATGATCCGCGCTTCGCCGTCCAGCTCCAGTGCGCTGCTGTCGTACAGGTCGTTAACGCCGTAGCGCCATTGCGGGCCGGCAATGCCCTCGGGCTGGCCTTCGCTCCAGACCAGGCAACGGCAGGATTCGACCTGCAGCACCGCGAAGGCTTCCCCTTGCCGGGTATGCAGTTCCAGGCCGGGCAGATAACGGGTTTCGCCGTGCTGCATGCGCCCGGCCACAAGCCGCGCCGCAACCTTGCGTACGCGCAGGCCATCGCCGCCGTAGCGATACTGTTCCTCGTCGTCCTGGGCGTTCGCACGCGTCACCTGGCGCAGAGCAAGCAGTCGGTCGCGGGCACTCCATTGCAGCGGCTGGCCCGGCGCCAGTTCGAGCAGGTTGCCGTTCGGATCGAACCCGGTCGCAGGGTCTGCGGGCGCGGGCAACGCACGGTTGCTGTGCGCCGCCACCTCGAAGGTGCGGGTCCATTGCTGCTGGCCGACATGCCTCAGGGACACCAGGTTGCCGCTGGCGTCGTAGTAGTAGAACTCGCTGTAATTCAGCAACTGACTGGTATCCGGCGCCAGCTCCGGCAAGTCCGGGCCGGAAACGACGCCCGCCGCCTCGCGTCCGCTGGCCTCGATCAGTTGGCAAAGCGAGTCGTAGAGGAAGGTACAGACCGGGTCGACCCGCTGGTTGGCAAAATGCCGTACGGGCTGGCTGTGATCCTCGATCTGCAGCACATTGCCCCGCGGATCATGCGCGTAGACCAGGTCCTGGAGCATCGAGCGCCCCGGACGACTGGCACTGAAGCGCACAAGACGACCGTTGGCCGGATCGTAGTGCAACCGGCTGACCACGCCATTCCCGGCCGTGCGGGATTCGATCTGCAATTGGGCGTTGTAGCGGATATCGGCCTGCACCCGATGCTCCGTGCCCTCAGCCAGGCGCAGCGTCAGTCCGGACAACAGGCCATTCAACCCGTAGCGGAACACCTGGCGATTGCCGCGGGCATCGATCTGCTCGAGCTTTTCCGAGGCGAGCGGGCCATGTGCATGGCGGGTGGTTTCACCCTCGCCCGGCTCCAGCGACGGCGCCTGCGACCAGTCCGGCAGTTCGAGCGATTCAAGAAAACAGCGGGTTTCCCCGGATTCTTCAGCGCCCAGGCTGTAGCCGATGACCGTCCGGCTACCCGCCTCATCGTCATGCCGGAGCAGCGGGCCCCGGCGATTCACATCCTCTTCCGCTCCGTAGATAAAGCGCTCGGCCAGCCGGCCAGCCTCGCGAATCGACAGCGGCCGCAGGCGCTCGTCATAGCCGGTCTGCCAGTGTCCGCCCCGGGTATCCCAGCGCTCCAGCACCTGCCCGGCGTCGCCCGGCAACAGCAATTGCCAGCGGCATCGCCGCTTTCGTCCAGCAGCGCCCTGCCGGATAGGCTGGTCAACTGCCGCTGGCTCGCCGCGCCCTGCCCCTCGAACAGTCGCGCATCCCACTGCTCGCGCTGCCGGGCAGCGGCATCGAAACGGCTCGCCTGCAACCGCCGCTCAGCCGCCTGCCCCGCCTGCGCCCGGTGATAATCCACCCGGCGCACGTCCAGCCCGCGCCCGTCGATCACGTTCAGTACCGGGGTGTGGGTATGCACCGAAGGGTTCACCGGACGGCTCCAGCAATTCGTTGTAGCGGTTGTACTCCTGCCATTCGCCGGGGCCAACTGGCAGAAATGACAGGTCTGGCCGGCCTCATCGCCGGCAACGCCGGCTCCCACAGGGTTACGGGTCAGCCGCAGAACCTGTGCCCGGCGCGGCCCCTGTGGGAGCGGGTTTACCCGCGATTGCGATGGTGAATTCACTGACGTAATCGCGGGTGAACCCGCTCCCACAGGGGCCGCATAAGGTTCTTGACACAGTACCTTGACGCCAGGAATCCGCCCCTCCCCGGTAAAAGATTTCCCCCGTACCGTTAGTCGCCGCCCCCCTGGATGGATTAAAGTATCAGCCCCTGTCCGGGCGCTGCATGCCGCCCCGGCGTCACTCCAGGAACCGTCACGATGGAACACCGTGAAGCGCTGATCGCGCTGCGCACCTTTCTTTCCACCCAGATCCTCGGCCAGGAAAAACTCGTCGAGCGTCTGCTGATCGTGCTCCTGGCCGACGGCCATATGCTGGTCGAGGGCGCCCCCGGGCTGGCCAAGACCAAGGCCATCAAGGAACTGGCCGACGGTATCGAGGCGCAGTTCCATCGCATCCAGTTCACCCCCGACCTGCTGCCGGCCGATATCACCGGCACCGAGATCTATCGCCCGGAAACCGGCAGCTTCGTGTTCCAGCAAGGGCCGATCTTCCATAACCTGGTGCTGGCCGACGAGATCAACCGCGCCCCGGCCAAGGTCCAGTCGGCCCTGCTCGAAGCCATGGCCGAGCGCCAGGTCAGCGTGGGCCGCAGCACCTACGAGCTGTCGCCGCTGTTCCTGGTGATGGCCACGCAGAACCCGATCGAGCAGGAAGGCACCTATCCCCTGCCGGAAGCCCAGCTCGACCGTTTCCTGATGCACGTGAAGATCGGCTTCCCCGATGCAGCGGTGGAGCGACGCATCCTGTCGCAGGCCCGCGGCGAGGCGTTGAACGGCGAAACCAAGCCCGAGCGCCGGGTCAGCCAGCAGGCGATCTTCGCCGCGCGCAAGGAGATCCTCGGCCTGTACATGGCCGATGCGGTGGAGGAATACCTGGTGCAACTGGTCATGGCCACGCGCAACGGCGCCAAGTACGACGCCGAGCTGGGCGACTGGATCGCCTACGGCGCCAGCCCGCGCGGCTCCATCGCCTTGGACCGCTGCGCGCGCGCCCATGCCTGGCTGGCCGGGCGCGATTTCGTCAGCCCCGAGGATATCCAGGCGGTGCTGTTCGACGTGTTGCGCCACCGCATCATCCTGTCGTTCGAGGCCGAGGCTGCCGGGATCGACCAGGACCGGGTGATCCAGCGCATCCTCGACGTCGTCGCCGTTGCCTGAGCCCATGCCCAGTCAACTGTTGGCCGCCCCCGGCATCCGCATCGGCCTCAGCGAGCTGATCGAGATGCGCCATCGGGTGCGCGAGGTCCGGCTGTTTTCCGCTCCCGGCCAACGCAGCCCGCTGGTCGGCCTGCACCATTCGCGGCTGCGCGGGCGCGGCGTGGATTTCGACCAGGTGCGGGTGTACCAGGCCGGCGACGACGTGCGCAATATCGACTGGCGGGTGACCGCACGCACCCAGGAGCCGCACACCAAGCTGTTCCACGAGGAGCGCGAGCGGCCGATCTTCATCATGGTCGAGCAGAGCCGGCGGTTGTTCTTCGGCTCCGGGCTGATGTTCAAGTCGGTGCTCGCCGCACAGGCCGCAGCGCTGTTCGGCTGGGCTGCCCTGGGCCATAACGACCGTATCGGCGGGCTGGTGTTCGGCGACAACGAACACCACGAAATCAAGCCCCGGCGCAGCAAGCAGAGCCTGCTGCAACTGCTCAACCGCCTGGCCCGGGTCAACCAGTCGCTGCATACCGAGGCGGTGCCCCAGGGCGACAACCTCGGCACCGCGCTGCGTCGCGCCCGCGAAGTGCTACGCCCGGGCAGCCTGGCGATCATCCTGTGCGACGAGCGCGCCCTGAATCCTGGCGTGGAACAGCAACTGAGCCTGCTGTCGCGGCATTGCGACCTGCTCCTGCTGCCGCTGTCCGACCCTCTCGACCACGCCCTGCCCGCCGCCGGCCTGCTGCGCTTCGCCCAGCGCGGTGCGCAACTGGAACTCGATACCCTCGACAGCAACCTGCGCCAGAGCTATCGCCAGCAGAGCGAGGCGCGTATCGAGCGCTGGGAAATGCTCGCGCAAAAGCTGCGGGTGGTATTGATGCCCCTGAGCACCCAGAGCGAAATGATCGAGCAACTGCGCGAATACCTGGACCCACAACGGGCAGGCAAACCGCGATGAACCCACTGGCGCAACTGCAACCGCTGATCGCCCCGCCCCCTGTCAGCGCCTGGCCGCCTGCGCCGGGCTGGTGGGCCTTGCTGCTGCTCGTGCCGTTGCTGGGCTGGGGCCTGTGGCGCCTGCGTCACTGGCGGCCGCGCAAGGCCAGGGTACCGCGCGCCGAACAGCCGCTGGACCCGATCCGCATCGCCGCCCTGGCGGAACTGGCGCAACTGCCCAAGCCCTACGACGGCGCCCATGCCGGCGCCTGGCTGCAGCAGATCAACGCCCTGCTCAAGCGCCTGTGCCGCAACCACTACCCGGACAGCCACAGCCATACCCTCAACGGTCGCCAATGGCTGGCCTTTCTCGACAACCGCTGCCCGGCTGCCGGGCTGACCCGCTGGATGGTGCTGGTGGAAGGCACCTACAAGCCCGAATGCCGCCTCGACGACAAAGCCATCGCCGGCCTCAACCAGGCGGTCGAAACCTGGATCCGCAAGCATGTTTGAACTGGCCTGGCCGTGGGTCTTCGCCCTGTTGCCGCTGCCCTGGCTGGCGCGCCTGCTGCTGCCGGCGGCCGACAGCGGCGAGCCAGTGCTCAAGGTCAGCTTCCTCGACGAACTGGAAGGCCTGGCCGGCCGCCGCGCGCGCCTGAACCTGCCGACCCTGCGCCAGCAGGCGCCCTTCGTGCTGGTCTGGCTCCTGCTGCTGTGCGCCGCGGCCCGCCCGCAGTGGCTGGGCGAACCCTTGCCGGTGGCCGCCAGCGGCCGCGACCTGCTGGTGGCGGTGGACGTCTCCGGCTCCATGGATTACCCGGACATGAGCTGGGACGGCGAAGAGGTCAGCCGCCTGTCGTTGGTCAAGGACCTGCTCGGGGATTTCCTCCAGCAGCGCGAAGGCGACCGCGTCGGCCTGATCCTGTTCGGCAGCCAGGCCTACCTGCAGGCGCCGCTGACCTTCGACCGGCGCACCGTGCGCAATTTCCTCGACGACGCCCAGGTCGGCATCGCCGGCAAGAACACCGCCATCGGCGACGCCATCGGCCTGGCGGTCAAGCGCCTGCGCGCGCGCCCGACCGACAGCCGGGTGCTGATCCTGGTGACCGATGGCGCCAACAACGGCGGGCAGATCCACCCGCTCACCGCTGCGCGCCTGGCCGCCCAGGAAAGCATCCGCATCTACACCATCGGCATCGGCGCCAGTGCCGAGGAAAGCGGCACGGCCGGGCAGATCGGCCTGAACCCGAGCCTGGACCTCGACGAAGCCTCGCTGCGCGAGATCGCCCAGATCACCCATGGCGAGTATTTCCGCGCCCGCGACGGTGCCGAGCTGAAAAGCATCGGCGACACCCTCGACCTGCTCGAACCGGTCGAGCAGCAACCCACCCAGGCGCGTACCGCCGAAGCCCTGTATGCCTGGCCGCTGGCCGGGGCGATGCTGCTGAGCCTGGCCCTGGTGATCCGCGAACGCTGGCCCGACCACCTGCTGCAACGGCTGCTCCAGCGCCTGTTGCGCCGCCCGGACTTCCTCCAGCCGCACCCGGAATGGCGCCAGCGGCTCAAGCGCCTGCGTCTGCGGAGGCGTCGATGAGCGAACTCTGGCCGCACTTCATGCGCCCGCTGTGGCTGCTGGCCCTGCCGCTGCTCGGCTGGCTGCTGTGGAAACTCTGGCACCGGCAGAAGCGCGCCGGGCGCTGGCAGATGATCCTGCCGCCGGCGTTCCATGGCGTGCTGCTCGGCGGTGGCAGCGGCCACGACAGCAAGCTGCCGTGGATCGCCCTCGGCCTGGCCTGGATGCTCGGCGTGCTGGCCTTGCTCGGGCCGAGCTGGGAGCGCCTGGAAGAAACCCGCCAGCGCCCCGCCGACCCGCTGGTGATCCTGCTCGAACTGACCCCGGAAATGCTCGCCGAGGACACCCCGCCCACCCGCCTGGAACAGGCCCGGCGCAAGATCCTCGACCTGCTCGAACACCGCCGCGACAGCCAGACCGCGATTGTCGTCTACGCCGGCAGTGCGCATACCCTGGTGCCGCTGTCGGACGACCTCGGCACCAGCCGCAACCTGCTCGAAGCGCTGGAGCCGGGGATCATGCCGCTGGCCGGGCAGCGCGCCGACCTGGCCGTGGGCAAGGCCCTGGCGCTGCTCTCCCAGGCGGGCCTGGGCCAGGGCCGGCTGTTGCTGATCGCCTCGTCGCTGACCGACGCGGAACGCCAGGGCATCGCCCAGGCCCTGGGGCGCAACGGGCCGCCGCTGCTGATGCTCGGCATCGGCAGCGCCGAAGGGGCGCCGGTGCGGCAGGCCAGCGGCGAATTCCTCAAGGATGCCGACGGTGCGATCCTGGTGCCGCGGCTGGATAGCAGCAGCCTCAAGCCCTTCGTCAGCCAGCTCGGCGGCCGCTACCGGCATGCCCGCATCGACGACCTCGACCTGCGCGGCCTGGGCCTGTTCGACCAGCCCCGGGCGCTGAGCAGCGATGGCCAGACCGTGCAACTGGATACCTGGGCCGACCAGGGCTACTGGCTGCTCCTGCCGCTGTTGCTGCTGGCCGCCTGTGCCGGGCGACGCGGCTGGTTGTTCTGCCTGCCGCTGCTGCTGTGCCTGCCGCAACCCTCCTATGCCTTCGAATTCAACGAACTGTGGCGCCGCCCCGACCAGCAGGGCCAGCACCTGCTGGAACGGCAGCGCCCAGCGGAAGCGGCCAAGCACTTCCAGGACCCGCAGTGGAAAGGCTGGGCCCTGTACCAGGCCGGCGACTACGCCGCGGCCGCACGCCAGTTCGCCCTCGACGACAGCGCCGCCGGCCATTACAACCGCGGCAATGCCCTGGCCCTCGGCGGCGAGCTGGAAGCGGCGGTGGATGCCTATGAACAGGCCTTGGAGCGCCAGCCCGACCTGCAACCGGCGTTGACCAACAAGGCCCTGGTCGAGCAACTGCTGGAACAGCGCGAGCAGGAACAGACCCCGCCCGCCGAAGAGCCGCAAGCCCCGCAGGAGCAGCCGAACGCCCAGCCGCTGCCCGGCGAAAGCAGCGACAATCCGCAGCAGAGCAGCAGCGAGCAGGAAACCGCACAACCTGGCGAAGAACCCCAGGAGCAGCAGGACCCGGGCGCCGTGCAGGCGCCGCAGAACCCCGCCGGCGATGACGACGAGTCCACCACCCGGCCGCCCCAGCGCCCTACCGGCAATACGCTCGACGCCGAGCAGCGCCAGGCCCTGGAGCAATGGCTGCGGCAGATTCCGGACAATCCATCGCAACTGCTGCGACGCAAATTCTGGTACGAACAGCAACAACTTCAGGAAACCCATCGATGAGCCGCGCCTGCGCCTTCGTCTTCTGCCTTTTCTTCGCCCTGCAGGCCCAGGCCCAGGAGCTGGCCGCCAGTGTCGACCGCAGCCAGTTGAGCACCGCCGAAACCCTGGAGCTGACCCTGGAAATCCGCGATGTCACCCAGTTCGGCAAGCCGGACCTGACGCCGCTGCAAGCGGATTTCGAGGTGCGTGGCACCCGCCAGCTCAACAGCCTCAATACCCTCGACGGGCAGAACGAAGCCACCACGCGCTGGGTGGTGACCCTGATGCCGCGCCGTGCCGGCACCCTGGAAATCCCCGCGCTGAGCCTGGGCGAACTGCACAGCGCGCCGATCCAGTTGCAGGTGCAGGCTGCCGAAGACACCCCGGCGACCCTTCTCGCCCCGGTCTTCATCGAAGCCAGCCTCGACCAGGCCAGCGTCTACGTGCAGGCCCAGGCCGTGCTGACCCTGCGCATCTACCACTCGGTATCGCTGTACGACGACAGCAGCCTCAGCCCGTTGCAAATGGAAGGGGTGAAGATCGAGCCGCTGGGTGAATCGCGCACCTATGAAAAGCTGATCAACGGCATCCGCCACGGCGTGATCGAAATGCGCTACGCCCTGTACCCACAGCAGAGCGGTGCCGTGACCGTTCCCTCGCTGACCTTCAGCGCCACCAGCGCCGGGGCTGACAGCGACAGCCCGAATGCCGCCGGCAATACCCAGGTGCGGGTGGCCTCGCGGGAGCTGCCGTTGCAGGTCCGGCCGATTCCGCCCAGCTACCCGGCCGGCACGCCCTGGCTGCCGGCACGCAGCCTGACCCTGGAAGAACACTGGAGCCCGGACCCGGCGCAGAGTCCGATCCAGATCGGCGACTCCCTGACCCGCAGCGTTTTGCTCAAGGCCGAGGGGCTGTCCAGTACCCAGCTCACGCCCTTGCCGGTCAGCGAAATCGCCGGCCTGCGCCGTTACCCGGACCAGCCGCAACTGCGCAACCAGATCGACGAGCGCGGCCTGATCGGCAGCCGCGAAGAGCGCGAGGCGCTGGTTCCGACCCACAGCGGCAACCTGGAGCTGCCTGCCCTGGAAGTGACGTGGTGGAACACCCGCGAAGACCACCTGGAACACAGCAGCCTGCCAGCGCGCAGCCTCAAGGTGCAGGACAACCCGGCGCTGACCGAAACCCCGGGCCTGAGCGCAGACCAGGGCAGCCGCCTGCTCTGGCCATGGCAACTGAGCACGCTGATCCTCGCCCTGACCACCCTGGCCGGCTTCGCCCTGTGGTGGCGGGCGCGCTCGCAGCCGGCAGTGGCCCGGGTGATCCAGGCCGGCCCCAGCCCGCGGACCCTGCTCGACGACCTCAAGCGCGCCTGCCTGGCCAACGACCCCCAGGCCACTCGCCAGGCCCTCGATGCCTGGGCACGCCAGCAACCGCAGACCCTGGCCGACATGGCCGCGCGCTTCGTGCCCTTGTCCGATGCCCTGGACGGGCTGAACAGCGCGCTGTACAGCGAGGCCGGGCAGTATTGGCAAGGCGAGGACCTATGGAAGGCGATCAGTACTATTCCTGCCGCCGAACAGCCCCAGCCGCCCCAGGGCGAGAACGGCAGCTTGCCGCCGCTTTATCCCAAATAATCCCAGGCGCCACGGACCCTGTGGGAGCGGGTTCACCCGCGATTGCGATAGTGGATTCACCAACGCAATCGCGGGTGAACCCGCTCCCACAGGGTCCGCACTCCAACATTTCAGGTACCATTACCGGTTTTCCATCCTGCCCCCGTCACAGGACTATCCATGCGTCTGTTTCACACCTCCGACTGGCATCTGGGGCAAACCCTGCACGGCCAGGAGCGCGATTTCGAACATGCCTGCTTCCTCGACTGGCTGCTCGGCCAGCTGAAGCTGCGCAGCCCCGATGCCCTGCTGATCGCAGGCGACATCTTCGATACCGTGAACCCGCCGGTGAAGGCCCAGGAACAGTTGTACAACTTCATCGTCAAGGCCCACGAGCAACAACCAGCCCTGACCATCGTGATGATCGCCGGCAACCACGACTCCGGTTCGCGCATCGAACTGCCCGGCCCGCTGATGCGCAGCCTGCGCACCCATGCCCTGGGCCGCGTGCAGTGGCTCGACGAAGGCCAGCTGGACAGCGAGCGCCTGCTGGTGCCGCTGACCAACGCCAAGGGCAAGGTCGAGGCCTGGTGCCTGGCCCTGCCCTTCCTGCGCCCGGCCGAAGTCACCGGCCCGCACCTGGGCGAGGATTACTTGCGTGGCATTGGCCAGGTCCACGAGAAACTCATCGCCGCGGCCATGGAGCGGCGCCAGCCGAAGCAGGCGCTGATCGCTATCAGCCACGCCCATATGGCCGGCGGCTCGGTGTCCGAGGACTCCGAGCGCAGCCTGATCATCGGCAACGCCGAGGCCCTGCCCGCCAGCCTGTTCGGGGCGGACATCGCCTATGTCGCCCTCGGCCACCTGCACAAGCCGCAGAAGGTCAATGGCGAGGAGCGCATACGCTACAGCGGCTCGCCGTTGCCGCTGTCGTTCTCGGAAATCAAATACCCGCACCAGATCCTCGAAGTGGAGCTCAAGGGCAACAAGCTGGTCAGCGTCGAAAGCCGCAGCGTGCCGCGCGCCGTGGCGCTGCAGCGGATCGGGCCGGCGCCGCTGGCGGAGATTCTCGAACAGCTCGCCGAGTTGCCGGTGGTCGATCTGCTCGACGACCCGCACCGCCAGCCCTGGCTGGAAGTGCGGGTGCAACTGGATGAACCGCAACCCGACCTGCGCCAGCAGCTGGAAACCGCCCTGCAAGGCAAGGCCGTGCGCCTGGTGCGGATCAGCGCCGAATACGCCGGGCGCATCGGCGCCGATGGCGAGGAAGAACAGCGCTTGGTGGAACTGGGCCAGTTGCGCCCCCAGGACCTGTTCGCCCGCGCCTGGGAACAGGCCTACGGCAGCGCCGCCGATGACAGCACCCTGGCCGATTTCGCCCTGCTGTTGCAGGAAGTCCAGCAGCAGGAGGAACAGCCATGAAGATCCTCGCCATTCGCCTTAAGAACCTGGCCTCCCTGGCCGGGCCTTTCGAAATCGATTTCACCGCCGAACCCTTGGCCAGTGCCGGCCTGTTCGCCATCACCGGGCCGACCGGCGCCGGCAAGAGCACCCTGCTCGACGCGCTGTGCCTGGCCCTGTTCGGCTCGGTGCCGCGCCTGGAAAACATCGGCCGCGAAACCAAGGTGCCCGATGCCGACGGCGAAATCCTCACCAACGACCCGCGCACCCTGCTGCGTCGCGGCACCGGCAGTTGCTTCGCCGAGGTGGATTTCGTCGGCATCGACGGCCGCCGCTACCGCGCCCGCTGGGAAGCCAACCGTGCCCGCGACAAGGCCACCGGCAAGTTGCAGGGCAGCCGCCAGAGCCTGCATGACCTGGACAGCCAGCAACTGCTGAGCAACCAGAGCAAGCGCGAATACGAACAACTGATCGAGTCGCGCCTGGGCCTCAACTTCGCCCAGTTCACCCGTGCGGTGATGCTGGCGCAGAGCGAGTTCAGCGCCTTCCTCAAGGCCGACGACAAGGAACGCAGCGAGCTGCTGGAAAAGCTCACCAACACGGCGATCTATACCCAGCTCGGCCAGCGTGCCTTCATCAAGGCCCGGGACGCTGCCGAGGTCTACAGGTCGCTGGAGCATGAAGCCAGCGGCGTGCTGCCGATGAGCGAAGAAGAACGCGCGGCGCTCGACCAGCGCCTGGCCGAGGCCCAGCAAGCCCTCAAGGCCGGACAGGGCCAGTTGCGCCAGCTCGAACAGCAACGCGCCTGGCTCAACGAGCTGCTGGCCCTGCAGGACCAGCAGCAAGCCGCCGCCCAGGCCCTTGCCAGCGCCCGCCAGGAGTGGGACGGCCTGGCCGCCGAACGCCTGGACCTGAAGCGCCTGGAACAACTGGCGCCGCAGCGTCACCAGTTCGCCCGCCGCCAGGAGGTACTCAACCAGCTCTCCCCGTTGGCCGCCGCGCTGGAACAGCAACGCCGGCA
The DNA here is from genome assembly GCF_048586865.1 of Pseudomonas bharatica. Taxonomy (NCBI): domain Bacteria; kingdom Pseudomonadati; phylum Pseudomonadota; class Gammaproteobacteria; order Pseudomonadales; family Pseudomonadaceae; genus Pseudomonas; species Pseudomonas bharatica. The sequence continues at coordinate 22,445 of NZ_JBMAWR010000032.1, read as the reverse complement.
ACAAGCGGAACTGGGCGAGCGCCAACTGCGTCTGGAGCAGGAACTCGGCGGCGCCAAGGAGGCGCTGGCACACGCCCTCGCCGTGCAGAGCGAGAGCGCCCCGAACCTGCGCCAGGCCTTCGAGATCCAGCACAACCTGACCCGTCTGGAACAGGACCTGGCCCGTGAACGCGAGCAGGGCCAACAGGCGCAACACGCCTTCAGTGAAGGCCGCAACCAGCTCGACACCCTGGTCGAACACCAGCAGCGCCACGAGCAGAGTCTCGCCAGCATCGCCGCCCGGCTTGAGCAGACTGCCGGCCTTGCCGACCTTGGCAGCGCCTGGAATGCCTATCGCGGGCAATTGCAGCAGGTAATGCTCACCGCCAACCGCCTGGGCAAGGGTCGCGAAGAGCTGCCGGCCCTGCGCCAGGCCGCCGAGGCCCGGGCGCAGGAGTGCGCGCAGCTGCGCCAGTCGCTGGATCTGTTGTTCCAGGAAAGTGCCGCCGAGCCGCAAGCCCTCGCCGAACAGATCGCCCTGCTCGGCACCCTGTTGCAGGACAACCGCAAGCTGCAACGCGGCTTCGAGGACCTGGCCCGGCTGTGGAGCCGCCAGCAGGAAATCGAACAGCGCCTGAATGCCCTGCGTGAGCGCCAGACCACAGCCCAGCAGCAGCGCCAGCAACTGATCGCCACCGGCCTGCAGGGCAAGCAGGAACTGGAGCAAGCGCAAAAGGCCCTGACCCTGACCCGCCAGTTGCTGGAACGCCAGCGCCTGGCGCGCAATGCCAGCGTCGAGGAACTGCGCACGCAGTTGCAGGACGACCAGCCCTGCCCGGTCTGCGGCAGCCTGGAGCATCCGTATCACCAGCCGGAAGCCCTGTTGGAAAACCTCGCCCGCCATGACGAAAGCGAGGAAGCCGCCGCGCAGAAGGTGGTCGACGACCTGTCCCGCAAGCTCGAAGACCTGCGCGTCGAAGTGGGCGGCATCAACATCCAGCTCAAGGACTCCGTGGTTCAGCAGGAAGAGCTGAACAACCAGCTCCAGGCCCTGGACGCGGACCTGCAGGCCCAGGCCCTGTGGCCGCAACTGTCCGAGCACGACAGCGCCGCCCGCAGCCCCTGGCTGGACCTGCAACTGCGACGCCTCAACGACGATATCGAGCGCGACCAGCAGCGCCAGCAGACCCTGCTGACCCTGCAACAGGACGCCGCGCGTCTTCAGCAGCAGCTGCAAGACGCCAACGAAGCCCACCGCCAGGCCACCCTGCAACTGAACCAGCAGCAGGACGGCTTGAATGCCGACCAGCAGCGCCTGGACCAGGATCTGGCCCGCTTCGAAACCCTGCTGCCGGCGGACGTCTTCGCGGCCCTGCGGGAAACCCCGTCGGAAACCTTCCTCAGCCTCGACCAGCAACTCAGCGACCGCCTGCAACTGCTTGACCAGCAAAAGGACGAGCAGCAGGAACTGGCCGAACGCCTCAAGCAGCGGGAAAGCCTCGAGGCCAAGCAGCAGGAACGCCAGCAGGCGCTGGAGCAGCGCAGCCAGCAACTGTCCGCGCTGGAAACCCAGCAGCAACAGGCACGCCAGGCCCTGACCGGGCTGATCGGCGAGCATGCCGACGCCGATCACTGGCAGCGCGCCCTGGAGCAGGCGGTGGAACAGGCCCGCGCCAGCGAGGCGGGCCTGGCCCAGCAGATGCAGGATGCCCGCACCCAGGCCGCCGCCCTGGCCAGCGAACTCAAGGCCCGGGAAGAGCAGCACCAGGCGCTGGACCAGGAACGCCAGCAATTGGACGCCGCCATCGACCAGTGGCGCCAGGCCCATCCCGAACTGGACGAACAGGGCCTCGACGCCCTGCTCGGCATGGACGACGAACAGGTCGCGCTTTTGCGCCAGCGCCTGCAGTCGGCCGAGAAAGCCGTCGAGCAATGCAGCGTGCGTCTCCAGGAACGTGACGAGCGCCTGCAACAGCACCAGAAGCAGCAGCTCACCGAACAAAGCGTCGAAGAGCTGGACCAGACCCTGCTTGCCAGCCAGCAGCAACTCGACCAGCAAGAGCACCAGTGCGCCGAGCTACGCGCACAGCAAGCCGAGGACCAGCGCCGCCAGCAGGCCAGCCAGAGCCTGGCCGAGCGCATCGCCCAGGCCCGCGAGGAATGGCAGCGCTGGGCGCGACTGAGCGACTTGATCGGTTCGTCCAGCGGCGATACCTTCCGCAAGATCGCCCAGAGCTACAACCTCGACCTGCTGGTGCACCATGCCAACCAGCAACTGCGCCAGCTGGTAAAGCGCTACCGCCTCAAGCGCGGCGGCAGCCAGCTCGGCCTGCTGGTGCTGGACACCGAGATGGGCGACGAACTGCGCTCGGTGCATTCGCTGTCCGGTGGCGAAACCTTCCTGGTTTCCCTGGCGTTGGCGCTGGGCCTGGCGTCGATGGCGTCCAGCACCCTGCGTATCGAATCGCTGTTCATCGACGAAGGCTTCGGCAGCCTCGATCCCGAATCCCTGCAACTGGCCATGGACGCCCTCGACGGCCTGCAGGCCCAGGGGCGCAAGGTCGGCGTGATTTCCCACGTGCAGGAGATGCATGAACGGATCGGCGTGCAGATCCAGGTGCGCCGCCAGGGCAATGGCCTGAGCCATCTTGAGGTGGCGGGATGATCCTCTATTCGTTCCGCCGCTGCCCCTACGCCATGCGCGCACGCCTGGCGCTGCGCTACGCCGGGGTGCCGGTGCAGATCGAGGAAGTCAGCCTGAAGGCCAAGCCGGCGCAGATGCTGGCGCTGTCGCCCAAGGGCACGGTGCCGGTGCTCAGCGTCGAAGGTCGGGTGCTGGAGGAAAGCCTGGATATCATGCGCTGGGCGTTGGCGCAGCATGATCCGCAGAACTGGCGACTCGATGGCGATCCGCGGATCGATGCGCTGATCGCGCGCAATGACAGCGAGTTCAAGCTTCACCTGAACCACTACAAATATGCCGAGCGCTACCCCGAGCACTCCCGGGAGCATTATCGGCAGCAAGCGCAGGTGATCCTCGCGGACTTGGAAGGGCTGCTCGGCGAGCAGCCTTACCTGCTCGCCGACCACCCAAGCCTGGCCGATGCCGCCCTGTTGCCGTTTATCCGCCAGTTCGCCGGGGTCGAACCGCAATGGTTCGCCGAGGCGCCCTACCCGAGGCTCAGGGCCTGGTTGCAAGGCTGGCTGGAATCGGAGCTGTTCAAGGCGATCATGGCCAAACAACCCTAGCGGGCTTTACGCGGACCCTGTGGGAGCGGGTTTACCCGCGATTACGTCGGTGAATCCACTACCGCAATCGCGGGTGAACCCGCTCCCACAGGGTCCGTGTACACCGAAAATTCAGTGCGAAGCCTTGTGATCCAGCGCCGCATAGAAGTTGGCACTCTGGCGCAGGTACTCGCTGGTATAGCTGGGCGTCGCGGCCTTGCGCTGGCTGATCTCGACATGGGCATTGGCAGCCTGCACAACGGACGCGGAAATGGCGGATGCGGCGATTACGGGAAAGAGATTGAAGTTCATCGGTCTGGCCTCGGAGTCGTTGAGTTGAGAAGCCGTCTGGCTTGGTTCAAAACTACGCCCCGGGGCCTTCCGGGAAAAATTCATTGCGGCACTAACGATTATCGAGGCCGTCGATAGTCAGTCGAGGAACTTCACGTCCGACGGCGCCGGCTGGGCAAACCTCTGCACCACGTCGCCCAGCAGCCCGGTTGCCGGATCGCGGCGGATCACCACGATTTCATTGCTCTTCTGGTTGGTGACCAAAACGAAACCCTGCTGCGGATCCAGCGCGAATTCCCGCGGGTGATCCCCTTCCACCGAACGCCGTTGCACCAGGCTCAGCCCAGCATCGAGCGGATCGATGGCGAACACCACCAGTTCGTTGGCCGTGCCGCGATTGCTGACGTAGAGAAAGCGCCCGTCCGCCGAAGCATGCAGGGCGCCGCCGGCCCTGGCCGCGGGATCAGTATTGTCGGTAAGGGGCTGGGTGCCGCGCAGGGTCAGGTGCCCATCCTCATGATCGAATACCGCTACCGCCGCGCCCATCTCCAGGGTCAGCCAGGCATGCCGGCCATCAGCGCTGAACAGCAGATGCCGCGGGCCGCTGCCGGGCGGCAAGGCTACCGCGCCCAGGGCCTGGAGCGGTTCGGCCTGCTCAGGTACATAGCGGTAGGCGAAGACCTTGTCCGCGCCCAGATCGCTGGCGAAGACGAAACGCCCGTCCGGCGACGACACCACCGAATGCACATGGGGCGTGGCCTGGCGCTCGGGATCGACCTTGCTGGCGGCATGCCGCAGGTGCTGCAACGGCTGGCCGAGCCTGCCGTCGGCGAGTACCGGCAGTACGCTGAGGCTGCCGCCTTCGGCATTGGAGCCACCATAGTTGGCGACGAACAGGAACCGCCCGTCCCGGCTCAGGCTGCTATGGGTCGGCTCGGCGCCGTCGCTGCCGACCTGGTTCAACGCTGTCAGCACATGCCCGGCATCCAGGCTGAACGCCGACACCTGCCCCGCCGCCGCCTCGTTGACCGCGAACAGCCAGCGTCCGTCGGCAGAGAGGGTCAGCCACGACGGATTGCCCGTTGCCATGACCTGCAGCGGCGCGGCCTCGATGCGGCCATCGCTGAAACGGTAGCGGTAAATGCCCTGGCTGGCGCCGTCGGTGTAGCTGCCGACCAGCAATTCGTGAGCGTGCGCCGTCATCCCCAGGCCACTAGCGAGCAGCAGGCTCATGGCTGTCTTCTTCATCGTCTTCATCATCCTCCGGGGCCCGCAGGGCACCCATGCACACCAGGCGGTGCTCGCCGCTGTCGCTGTCGATCAGCCAGTCGCCGCCCTCGGCGCGAGCCGCCGCGACCTGCGCCGGGCTGAACACCCAGCGCTTGAGCGCACGGCCATCCATGCATTCGGCACGCAGGCCGCTGTCGTCGTGGACGAAGTCGAAACAATGCAGGCCGTCGATCAGCAGCATGTCGCAGGATTGCAGGGCATTGGCAAGGGTGGTCATCGGATGGCAGCCATGGTCTGGGGAAAGGGCGCAAATGATAGCCCAAATGCACCGGGGGCCAGACGTTGTGACGTCTGGCCCCCGGTGAGGTTCCTTCCAGCGATCGGGTCAGTGGGCGAAGATCGAGTTGCCCTTCTGCCCGGCGAGTTTCTCCGGCTTGATCAGGAAGCGCGCCAGGGCCGGCAGCAGCCACAGGGCGCCGAACATGTTCCACAGGAGCATGAAGGTCAGCATCAGGCCCATGTCGGCCTGGAACTTGATGGCCGAGAAGATCCAGGTGCACACGCCGATGGCCAGGCACAGGCCGGTGAACAGCACGGCCTTGCCGGTGGAGCGCAGGGTCTGGTAATAGGCTTCCTGCAGCGGCAGGCCGGCACGCAGGAAACTTTCCAGGCGGCTGTAGATGTAAATCCCGTAGTCCACGCCGATGCCCACGCCCAGCGCCACCACCGGCAAGGTGGCGACCTTGACGCCGATACCCATGAAGGCCATCAGGGCGTTGCCCAGCACCGAGGTCAGCACCAGCGGCAGGACGATGCACAGGGTCGCGGCGAAGGAACGGAAGGTGATCATGCACATCACGGCCACGCAGATGTACACCAGGACCAGGATGGTCAGCTCGGCCGACTTGATCACGTCGTTGGTGGCCGCCTCGATCCCGGCATTGCCCGCCGCCAGGAGGAATTCCAGGCCCTCGCGGTTATGCTCGTCGGCAAAGGCCTTGACCGCCTTGACCACGCCATCCAGGGTTTCCGCCTTGTGGTCGTTGAGGAACACCAGCACCGGCGCCAGCGAGCAGTCACCGTTGTACAGGCCGTCGGCACGGGACACCGAGGAGTTCAGCACTTCAGGGTTGCGCGACAGGCTTTCCCATTTCAGGTTGCCCTCGTTCATGCCCTTGATCATCTGCTTGGACACGGTCACCAGGGAAATCGCCGACTGCACGCCGGGGGTGTTCTCCATGGTCCACATCAGCTCGTCGATCGGCGCCATGGTGCCGTACACCGAGCAGCCTTCGGTCGGGGTCTTGACCATCACTACCAGCACGTCGGAACTGGTCGAGTAGTTGTCGATGATGAAGGCGTTGTCGTTGTTGTAGCGCGAATCCGGACGCAACTCCGGGGCGCCCTGGTCGAGGTCGCCGATCTTCAGGTTCTGGCTGTACCAGAGGCCGCCGCCGAAGGCCAGCAGGGCCAGGACGATGGACACCGGCGCTACCTTGGCGCTGGCGAAGGACGACAGCAGGCGCCAGAACGGGTGCTCGCGGGTCGCGTCCTTCTTGCTGCGCTCGATGGCCTTCTTGCTGATGCCGACATAGGAAATCGCTACCGGCAGCAGGATCAGGTTGGTGAAGACGATCACCGCCACACCGATGGATGCACCGATGGCCAGCTCGCGGATCACCCCGATATCGATGATCAGCAGGGTGATGAAGCCCACGGCGTCGGCCAGGATGGCGATCATCCCCGGCAGGAACAGCTGGCGGAAGGTCCGCCGCGCGGCGGTCAGGGCGTTGTCGGCATCGCTGGATTGCAGGGCGATGCCGTTGATCTTCTGTACCCCGTGGGAGATGCCGATGGCGAAGATCAGGAACGGCACCAGCATCGAATACGGATCGATACCGAAGCCCACCACATGCATCAGGCCGAGCTGCCAGACCACCGCCACCAGCGTGGTGATCAACACCGCGATGGTGCTGCGGATGCACCAGGTGAACCAGTACAGCAGGACCCAGGTGATAACGAAGGCGATGCCGAAGAAGCCCACCACCATCATCAGCCCGTCGATCAGGTCGCCGACCTTCTTGGCGAAGCCGACGATATGGATCTTCACGTTGGGGTTCTGCGCCTGGTACTTGTCGCGGATCTTCTCTTCCAGCTGGTGGGAGAACTGCTGGTAGTCGAGCTTGATCTGCTTGCCCGGGTCCTGCGGGTCCGGGTAGGACTCCTGCAGGGGCACATCGACGATGCTGGACTTGAAGTTGTTCGCCACCAGGCGGCCGATCTGCCCGGACTTGAGCACGTTGTCGCGCAGGGTATCGAGGCTCTGCGGCGAGCCGTCGTAGGTGTTGGGGATCACCTCGCCGCCGGAGAAGCCTTCCTCGGTCACTTCGGTCCAGCGCACCGCCGGGCTCCACAGCGACTTGAGCCCGGAGCGATCGACGCCGGGAATGTAGAAGACCTCGTCATGGATCTGCCGCAGCGTTTCCATGTAGTCCTTGTCGAAGATATCGCCGTTGACCGCTTCGACCGAGATGCGCACGGTGTTGCCGAGGTTGGCCAGGTCATTGCGGTGCTCGAGCATGTTCTGGATGAACGGGTGCTCCAGCGGGATCATCTTTTCGAAACTGGTGGACGGGCGGATCAGCGTGGCCTGCCAGAACAGGAACACGCTCACCAGCAGGCAGATGGCGATCACTGCCGGGCGGTTGTTGAAAATCAGGCGCTCGAGGGTGGTCGGCTTGTCCTGATGGTGCTGATTCATGCTGAACGACTCCCGAACGGTCATGGTTGCGCCCTCTCGGCACCGGTGGCGGTGGCATAGTGCGCGCCACCCTGCCCCACCAGGATCAGATTGCCGTCGGACAGGCCGCTGGCTCCAGCCAGGGCCAGGCGGTCGGGACGGTTGAAGACGCTGAAGGTCTGGCCATCGTCGCTGCTGCGCAGGACGGTGCCGCCATTGCCCACCAATACCAGACTGCCATCATCGAGAAGCGTAGCGCTTGCCAGGCCGAATTGAAGCGGACCGCGGGCAGCCTGCAAGCTGATCGGCTGCCAGGTGCTGCCGAAATCGGTGGAACGGTACAGGTTGGCGCGCAGGCCATAGGCCAACAGGGTATTGGCCTGGGCGGTGCCGATCACGCCGAAGAACGAGCCTTCATAGGGGCTTTCGAGCTTTTCCCAGGTCTGGCCGTCATCGCTGGAACGGTACAGGCTGCCCTGCTCGCCGACGATGACCAGGCCGGCGTCCTTGACCCGGGCGATGCCGTTCAGGTGCAGGCCGTCGGGGTTGTCCAGGCGGTCGCCGACGTCTTGCCAGTGCTGGCCGCCATCGGTGGTTTCGAGCATGGCGCCATAGGCACCGATGGCCAGGCCGTGCTGCGGGTTCTCGAACCACACATCGAGCAGCGGCGCTTCGCGGGAAAGGTCTTCGTATTGCTTGCTCCAGGTCGCGCCGCCGTCGCTGCTGGCGAGGATCTGCGCGTCATGGCCGACGGCCCAGCCATGCTTGTCATCGACGAAGGTGACGGCGGTGAGCAACTGGCGGGTCGGTACCTTGGCCTGGGTCCAGGTCTTGCCCTGGTCGTCGGAGAAAAGGATATGACCGCGTTCGCCGACCATCACCAGTCGTGCGCCGGCGCGGGTCACGTCCAGCAAAAGGCCCTTGTCGGACTTGGCGGAAAGCGTGGACCAGACCTCCGCCTCCGGCGAGGCTGCGGCCTCGACCCTGTCTGCCTGGAAGCCCATGGCCAGCAGCACGGCCATGCCGGCTGCCAATGCCCATGGTCGAGCACGCGCCGTTGCGTGCTGCGGCGCTAGAAGAGGCTCGGTCATCGATCTGTCCCCCGGTTCTTGTTATGTGGGTGAATCCAGATGCAGGTACTGCGAAAAGCGTGTTCCAGAGCCCTGCAATAGCTGATGGCCATCCTAAGGGGGATTGCGAAGGGCTGACAACGAACGAGACGTTATCTTTTGTTATCGGAAGGTTTTGGTGTTGCTGATGGCCTCATCGCCGGCAACGCCGGCTCCCACAAGGTTCTGCGGTGTACGCGATACCTGTGGGAGCCGGCGTTGCCGGCGATGAGGCCCGAGAGGCTGGCAAATCAGGCGAGGCTCTTGCTCACCACTTCGAACACATCACTGGACAACTGCCCCGAATCGCGGATGCGCTGCAGCTCGCCCTTCATCAGGGCCTGGCGCGCGGCGTCGTACTTGCGCCAGCGGGTCAGCGGCGCCAGTTGCCGCGAGGCGATCTGCGGGTTGAGGGCGTTGAGCTCGATGACGATATCCGCCAGGAAGCGATAACCCGAGCCGTCCGCCGCGTGGAAGTTGACCAGGTTCTGCCCGGCGAAGGCACCGATCAGGGCACGCACCTTGTTCGGGTTCTTCATCGTGAACGCCGGATGCTCCATCAGCTTGCGGACCCGCGCCAGCCCGCCCGGCAGGGTGCTGGCGGCCTGGACACTGAACCATTGGTCCATGACCAGCGGGTTGTCCTTGAAGTGCTCGGCGAAAGCTTCCAGCGCCTTGGCCCGCTCGGCCTCGAACGGCGAGTTGACCAGCACCGCCAGGGCGGTCAGGCGTTCGGTCATGTTGTCGCAGGCGTCGAACTGCTCCAGTGTCGCCGCCAGCACTTCGGGCTTGCCGCTGAGCATCAGGTAGGACAGCACGATGTTCTGCAGGCTGCGCCGGGCGAAGTGCTCGGCCTCGGCCACATAGGCGGTGTTGCGCGAGATCTCGCGGTTGGCCTGGTAGCGCGCCAGCAGCTTGTCGAACAGTTGCTCCGCCAGTTGCCTGCGGGCGAACTCGCGGGCGGCGTGGATGGCATCGACATCCGCCACTTCGCTGATCTCGGTGAGGTAGGCCTCGCTCGGCAGCGAGAGCATCTCGGCAACCATGGCCTGGTCCAGGCTGTCGTTGCCCAGCACGCTGTCCAGGGCGCTGACCAATCGCTGGTCCAGCACCAGGGCCTGGCCCTGCTGCTGCTGGCCGATCAGTTCCTGCAGCACCTGTACCGAGAGTTGCTGGCCGGCTTCCCAACGGTTGAAGCCATCGCTGTCGTGCTGCATGAGGAACATCAGCTGGTCGCGGTCGTAGGGGAACGACAGCTTGACCGGCGCACTGAAACCGCGCAGCAGCGACGGCAGCGGTTTGGCCGCGATATCGACGAAGGTGAAGGTCTGCTCGGCCTCGGTCACCGAGAGCACGCGGCTGGTGCCAACGGCAGCGTCTTCGCCTTGCAGGCGCAGCGGCAGGTCGTTGCCCTGGGCGTCGAGCAGGCCCAGTTCGACCGGGATCACGAACGGCAGCTTCTCGACCTTGTCCGGGGTTTGCGGGCAGCTCTGGCGGAAGGTCAGGCTGTAGGTGCCGGCAGCGCCATCCCACGACTCGCTGACCGCCAGGCGCGGCGTGCCGGCCTGGCTGTACCAGCGCTTGAACTGGGTCAGGTCGACGCCGTTGGCGTCTTCCATGGCCTTGATGAAGTCGTCGCAGGTTACCGCCTGGCCGTCATGCCGTTCGAAGTACAGGTCGCTGCCCTTGCGGAAGCCCTCGGCGCCGAGCAGGGTACGGACCATGCGCACCACTTCCGAGCCCTTCTCGTAGACGGTCAGGGTGTAGAAGTTGGAGATCTCGATGAAGCTGTCCGGCCGCACCGCGTGGGCCATCGGGCCGGCATCCTCGGCGAACTGGTGGGTACGCAGGTAGGCGACGTCCTCGATGCGCTTGACCGTGCGCGAGTTCACGTCGGCGCTGAATTCGGCATCGCGGAACACGGTGAAGCCTTCCTTGAGCGACAACTGGAACCAGTCGCGGCAGGTCACGCGGTTGCCCGACCAGTTGTGGAAGTATTCGTGGGCCACCACCGCCTCGACCCGCTGGTGCGCGGCGTCGGTGGCGGTTTCGGCGCGGGCCAGCACGCAACTGGAGTTGAAGATGTTCAGGCCCTTGTTTTCCATGGCGCCCATGTTGAAGTCGTTGACCGCGACGATCATGAAGATGTCCAGGTCGTACTCGCGGCCGTAGACCTCTTCGTCCCAGCGCATGGACTTCTTCAGGCTGGTCATGGCGTGCTGGCACTTGTCGATGTTTTCCGGCTCGACATAGATGCGCAGGGTCACGTCGCGGCCGGACTGGCGGGTGAACCTATCTTCCACGCACCACAGGTCGCCGGCCACCAGGGCGAACAGGTAGGCGGGTTTCTTGAACGGATCTTCCCAGGTCGCCCAGTGCCGGCCATCTTCCTGCGGGCCGCTGCCCACCGGGTTGCCGTTGGACAGCAGGACCGGGTAGCGGTGCTGTTCGGCGATCACCGTGGTGGTGAACGCGCTCATCACGTCCGGGCGGTCGAGGTAGTAGGTGATCTTGCGGAAGCCCTCGGCCTCGCACTGGGTGCAGAACATGCCGCCGGACTTGTACAGGCCTTCCAGCGCGGTGTTGCTTTCCGGATGGATGCGCACGCTGGTGTCGAGGGTGAAGCGCTCGCTTTTCGGCTGCAGGGTCAGGTGGCTGTCGTCGAGCTGGTAGTCGCCTGCCGCCAGGGCCTGGTCGTCGAGGGCGACGCTCAGCAGTTCGAGCTGCTGGCCGTCCAGCACCAGCGGCGGCAGGCCGGCGCCACGTGCCGGGTTGCGGCGCATGACCAACTGCGCGTGGACCAGGCTGTGGTCCTCGAACAGCTCGAAGGTCAGGTGGGTTTCGTCGATCAGGTACTCGGGCGCCTGATAGTCCTTGAGGTAGATCACTTGCGGCTGTTCGGTGCGCATGTGGCGGTCCTTTTTACTGATTCACGCTTACTGATGCACGGCCAACTGGTAGGCCGTGTACTTGCGAATGTTGATCACGCCGGTGTCGAAGATCAGGTACTGGCCCTTGATCCCCAGCAGCGTGCCTTCGGCCACCGGGTTCTTGTCCAGGTTGAAGCTGACGATCTTGCCCGGATAGGCCTCGACCGGGTAGCGAATCTCCAGGACCTCGGCATCGACCAGCGGCTGGATCGCCTGCAGGCCGAAGCGCTCCTGCAAACCGCGGATGCCATCGGCGCAACTGTCGAACAACTGGTCGCGCACGGCCACCAGGTCCAGCGCCTCGGCGTCGCCCTTGAGCAGCGTGCGCCAGTTGGTGCGGTCGGGCACCTGGCTGCGCAGCAGGTCTTCCACCAGGCCGGACTGCTGGCGGGTGGCGACCCGCAGGATCGGCAGGGCCTGGCTGGCGCCCTGGTCGAGCCAGCGGGTCGGCAACTGGCTGGCGCGGGTGATGCCGACCTTGATCCCCGAGGAGTTGGCCAGGTAGACCACATGGTCGGTCATGCAGAACTGCTCGCCCCAGGACGGCTCGCGGCAGGTGCCTGCGTCGTAATGGCAGCGCTCGGGGCTCATGATGCACAGGTCGCACTGGGCGAGCCTGGTCATGCAGGGGTAGCAGTAGCCCTGGCTGAAGCTGGTCTTGGTGCGCTTGCCGCAGTGGCTGCAATGGATGGCGCCCAGGTATTCGAGGCGCACGGTCTGGCCGATCAGCGGGTTGACCGGTACTTCCAGTTCACCCAGGCGGAAGGCGTATTGCACGACCGGCGTCTCGAGACGCGCGGCCATCTTGCGAGTGGAACCACGGCCGAGTTCGATCAATGGATCGCATCCGACTTGAACAGGATGTTCGGCACGCTGATGGACTTCGAAGCGCACTCCTGCGGGCCCATGTAGCCGGTGCGCTGGTCTTCCGGAAGGTTCTGCATCTCCCAGGCGATCACCGCCTGCAGCGACAGCTCGCGCTGCTCGGCGGTGAGCTTGCGGCCATCGGCCCATTTGCCGATTTCCACGGCCAGCTTGAGGCTCTGGTAGATTTCCGGGGTGATGTTTTCGATCATTTGCGCAAAAGTGGACATAGCGTCTCCCAAGTCAAGCCGTCAGTTTACGCCGGGCCAGCGCCCCGCCCAAGAGCCCGCTCAGGCATCCGACCAACAGACCGCCGACATGGGCACCGTTGGCGATGGCGCCGAAACCGATCACGGACATTACGCCGGTCAGGCACAGCACCAGCCAGGCCAGCATCATCACCAGCACGCCACGGGGCATGCGGTACAGCGGATGGGGGGCCAGGCGCTGGTAGATCCACAGGTGCCCGAGCAAGCCGTAGAGCACGCCGGACAGGCCACCGAACAGGGTCGGGCCGCTGAACAGGTATTGCACGACGTTGGACACCAGGGCGAACACCAGGGTCAGGCCGAGCAGGCTGAACGGGCCCTGGCGCCATTCGATGCGCCGCCCCAGTTCCCAGTACCACACGCCGTTCATGGCCAGGTGCAGCACGCTGAAGTGCAGGAGCATCGGGGTGAACAGGCGCCACCATTGGTGGGCCTGGAGGCTGGTGTCCAGCGGGGTGAAGTAGAGGTAGTCGCCCGCCACGCGGAAATCGAGGAAGGTCAGCCAACGCATGGTCGCGAGGTTTTCGCCAAGGCTGGTGAGGCCGGCGACGATCAGGCAGGCCAGCAGCACGAAGGCGGTAACCTTGCTGGTGCGCAACTGCTCGCCGAGGCCCGGACGGACCATGGCATCGGGCTGCGCGGTCAGGGGCAGGTCCTGGGTGTCGGCGTCGCCTTCCGGGTGCGCCTCGTACAGGCGACGGATTTCCTCGGCCCGCGCCTGATCGACCCAGAGCACCTGCTCGCCGTGCTCCTCGGTCACCCGGTGCGCCACCTGCAGGCGCCGGAGCATCTGGACGAAGCCGCTGAGGTCGACATTCAACGGCAGTTGCAGGATTGGAACCCCATTCATTGGCTGGCCTCCGGCCGTTCCACATCGACCCAGACGAACTTGTGCGGGTCGATCCGGGTTTCATCGTCGAGCCGGTAGGCCACCAGCTTGCCGTAAAGCACTGCACTGTAGTCCAGGCAGGCCAGGTTGGCGCGGATCGGCGCCGGCCTGCCGCTGCGCCAGTAATGCCCGACGAACAGCAGCGGCTCGTCCTCGCCGTAGCGCAGCAGGGCATTCTTCTGGCTATGGGACAAGGGCGCGCGAGCCACCGATTCGGGCAAGGCATCGGGCTGGAACACGATATCGCCGTAGGTCTGCGGGTCTTCTTCCCAGAACTTGGTGCGGAAGAACGCCCGGGTCAGGCCGTCGCCGCCGGTCAGGGTCAGGCCGTCCGGCAGGCGCATGTCGGTGCCGCGCAGCAGGCGGTTGCAGGCCAGGTGGGCGAAGCTGTCGGGTTCGGCCGAGGCCTGGACGAATGCCTGGTCGATGCAGCCGTCGGGGTACTGCTGGCGCAGTGAATCGATCACCCGCCCGTCCCAGCAGGCATGCACCAGGCGGAAGCGCCCGGCATCGGCGAACAGCGGCAACTGGTAGAACCAGCCGAGGAAATCGTGCCAGTCGCCGGGGTGCTCGGCGAACTGGGTCAGGGTCTCGTCGATCAGCCGGGCATGCCGTGGCGTGTGCTCGCGCACGAAGGTCTTGCCGCTGCCGGGTGGCGCCGGGGTGGTCCAGCCGAGGGCGTTGTACTCGTGGTTGCCCATGATGCAATGGGCCTGGCCGGCCTCGACCATGTCATGGACGATATGCAGGGCCTCGCGGATGCGCGGGCCACGGTCGATGATGTCGCCCAGGAACAGGGCCTGGCGCTGGGCGTGCCGCCACACCCCGCCGTGGCGCTTGTAGCCGAGGGCATCGAGCAGGCGTTCGAGGGTGTGGGCACAGCCATGAACATCGCCGATCAGGTCGAAACTGCGCGCGGGATCGAGCATCAGTCGCCTCCACCACCCAGGCGGCTGCCCCAGCCGAGCTTGGTCCGGCAGACCTCGTAATAGTTGTGGTCCAGCGGATGGATCAGGCGCAGTTTCTGCGGTTTCTTGTTCACCGTGATGGTATCGCCGGGCGCGCAGGTGAAGTGGTTCTGGCCGTCGCAGGAGACTTGCGGATAGATGGTCATGTCCTGGGACACGACGATCTTCAGTTCGCTGTTGCCGTCGACCACGATCGGCCGGCCGGACAGGGTATGCGGGTACATCGGCACGATGACGATGGCGTCCAGCTTGGGATGCATGATCGGCCCGCCGGCGGACAGGGCATAGGCGGTGGAGCCGGTCGGGGTGGCGACGATCAGGCCGTCGGCCTTCTGGCTGCAGACGAACTGGCCATCGATGTAGATCTCGAACTCGATCATCCGCGTGGATTTGCCCGGGTGCAGGACCACATCGTTGAGGGCATCGCCCTGGCCGATGGCCTCGCCGTGGCGACGCACTTCGGCCTGCAGCAGGAAGCGGTTTTCCACCAGGTAATGGCCGTCCAGCACGTCGGCGACCTTCACTTCCAGTTCGTCCGGGCGGATGTCGGTGAGGAAGCCCAGGCTGCCGCGGTTGATCCCCAGCACCGGGATATTGTGCCGGGCCAAGGCGCGGGCGGCGCCGAGCAGGCTGCCGTCGCCGCCGACCACGATCACCAGGTCGCAGACTTCGCCGAGCAGCTTGCGCGAGGAGGTCTGCAGGCCGTGGCCGGGCAGGACCTCGGCGATGGTGTCCTCGAGGATGACGTGCAGATGCCGTTCCAGCAGGAATTTTTTCAGGCGGCGGATGGTATCGAGCACCTGGGAGCTGCCGAGGCGGCCGATGATACCGATATTGCGAAATTGCTCCATGGGGTTCCTGCTTGGGCTAACGACGGTCAAAAGTACGCACGGTCAAAGGCCCGATTATGGGCCAGTGCCCTGCCCTGCGGCAAACGACGCCGGGCAAACGCGGCTATGCTCGCAGGATGAATCCGTTCGCTGCCCTCAATGCCCTGCCCCGTCACCTGCGCCAGCCCGCGGTCCGCGACCTGGCCTGGGCGCTGTCGTCCGCCCCGTTGCTGCACCGCGCGCCATGGCCGCAACGCCATCCGTTGAGTGGCAGTGGCTGGGTGGATGACCCCGACAAGCTGCGCCACTGGCTGCTGGGCCTGGAGCGCGATCCGGCGCTGCTGCTGGACTGGCTGGCGCGTTCGGCGAGCCGGCGCCTGGGCCTGTATTACGAACGGCTCTGGCAGTTCGCCCTGCACCAGGCGCCGGGCGTTGAACTGCTGGCCGCCAACCTGCCGATCCGCCAGGGCGGGCACACCCTTGGCGAGCTGGATATCGTCCTGCGCGACCGCGAAGGCGTGCATCACCTGGAACTGGCGATCAAGTTCTATCTCGGACCGGAACACGGCGACGGTGCCGACCCGGCGCACTGGCTGGGGCCCGGTTGCCATGACCGGCTGGATCGCAAGCTGGCGCACCTGGCCGAGCACCAGTTGCCCATCTCCGCGCGCCCGGAAAGCCGCGAGGCCCTGCAAGGCCTGGGGCTCGATCAGGTGCGGGCGCGGTTGTGGCTCGGCGGTTACCTGTTCTACCCCTGGCATGCCTCGGCCGGCTCGCCGCTGGGCGCAGATCCACAGCATCTGCGCGGCCACTGGCTGCATCAGCGTGACTGGCGCGACTTTCATAGCGCCCACGGGCAAGGCCGCTGGCAACCGCTGCCACGCCAGGCCTGGCTCGGCCCGGCGCGGGTTGCAGCGGCGCAGGTGTGGAGCACGGGGCAACTGCGCGACTGGCTGGCCGCCCTCGACCCGCGCGCCCAGGCCCAACTGATGGTGCGCCTGGAACCCGGGGAAGACGGCGACTGGCAGGAAGCCGAACGGGCCTTTCTGGTTGCCGAACAGTGGCCACACTTGACGCAGCCGGCTTGACCCGGGCTTTTTTTCCTCGTTGTATCTGCCGTAGTAGCTCCAAGCTATCTACCCTCTAGGACAGCGCCACCAAGAGCGCCCATTCCGTGACCTGACGAGGAAGTGTTCTGTATGAGTCTGACCAATACCCGGGAGCGCTACGGCAGCCTGTCCGTGGCCTTGCACTGGTTGATGCTGGTATTGCTGGCGGCGGTATACGCCTGCATCGAGTTTCGCGGGATCTTTCCCAAGGACAGCCCGGAACGGGAACTGATGAAGACCCTGCACTTCATGCTCGGCCTGACCGTGTTCCTGCTGGTCTGGCTGCGCCTGTTCCTCAAGGTGACGCGGCCGACGCCACGCATCGTCCCTGCACCGGCCGCCTGGCAGACCGGCCTGGCGCACCTGGTGCACTGGGCGCTGTATGCCCTGATGATCGGCCTGCCGCTGGCCGGCTGGGTGATCCTCAGCGCCGCCGACAAGCCGATTCCCTTCTACGGTTTCGACCTGCCGGCACTGGTGCAGCCGGACAAGGACCTGGCGCGCACGGTCAAGGGCTGGCACGAATGGTTCGCCACCCTCGGCTACTGACTGATCGGCCTGCATGCCGTGGCCGGGCTGTATCACCACTATGTGCGCAAGGACAACACCCTGGTGCGGATGCTGCCCGGCAAGGATTAAGCGAAACCGCGTCGGCCCTGGAGGCCGCCGGTGTGGACGAATATCAGCCGGGTGCCTGGTTCGAAGCACCCGGCTTTTTCTTTCAAGGCCATCAGGGCCTTGCCGGTGTAAAGCGGCTCCAGCGGAATGCCGGATTCCCGCTCGCAGGCGTCGATGAAGGCCAAGAGTTCGGGATCGACCTTGGCGAAGCCGCCGCGGCTGGCGTCGTGAAGGTGATGGGATAGCACTTGCTCCACGCCGTAACCCTTTGGTACCGCCATGGCAGCGTGTACCGGACGGGCGCCCGCTTCCGCCGCAATCAATCCCGCAGCGGTGGTACCGGTTCCGGCGGCCAGCCACCAGGCGTCGTAGTCGTCCCAGCCGATGTTCGCCAACTGCGCCCGCGCCTGTTCGACGATCAGCGCGCAGCCCTTCTCGCCCAATTCGCCGCCGCCACCTTCCGGGATGCAGTGCCAGCCGGGGTACCGTGCTTGCCAGGGCGCCCAGAACCCGGGCTCGTTGCGCGCACGATAGCCGCCGTAGCCGAGCCAGTGCAGGTGCATGCCGAAGGCCTGGAGATCGCGGATGGTCGGGGTGTCCTGGGGATTGCCGCGCAGCAGGCCGGCGGTCTTGAAGCCGAAGCGCTGGCCGGCGGCGGCCAGGGCGTGGAGGTGGTTGGAATGGTTGCCGCCCAGGCTGATCAAGCCCGGGGCCTGGTGTTGCCGGGCGAGGCGCAGGTGTTCGAGGAGCTTGAACCACTTGTTGCCGCTGACCAGGGGGTCGATCTGGTCGAGGCGGAGGATGGCCAGTTCGATACCGGCTTCGGTGAGCCAGGAAAAGGAGACACGCTGCAAAGGCGCTTGAGGAAGATTGAGCATGCCGCCGATTCTACAAGCGACCGCGCCCCCTGTGGGAGCGGGTTCACCCGCGATTGCAGTGGTGGGTCCAGTACCGCAATCGCGGGTGAACCCGCTCCCACAGGAGACGCAGTGCTATTTAGAGTTCAGCAGCCAGCCGCGAACCCTGGTTGATCGCCCGCTTGGCATCCAGTTCGGCCGCGACGTCCGCGCCACCGATCAGGTGCACCGACTGCCCCGCGGCCACCAGCGCACCCTGCAACTCGCGCAGCGGATCCTGCCCGGCACAGATCACCACGTTGTCCACCGCCAGCACCTGCGGTTCGCCCTCGCCGATGCGGATATGCAGCCCGGCATCGTCGATCCCCAGGTATTCGACGCTGTTGAGCATCTGCACGCGCTTGTTCTTCAGCCCGGTGCGGTGAATCCAGCCAGTGGTCTTGCCCAGGCCGTCGCCGACCTTGGTTTTCTTGCGCTGCAACAGGTACACCTCGCGCGCCGGCGCATGAGGCTCGGCCTTGATGCCGGCGACGCCACCACGGGCCTCGAGCGCCGCGTCGATGCCCCATTCCTTCCAGAACGCCGCACGGTCCTGGCTGGTGGCGACCCCTTCGTGCACGAGGAACTCGGACACGTCGAAGCCGATCCCGCCCGCGCCCACCACCGCCACCTTGCGGCCCACCGGCTTGCGCTCCAGCAGTACGTCCAGGTAGGTCAGCACCTTGGCGTGGTCAATGCCCGGGATCGCCGGCAGACGCGGCACGATACCGGTGGCCAGGATGATCTCGTCATAACCGCCGGCCACCAGTTGCTCGGCATCCACGCGGCTGTTCAGGCACAGCTCGACGCCGGTGGTTTCCAGCTTGCGACCGAAGTAGCGCAGGGTCTCGTAGAACTCTTCCTTGCCTGGCACGCGCTTGGCGACATTGAACTGCCCGCCGATCTGCCCGGCGGCATCGAACAGCACCACCTGGTGCCCGCGCTCGGCCGCCACGGTTGCCGCCGCCAGGCCGGCAGGGCCGGCGCCGACCACGGCGATGCGCTTGGCCTTGGTCACCGGGATGTAGTTGAGCTCGGTTTCATGGCAGGCGCGCGGGTTGACCAGGCAACTGGTGAGCTTGCCGCCGAAGGTGTGGTCCAGGCAGGCCTGGTTGCAGCCGATGCAGGTATTGATTTCGTCGGCGCGGCCCTCGGCCGCCTTGTTGACGAACTCCGGGTCGGCAAGGAACGGCCGGGCCATCGAGACCATGTCGGCATCGCCCTCGGCCAGCACCTGCTCGGCGACTTCCGGGGTATTGATGCGGTTGGTGGTGATCAGCGGGATCTTTACCGCGCCGCGCAGCTTGGCAGTGACCTTGCTGAACGCCGCCCGCGGCACCTTGGTGGCGATGGTCGGGATGCGCGCCTCGTGCCAGCCGATCCCGGTGTTGATCAGGGTCGCCCCGGCCTTTTCGATGGCCTGGGCCAGTTGCACGATTTCCTCCCAATTGCTGCCGCCTTCCACCAGGTCGAGCATCGACAGGCGGAAGATGATGATGAAGTTCGGCCCGACCGCCTCACGCACACGGCGGACGATCTCTACCGCCAGGCGCATGCGGTTCTCGTAGCTGCCACCCCAGCGGTCGGTGCGCTGGTTGGTGTGGGCGGCGAGGAACTGGTTGATGAAGTAGCCTTCCGAACCCATGATCTCGACGCCGTCGTAGCCGGCACTTTGCGCGAGTTGCGCGCAGGTGACGAAATCGGCGATCTGCTTCTCGATGCCCTCCTCGTCCAGTTCCTTGGGCTTGAACGGGTTGATCGGCGCCTGGATGGCGCTTGGCGCCACCTGCTTCGGGCTGTAGGCATAGCGCCCGGCGTGGAGGATCTGCAGGCAGATCTTGCCGCCGGCCTCGTGCACGGCACGGGTAACGATCCGGTGTTTTTCCGCCTCTTCAGGCGTGGTCAGCTTGGCCGCGCCGGAGTACACCCCGCCCTCCACGTTCGGGCCGATGCCGCCGGTCACCATCAGGCCCACGCCGCCCCGGGCACGCTCGGCGAAATAGGCAGCCATGCGCTCGAAGCCATCGGGGCGCTCTTCCAGGCCGGTGTGCATCGAGCCCATCAGGGTACGGTTGCGCAGGGTGGTGAAGCCAAGGTCCAGGGGGGCGAGCAGGTGCGGGTACTGGGCGGCGGTCATAGTGATCTCCACGGCGAATCACGGAATGCGGGAACCTCGCAAGCGGGCCCCGTCGATTGGTCTGGAGCCGACATTAAAGCGCCCCCCGCCGTCGCTCAATGACCGAAAATGACAAGTTATTGATCCAAACGCACCAGGGCGATTACCCTTGGTGGCGAATTCCTTGTCGGCCTTGTCCGCTTCATGCGCAAACTTCTTTCAGGCGCCCTGGCGCTTGTCCTCCTGGCCGCCTTCGGTGGCTACATGCTCTGGGCCGAGCAGCGCCCGGAGGGTCATTACCTGTCCGACCTGCGCGTCGAACTGGCCCTGGACCAGGGCATCCCCAGCGGCCAGGGCAACCTGCTCGGCATCGAGCCGACCCTCTACCCCGGCGACTACCAGAACCTCACCCGCCTGCACCGCAAGCTTGCCGCGTACCTCGAGCAGGCGCGGGTCAAGGGCCTGGTCAACGAACGTACCGTGGTCATCCTGCCGGAACATATCGGCACCTGGCTCTGGGCCCGTGGCGAAAAGCGCGAGATGTACCAGGTCACCCGCCTGCGCGAAGCGTACCAGTGGCTGGAACTGAGCAACCCGCTGCGCTACGGCCTGGCGATGTACAGCGCCACCGGTGACGACCGCCGCAGCGACGCGCACCTGCGCATGAAGGCCGGGCAGATGGCGGCGGATTACCAGAAGCTGTTCGGCGACCTGGCCCGGGAGTTCGGCGTGACCCTGGTGGCGGGGTCCATCGTCCTGCCCGAGCCCTGGCTCGATCACGGCGTGCTGCGCACCGGCTCCGGCGCCCTGTACAACGCCAGCCTGGTGTTTTCCGGCACGGGGGCGGTGCTCGGCCAGGTCCATCGCCAGCAATATCCGGACAGCAACGTACGGCGCTTCATCGACCCGGGCGAAGGCCAGGCGCCGCAGGTGGTGGATACCCCGGCGGGACGCCTTGGCGTGCTGATCGGCAGCGATGCCTGGTACCCGTCGAACTACCAGCGCCTGGCCGTGCAGAACGCGCAGATCATCGCCAACCCGGCCTTCGTCGGCAGTTGGGAAGGGCCGTGGCGCGGTAACCGGCACCAGGAACGGGCCTCGGAACTGGATCTGCAACCCGGCGAAACCAGCGAGGAACAGGCCTGGTATCACCTCAGCGAAACCGCGGTACCGGCCGGTATCGCCAGCATGAGCGTGTTCCTGCGCGGGCAGTTCTGGGAGGTTCGTGGCGAAGGCCTGGGCTTCGCCAACCTCAATGCCCTCTACCACGCCAGCGCCAGCCACGGCGCACGTCTGCTCAACCTGTGGCTGTAGGCCGATGAACCGGCCACGGGTGCGGCTCGGGGATCTGTCGGTGGGTTTCATCCAGAGCCTGGAACGGGCGCTGGACGAGCTCGGCCATGACCCGCGCCCCCTGCTCGAGCGCTATGGCCTCACCCCGGCGCGGCTGGCCGAGGCCGGCGGGCGCTTGTCGATCCCGCGCTTCATGCACCTGGGCCATGCCGCCATCGAGCAAAGCCGGGAGCCGGCGTTGGGCCTGTGCATGGGGCGCCATAGCCGCCTGGGCCAGCTCGGGCTGGCCGGGATTACCGCCGCCCAGGCGCCGACCCTGGGCGAAGCGGCGCGCACGCTGCTGCGCTTCGAGCCCTTGTACGCCGCCAATTACCGCGGCCAGTCCAGCTTCGAGGAAGACAGCCAGGGCGCCTGGCTGCGTTTCTATTCCATCAGCCCGTACAACGCCTACAACCGCTTCGTGGTCGATTCGGTGCTGTCCGGCTGGCTGGCGCAACTGTCGGACCTGGCGGGCCAGGCAGTGCAGGCCGAGCGCATGGAAATCGAATTCGACAGCCCGCCCTACGCCGAGCGCTACCAGGCGCTGAGCCTGGCCCCGGTGCAGTTCGGCGCGCAGAACAACCAGCTGCGTCTTGCCCGAGCGACGCTCGGGCTGCACAACCCGGCGCATTGCCCCAGCACCTGGCAGCACCTGTTGCAGCTGTGCGAACAGGAACTGCTGGAGCGCACCCGTATTCGCAGCCTGGGCGAACGCATCGCCCATCTGCTCGGCCCATTGCTCAATGGCGGCCGCGAGCCGGACCTGGAGGAAGTCGCGCGACGCCTGCAGCTGCCGACCTGGACCCTGCGCCGCAAGCTGGCCGAGGAAGGCACGCAGTTTCGCGCCATCCTCAACGACACCCGGCGGGACCTGGCGATGAGTTACATCCGCGATACAGAGCTGGCGTTCGGCGAGATCGCGTATTTGCTGGGGTTCGCTTCGGCGGAGGCATTCCAGCGGGCGTTCAAGCGCTGGAGCGGGGTGACACCGGGGGAGTTCAGGCGCAGCCAACGAAGAGGCGAATAACTCAACCGCGACGCGGACCC
>NZ_JBMAWR010000031.1:0-65558 GCF_048586865.1 Pseudomonas bharatica | reverse complement strand
GCCCGCGCTAGCATCCGAAATCAGGTCGCATCAGCATGGCTGACCACACCCTTGACGATCACCGCCACGGTGGCCAGGCCTGCCGGAATCACCAGCGCCGTCAGCACCTGCTCGAAGTTCCAGCCCAGGCCCAGCAGGGTCGCGCCCATCCAGGCACCGAGGATGGCGCCGAAGCGACCGATCCCGAGCATCCACGACACACCGGTCGCCCGCCCCTGGGTCGGGTAGAAGCGTGCCGCCAGCGAAGGCATCGCCGATTGCGCGCCGTTCACGCACATGCCGGCGATCAGCACCAGGGTCGCGAGCAGTGTGATATTGCCCAGGCTCTGCCCGACCGCGTAGGCGAACACCCCGGCCAGCAGGTAGAAAGTGCCGATGACCTTGTGCGGATTGAAGCGGTCCATGGCCCAGCCGACGCCCACTGCGCTGAGCACGCCACCGAACTGGAACAGCGCGCCAATGAACGCAGCCTGCTCCATGCTCGCACCGCTGTCGCGCATCAGCGTCGGCAGCCAGCTGGTCAGCAGATACACGATCACCAGGCCCATGAAATAGGTCAGCCACAGCAGCAGGGTGCCAATGCTGTAGGTACCGGAGAAGATCACCGCCAGCACGTTGCGGCTCTTGACGGTCTTCTGTTCCGGCACGCTGAAGCTGCTGGCCCGGGCTACGGTGGCCGGCTCGATCGGGGCAAGGGTCTTGCGGATCTTGTCGATGCTACGGTTGCGCACCACCAGGAAGCGCGCCGACTCCGGCAGCCAGAACACCAGGACCACCGCCAGCACTACCGGCAGCAAACCGCCAATCAGCAGCAGGCTGTGCCAGCCGTAGGCCGGGATCAGCTTGGCGGAAATGAAACCGCCACCGGCCATGCCCAGGTTGAAACCGCAGAACATGCTGGTCACCAGCAGCGACTTCAAACGCTCGGGTGTGTACTCCGACAGCAGGGTCGTGGCGTTTGGCATGCCGGCGCCCAGACCCAGGCCGGTCAGGAAGCGCAGTACCAGCAACTGGTCGACATTGGTGCTGTAGGCCGACGCCAGGCTGAAGCCGCCGAACACCACGACCGCACCGACCAGCACTACCTTGCGGCCGAAACGGTCGGCCAGCGGCCCGGAGCCCAGGGCACCGAAGACCATGCCGATCAACGCGGCACTCATCACCGGGCCGAGGCTGGCGCGATCGATGCCCCAGTCCTGGGACAGTGCCGGAGCGATGAAGCCCATGGCAGCGGTGTCCAGGCCATCGAGGAATACGATCAGGAAACAGAGGATCACTACGCGCCACTGATAACGCGACAAGGGTTGGGCATTGATGAAGGACTGGACGTCCAGGGAAGTTCCGGTAGCAGCGTGCGGGCTGTTCATTGTTGTTATCCGATAAATCAGGCGAGCAGGCGCGAGCGCGTCTTGGCTAAACGCGAAGCGCGGGTCTGGACAAGGAAGATCTGGTAAACGAGGTCTAGCCGGTGCGGCTAGGTATGGATGTGCGGGTCATTGGACTGTGCCTCTCGCTCATTATTATTGACGGACCGGTCAGGCCGGCCGTTGCGAGCGACATTAATAAGGGCCGCGAAACCGCGCAATTCGATAAACGCATCAGTGTGCGTTTATCGAACAGGTTTGCATGCCTTTCAGGCGAAAAGCTGGGCGCTGAGATCGCGACTGGCAGCAATCATGATCGGCAGGAAACGCTGCTCCAGCTCGCTGCGGCTGACCCTGCCGGCATGCGTACTGACGTTCAGCGCCGCCAGCACTTGCCCCGAAGCATCGTAGACCGGCACGGCGATGGAGCGCAGGCCTTGCTCCAGTTCCTGGTCAACGATGCACCAGCCTTGCTGGCGGACCACCTGCAGGCATTCGAGCAGCGCTTGCGGGTCGTGGATGGTGCGGCTGGTCTTGGGCTGCAGGTCGGCGCGATCGAGGTATTCGTGGAGGCTGGCGTCGTCCAGGGCAGCGAGAAGGATGCGGCCCATCGAGGTGCAGTAGGCCGGAAGACGCCCACCCACCGACAGGTCCACCGATATCAGCCGCTGAACAGTGGCGGACCGGGCTATATAAAGGATGTCGTCGCCTTCCAGGGTCGCCATGTTGCAGGCTTCATGCAGTTGGTCGCTCATGCGGTCCAGGTACGGCTGGGCGGAAACCGCCAGCGGCGTAGACGACAGATAGGCGTGGCCCAGGGTCAGGACCTTGGGCAGCAAGGAATAGGTGCGCCCGTCGGTCGTGGCATAGCCCAGCTTGATCAGGGTATGCAGGCAGCGCCGCACCGCCGCCCGGGGAATCTCCGTACGGTGGCTGATCTGGGCGATGGTCAGGTGCCGCTTGCGCTCCTGGAATGCCTGCACCACCGCCAGGCCACGGGCCAGGGAAGTCATGAAATCCGGATCGCCGGTGAACGCCTGGATGCGCCTGGCTGGCGACGCCACGATAGGCGGCGCCAGTGACGAGAATGAATTGCGTACCTGGTCGCTCAAACCTGAACCCTTCGGGGCTGTTTCATCGCTCATGACTCACCTCGGTCACACTCTCACGAGGGCGATTATCGAACCATCGACCGATAATCGCAATTGACCAAACGCCATAATTGCTTATACCTTTCCTCCGCCCTTGTGGCTTCTTGGAGAGACTGGTCAGGTACCCACCGTAGAAGTCCCGGGTACGGCCTCGCCCACCAGCGAGGCCGTTTTTCTTTGAACCGATTAAAAGCGGTTCTTGCGTATATATTGTTTTACGCAACAAAAGAGGGAAACAAAGTCCCTTCTTTTAATGTCCTGATTCTTCTACCCCATAATTGGACGTATCCATCTTCCCGTCACTTGCTATACTCGGGCAACGATGTCGCCCGTCCGGGCCTCGTCGATATGGATTCCCTGTTGGACTTGCCGAATCCCCGTGTCAGGCGCAACCCTGCGCCGACACCAGACGAAAGTCTGTTGCTACGACAGCCTTTATCAACTCTGGCAACCGTAGCCGCGCGCGCGTTACGTCACCTCAGCACTAACGCCTCGCGTAAGCCAGCGTAACTTGATCGACAGGTAGCACTGTGACGAAAGACGAACTGCGCGCGGAACTTGAGCGCCAGGAACAACGCTTCAAGGAAGTCTATGGTGGCGAAGTCACCACCTATGCCGCGCAACCCGAACCGGAACGCAAGCCGTGGCGCAAGCGGGCCACGGTGATGGACCAGGTATTCGCCGAAGAATTGCGCAAGATGGAACAGGAAAAGGACGGCAAGCCCGAGGAGCCTTGAGCCCTCGGCGCCGACCCGATCCGGACCGCAACGGTACCTGTCCATGCAGGTACCCCGCTGCTTGCATCCGCTATTGAAGATGAAACCGTAATGGTTTCTGACAAATTTCATACGTTCGTTTGAAATTTTTCTGGCATCAAGAATTCACGATTTTCTCATCAAATAGTCGCTTTCTCGTGGATTTTAGCCGCGTTTTTCTTCCAGCCACTCGTCCGCGCGGGTGAACCTGCGGTACTCTGCGGCCCTCCACCGGTCAGCAGCCAGTGCATTGATTACGGGGGATTTCTGGCATAATCGCGCCCCCTTATGACCGGGTCAGAAAACCTTCATGATCGAATTATTCAGCGGACTTGATGCGTGGGTACTGGTGAGCCTCATCCTCGCCTTGACCTTCGTACTCGCCTTCGAGTTCATCAATGGCTTTCATGACACCGCGAACGCGGTAGCGACAGTCATCTACACCAAGGCCATGCCCCCGCAACTGGCGGTCTTCGCCTCCGGTGTCTTCAACTTCCTCGGCGTGCTGCTCGGCGGTGTCGGTGTTGCCTACGCCATCGTCCACCTGTTGCCGGTGGAGTTGCTGATCAACGTCAACACCGGGCACGGCCTGGCCATGGTCTTCTCGCTGCTGGCCGCCGCCATCGCCTGGAACCTGGGTACCTGGTATTTCGGCATTCCGGCCTCCAGTTCCCACACCCTGATCGGTTCGATCCTCGGCGTAGGCCTGGCCAATGCGCTGCTCAACGACATTCCCTTGGGCGATGGCGTCAACTGGCAGAAAGCGATCGATATCGGCATGTCCCTGGTCCTTTCGCCGATGGCCGGCTTCCTGGTCGCCGCGCTGGTGCTGCTGGGCCTGAAATGGTGGCGTCCGCTGTCGAAGATGCACAAGACGCCGGAGCAACGGCGCATGCTCGACGACAAGAAGCACCCTCCTTTCTGGAACCGCCTGGTGCTGGTCATGTCGGCCATGGGCGTAAGCTTCGTGCACGGCTCCAACGATGGCCAGAAAGGTATCGGCCTGATCATGCTGGTACTGATCGGTATCGTTCCGCAGCAATTCGTTCTTGACCTCAACAGCACCACCTACCAGATCGAGCGGACTCGCGACGCCACCCTGCACCTGAGCCAGTTCTACCAGCGCAACCACGAAACCCTCGGTGAGTTCCTGGCCCTGGGCAAGGCTGCCAAGGGCGATCTGCCCGAGCAGTTCAGCTGCAACCCGCACCAGACCGAGCCGACCATCGCCGCGTTGCAGCAATCGCTGGAAGGCGTCGCCGACTATCGCGTGCTGAGCGCCGAGAAGCGTGTCGAAGTGCGTCGTTACCTGCTGTGCCTGGACGACACCGCGAAGAAGGTCGGCAAGCTGCCGGGCCTGGAGGCTCGCGAGAAGTCCGACCTCGACAAGCTGCGCAAGGACCTCACCGCCACTACCGAATATGCGCCGTTCTGGGTCATCCTGGCCGTTGCCCTGGCCCTGGGCCTGGGCACCATGGTTGGCTGGAAGCGCGTCGTGCTGACCATCGGCGAGAAGATCGGCAAGCAGGGCATGACCTATGCCCAGGGCATGTCGGCACAGATCACCGCGGCGTGCGCCATCGGCATGGCCAACGTCTTCAGCCTGCCGGTATCGACCACCCACGTGCTGTCGTCCGGTGTGGCCGGAACCATGGTCGCCAACCGCAGCGGCCTCCAGGGCGGCACCGTACGGACCATCCTGCTCGCCTGGGTGCTGACCCTGCCAGCGTCGATGGGCCTGGCGGCCGGGCTGTTCTGGTTGTCGACGCGGTTCGTTGGCTGATTTGCAGAGAATTGAAAAAGGCGCCTCTACAGGCGCCTTTTTGCACTGCCAACCTGTGGGAGCCGGCTTGCCAGCGATGAGTCCCTCAAGAACAACACATCATTTGCGCTTGCCGCCCAGCAAAGACCCCATCAACCCCCGTACCAACTGCCTCCCGAACTGGTTCGCCGCCTGCCGCACCGCCGACTTGATCGCCTGCCCTGCCGCACTCTGCAGGAACTCCCCGGCCTTGTCCGCCAGACTCTCCTCCTCCTTGGCGGCTACCACCGGCGCCTCGCCCTTGCGTGCCATCAGGATTTCATAGGCCGATTCGCGGTCGATCGGTTTGTCATAACGCCCCGCCAATGGAGACCCGGCCACCAGCGCCGCCCGCTCAGCCTCGCTCAAGGGGCCGATCCGCGATTGTGGCGGGGCGATCAACACGCGCTGCACCATCCCGGGGGTGCCTTTATCCTGCAAGGTGCCCACCAGCGCTTCGCCAATTCCCAGCTCCGTCAGCACCGTGAGGGTGTCGAACGCCGGGTTGGGCCGGAAACCGTCCGCCACCGCACGCAGCGACTTCTGCTCCTTGGCGGTAAAGGCGCGCAAACCATGCTGAACCCGCAAGCCCAACTGGGCCAGCACATCATCCGGCAGGTCAGCTGGCGACTGGGTCACGAAGTACACGCCCACGCCCTTGGAGCGAATCAGCCGCACCACCTGCTCCAGCCGATCCTGCAAGGCCTTGGGCGTGCCATTGAACAGCAGGTGCGCCTCGTCGAAGAACAGCGCCAGCAATGGCTTGTCCGCATCACCGCGCTCCGGCAGCTGTTCGAACAACTCCGCCAGCAGCCATAAAAGGAAGGTGGCATAGACCTTGGGCGACTCGTGAACCAGGCGGCTGGCATCGAGCAGATGAATGCGCCCGCGTCCGTCCGGTGCAGGGTGCAACAGATCTTCCAGTTGCAGTGCCGGCTCGCCGAACAGCGCCTCGGCGCCCTGCTGCTCCAGGGTCGCCAGGCGTCGCAACAAGGCCTGGGTCGATCCGCTGGTCATCAGCGCAGCGTCCTCGCCCAATACTTGCGGGTTGTCCTTGAGGTGCCCGAGCAACGCCTTGAGGTCCTTGATATCCAGGAGCAACAAGCCTTCCCGGTCCGCTACCTTGAAGGCGGCATACAGTGCCGCCTGCTGACTGTCATTCAACTCCAGCAGGTTGCCCAGCAACAGCGGCCCCATTTCACTCAAGGTAGTGCGCAGTGGATGACCGGATTGGCCGTGGATATCCCACAAGGTCACGGGATAGGCCTGGGGACGATGATTCAGCCAGGACATCCCGGCGATGCGCTCGGCCACCTTGCCCTGGGGATTGCCCGCTGCACCCAGGCCACAAAGGTCGCCCTTCACATCGGCGGCGAACACTGCCACGCCGGCATCGCTGAAAGCTTCCGCCAGGCGTTGCAAGGTTACGGTCTTTCCGGTGCCGGTGGCACCCGCGACGAGGCCGTGCCGGTTGGTCAGGCGCAGGGCCTGGGAAACCGGCTGTCCGTCAAGGTCTGCACCCAGAACGAATTGCGTGGAGTCCGGCATGTTTTTTCATCCTCCATATAAAGCTTTTGTGTGAATCAGCCGATATCAAAGTGTGATTGATCGCTCGAAAAACAGGAAATCCCCGATAAGGACATGGGACCTCTCTCTGACTCTCATCAGCGACTCCGTGCGAACCACCCGGATATTCAAGACCTTAGCGGACCCAACACGCCATGAATAAAAATCTCCGTTTCAGCCACAAGATATTGTTGGCTGCCTCACTGATCGTGATGCTCGCGTTCAGCCTGTTCACCTTGTACAACGACTACTTGCAGCGTAATGCCATCCGGGAAAACCTGGAGAACTATCTCGGCGAGATGGGCGATACCACGGCGACCAATATCAAGAATCTTTTTGATGGTCGCATTCTGCTGGTAGAGAACGCGGTGCAGAACATCGCTGCCGATCCGCAGAACGTCGGCACCGTGCTCGGCCAGAAAGCACTGACATCCAGCTTCCTTACTACCTACATGGGCCATCCGAATGGTGACTTCACCATTCGCCCGCAGTTGAAGATGCCCGATGGCTACGATCCGCGTGCGCGTCCCTGGTACAAGGACGGCCTGGCCGCCGGCAAGACCATCCTGACCGAGCCCTATATCGACATGAGCACCGGCAAGATGGTGATTTCCATCGTCACCCCGGTATCCACGCAGATCGGCGTGGTCGGGGGCGACCTGGCCCTCGATGGCCTGGTGGAAATCATCAACTCGCTGAATTTCGGCGGCATGGGCTACGCCTTCCTGGTCAGCGACCAGGGCAAGATCCTGGTTCACCCGAACAAGGACCTGACCATGAAGGCCATGAGCGAATTGTTCCCGAACAATACCCCACGCCTGGACAAGAAGCCGGTGGAAGTGGAAATGGACGGCAAGCCGACCATCCTCAGCTTCACCCCCGTCAAAGGCCTGCCTTCGGCCAACTGGTATATCGGTCTGGCTGTAGACAAGGACAAGGCCTACGGCATGCTCAGCAAGTTCCGGACGTCGGCAGTGATCGCCACCCTCATTGCAGTGGGCTTCATCATCGGCCTGCTGGGCCTGCTCATCAACGTGCTGATGCGTCCGCTGCACACCATGATCCGCGCGATGGAAGGCATCGCCCAGGGCGAAGGCGACCTGACCCGTCGCCTGAGCATCCACAACCACGACGAATTCGGCATGCTCGGCAAGGCCTTCAACCATTTCGTCGAACGTATCCACCAGTCGATCCGCGAAGTGGCCTCGGCCACCGAGCATGTCAACGAGGTGGCCCTGCGCGTGGTCGCGGCCTCCAACTCGTCGATGGTCAACTCCGATGAGCAGAGCAACCGCACCAACAGCGTTGCCGCGGCCATCAACCAGCTCGGTGCCGCCGCCCAGGAGATCGCCCATAACGCTGCCCAGGCCTCGCAACAGGCCAGCTCGGCGCGTCATCTGGCCGAGGAAGGCCAGCAGGTAGTGGACCGTAGCATTCAGGCGATGAATCGTCTGTCGGACATGATCTCCACCTCCAGCACCCACATCGAGACGCTGAACAGCAAGACCGTGAACATCGGCCAGATCCTCGAAGTGATCACCAGCATTTCCCAGCAGACCAACCTGCTGGCGCTCAACGCCGCCATCGAGGCGGCACGCGCCGGCGAGGCCGGGCGCGGCTTCGCGGTGGTGGCCGACGAGGTGCGCAACCTGGCGCACCGCACCCAGGAGTCGGCGCAGCAAGTACAGAACATGATCGAGGAGTTGCAGGTCGGTGCCCGCGAGTCCGTGGAAACCATGAGCCAAAGCCAGCGCCACAGCCACGACAGCGTAAGCATCGCCAACCAGGCGGGCGAGCGCCTGAGCAGCGTGACCCAGCGCATCGGCGAGATCGACGGCATGAACCAGTCGGTGGCCACCGCCACCGAGGAACAGACCGCCGTGGTCGATTCGATCAACATGGATATCAGTGAAATCAACATGCTCAACCAGGAAGGTGTCGAAAACCTGCAATCGACCCTGCGCGCCTGCGCGGACCTGGAGCAGCAGGCCGGTCGCCTGAAGCACCTGGTCGGCAGCTTCCGCATCTGATCCCACCGTCCCGTCCGGCGGCACATTGCCGCCGGACCCTGCCGTAACAATTCGAACAAACTATCCTTGTCCAGGGTCAACCTTAAGGCACGTAACTGCGGCTTGCCTGCGCCGCATGACTGTCCGAAAGAAGATCCGGGAGGGATGCTGATCGTGCATATCGCTGACATCACCATGTTCTACGCCCCTGCCAGCGGCGGAGTGCGTACCTATCTTGATGCCAAACACCGCCGCCTGGGCCTTGCACCGAATGTTCGACACAGCCTGCTGATTCCCGGCGCCAGCGCGCGCCACCACAACGGAATCCACGAAGTACCCGCCCCGCCGCTGCCATTCGGCAACGGCTACCGTTTTCCGCTGCGCCTGGCGCCCTGGTGCAATGTCCTGCGCGAGCTGCAGCCCGACCTGATCGAGGTCGGCGACCCCTACCTTACCGCCTGGGCTGCGCTGGATGCGCGTCGCCGGCTGGACGTGCCGGTGATCGGTTTCTATCACTCCGATCTGCCGCTGCTGGTCAGCAACCGCATGGGCAATTGGTTTACCCCCAATGTCGAAGCCTATGTCAGCAGGCTCTACGGCAATTTCGACCGGGTTCTCGCGCCTAGCCAGGTCATGGCCCACAAGCTGCGCAGACTTGGCATACGTGATGTGCATGTGCAGCGCCTGGGCGTCGACCTGGAGACCTTCCATCCAGAACGCCGCGACCCTGGCCTGCGTGCCGAACTCGGGCTGAGCGACGATACCCGCCTGCTGGTCTTCGCCGGACGCGGCTCGCGGGAAAAGAACCTGCCGGTGCTGCTCGACTGCATCCAGCGCCTCGGCAAGCCCTGGCACCTGCTGCTGGTGGGCTCGCATATGCCCGCCAATGTGCCGGACAACGTCACGGTGTTCGACCGCTTCCGCCCGGCCAGCGAAGTCGCCCGGCTGCTGGCCAGCGCCGACCTGCTGGTGCATGCCGGCGACCAGGAAACCTTCGGCCTGGTGATTCTCGAAGCCATGGCCAGCGGTACCCCCGTGGTCGCGGTGGCCGCCGGGGCCTTTACCGAGATCGTCGATCCAGGCTGTGGCCAGCTTTGCCAGCCGGGTGACGGCCAGGCCATGGCCAATGCGGTGCGCGAGGTCTTCGAGCGCGGCACCCATGAACTCGGGCAACAGGCACGGCGGCATGTCGAGCGGCACTACAGTTGGGACAACGTGGTCAGCGGCCTGCTCGCCCATTACCGCGCCGTGCTCGGCTACAGCGACCTGCCGGTACGCGCCCATGCATGAGCGCCTCGCTGCCGGCCGTAGCGTGCTGCTGGTACTGCACGACGTAGCGCCGGAAACCTGGCCGGACTACCAGCCCTTCGTCGAAGCAGTGGATGCCCTGGGCGAGGTGCCCATGACCCTGCTGGTGGTCCCGGATTTCCACAAGCGCAATGCCCTGGAGCAAGACGCCGGGTTTCGCCGGATCATGCAACGACGGCTGGTGCGTGGCGACGAACTGGCCCTGCACGGTTATTACCACGCCGACGATGGGCCCGCCCCGCGCTCGCTTCGCGATTACTTCATGCGCCGCATCTATACCTGGGAGGGCGAGTTCTACGGTTTGAGCGAAGCCCAGGCATTGCAGCGCCTGGAAGGAGGGGTCGAGCTGTTCCAGCGCCTGGACTGGCCACTGACCGGCTTCGTCGCCCCCGCGTGGCTGATGAGCGAAGGCACTCGTCAGGCACTGCGCCAATTACCGCTGCATTACACCAGCGACCCCCAGCATCTTTATCGACTGCCGGACTTCACCGCCATCAAGGCTCCAGGGTTGGTGTGGAGCGCACGCAGCGCCTGGCGCCGGGGCTTGTCGAAAGCCGTCAGCACACTGCAGGAGCGACGCATGCACGGTGCCAGCACCCTGCGCCTGGGCCTGCATCCGGTGGATATGCGTCATGACTTTTCCCGCAATTATTGGCTGGATACTTTGCAGCGCCTGCTCGCCGACGGGCGTACGCCCATGACCAAGATGGCGTGGCTGGCCAGCAGGCCGGTGCCGTGAACCGCTTCGGCTGGCTGCTGGCAGCGCTGGTGATGGCAGCGCTGGTGCCGGTTTTGCTCGGCGGCAGTGACCTGCTGCCTCGCCTGCGCGGCTTTCCTCCAGGGCTGCTGGTGGCATTGTTCGGCATGATCGTCCTGTGCTGGGCGCTCAATTCGTTGCGCCTGCGCTTGTTACTGGGCAGCCAGGGCGAGAAGATTGGCCGCCTGCGCAGCCTCGGGGTGGTCATGGCCACGGAGTTCGCCATCTGCACCACACCCGGCGGCAGCGGCGGCCCGTTGACTTTGATGGCCCTGCTTTCCCGCGATCGTGTGCGGCCGGCCCACAGTGGCGCGGTATTCGCCATGGACCAGTTGAATGACCTGCTGTTTTTCCTCTGCGCCGTTTTCGCCATCGTCATCTACACCCTGTTCCACAGCCTGGGGCGCAGCCTTGAAGGCATGCTGCTGGGCAGCGCGCTGCTGATGCTCGCGGTACTGGGCATGGGTATCGGGTTGCTGCGCTGGCGGCGCGACTGGATGCGCTGGAATGGCCGCCTGCTGAAAAAACTGAATGTACGCAGCGCAACGCGGCGGCGCTGGGCAAGACGACTGTTGCATTTCTTCCGGGCGTTCCGGGCGACCTTGCGTCTGCCGCGCAGGGTGCTGGCCCTGGTGTTCATGCTCACCTGCCTGCACTGGGCGCTTCGCTACAGCGTGCTTTACCTGGTCCTGGCGGGGCTGGGGGGCAACCTGCAGTGGGTGTCCAGTTTCCTGGTCCAGGTGCTGTCGTTGAGTGCCGGGCAATTCAGCCTGCTGCCGGGCGGCGCGGGTGCGGCGGAACTGACCTCTGCAACCTTGCTGACGCCGATGGTCGGCAAATCAACGGCCGCGGCCGCGGTGCTGGTCTGGCGGGTTGTTACCTACTATTTCTACCTGGTCGCCGGCGGGCCGGTCTTCCTCTGCCTGCTGGGCAAGCCGCTGCTCGAGCGGATCAGCGGCCTGCGCCGCTAGCTGCGCCTGCCACAGCTCGGCGGCACCGGGGAAATCGGTGCCGTCCTCGCTGCCCAGGGCATCTGGGTCATAACGGCTGAGACAACCCTCGCCCAGGGTAGGCGGGGGATGGGCCGCAGCCTTGTCGAGCGGATCGGCCATGGCCTCAGTTGAAGACCACGGTCTTGTTGCCGTGCACCAGCACGCGGTCTTCCAGGTGGTAACGCAGGCCACGGGCCAGGACCATCTTTTCGACGTCACGACCGAAACGAACCATGTCCTCGATGCTGTCGCTGTGGCTGACACGCACCACGTCCTGCTCGATGATGGGCCCGGCGTCCAGCTCTTCGGTAACGTAGTGGCAGGTCGCGCCGATCAGCTTCACACCACGCAGCGAGGCCTGGTGGTACGGCTTGGCACCGACGAAGGATGGCAGGAAGCTGTGGTGGATGTTGATGACCTTCTGCGCGTATTCCTCGCACAGCTGCGGCGGCAGGATCTGCATGTAGCGCGCCAGTACCACCACATCGGCACCATGCTCCTTGACCAGGCGCGAGACTTCGGCGAACGCCGGCTGCTTGTCCTTCGGGTCGACCGGAACGTGGAAGAACGGAATGCCATGCCACTCGACCATGCTGCGCAGATCATCGTGGTTGGAGATCACGCAGGGAATGTCGCAGTCCAGCTCGTTGCTGTGCCAGCGGTGCAGCAGGTCGGCCAGGCAGTGGGACTCGCGGCTGGCCATGAGCACGACACGCTTCTTCTGGTCGGTGTCGGTGATGCGCCAGGTCATGGAGAACTCTTCGGCGATCGGCGCGAACGCCTCGCGGAACGCCTCGATGCCGAACGGCAGGGTATCGGCACGGATCTCGTGACGCATGAAGAACCAGCCGCTCAGGTCATCGGAATGATGGCTCGCTTCGGTGATCCAGCCATTGTGGGACGCCAGGAAATTACTGACTTTGGCGACGATGCCGACACGGTCGGGGCAGGCGATCACCAGCCGATAGGTACGCATGCAGGGGGGCTCCAGAACTTCGCAAAGGCGCACATTCTAACGATTGCCGGGCAAAACTACAGTATCCACGTGACATCCGGGGAGCCGCTGCCGACGCCGTTGCATCCGGGCCTTGGACTGTCGGTCCGGGCGCGGGAAAGCAAAATTCAGTTAGTTGCGAATTTCACCCGACGTGAGTTGTAAAGTGCCAGCGCCACAATCGATGCCGGGAATAAACAATCAAAGGTGCCGCATTCGAATGTTTACTTGAGCAAATTGTCTGACTATTATTGCCCCACTGTTACCCAGAACTCCCAATTTGCAAGGAACGACTCATGTCCCTGATCAACGAATATCGCGCCACCGAAGAAGCCATCAAAGAACTGCAAGCCCGCCTGAAGAATCTGTCCGAAGACAACAAGCTGCAACAAGAGCTGGAGTTCGAAAAGAAGCTGCGCGATCTGATGGGGACCTACGGTAAATCCCTGAAAGACATCATTGCCCTGCTGGACCCGGACGCCAAGCTGAACAAGGCGCCACGTGGCGCTGCAGTTAAACCCGCCGGCACCAAGCGCGCTCGCAAGGTCAAGCAATACAAGAACCCGCACAACGGTGAAATCATCGAAACCAAAGGTGGCAACCACAAAACCCTCAAAGAGTGGAAAGCCAAGTGGGGCGGTGACGTTGTAGAAGGCTGGGCTACCCTGCTGGATTGATTTGGGCCCCTACCAATAAAAAACGCCGGCATTGCCGGCGTTTTTTATTGGGTGGTCTTTACATTGCTTACATTCCCAGCCGCTGGC
Source organism: Pseudomonas bharatica (assembly GCF_048586865.1). Taxonomy (NCBI): domain Bacteria; kingdom Pseudomonadati; phylum Pseudomonadota; class Gammaproteobacteria; order Pseudomonadales; family Pseudomonadaceae; genus Pseudomonas; species Pseudomonas bharatica. The sequence goes on along the minus strand of NZ_JBMAWR010000031.1, from coordinate 52,097 downwards.
GCAGGCCATTGGCATGTGCACGCCACGCCTCAAGCAAGGCCAGCTGCGCGCCATCGGCCGTTGCCAAAGCCTCCTGCAGCGCGGTTTCAAAGGCGGCGAGGGTATGCGGCGCGCCCATCGCTTCGTCATTAAGACGCTGCTGGCAGAATGTTCTCCATTGCACTTGCTCCGTTTCATTGAGGCTCGCCGGAAAGTTCCTGGCCCTATATCGGAACAATAACTCTGTCAGACGCGGATCGTCGAACATCCACTGCCCACTCGCCAATTGCTGGGGATCGGCCATGCGTACCTGCTCGCATAGACGCCGGTCGCGGTCACCGAAAAATCCGTCATACAGCTGCTGCTCGGGATCTTCACCAGGGGCAAATTCCCGACCTTCATAAATTGGCGTCAATTTATTTTCCCACTGCTCCCGCACGGCAATCAGCTGTTCACCACGGCGTAGCAATTCGGACATATCGAGGCCCAGGCGCAGCTGATCCTGCTTGCGCAATACCGCCAATGGCGCCACTACCGGGCAGCGATTGATGTGCAACAACTTGAGAGGAACAGGCAATTGTCCTTCAGGCATTTCCTCGCGACGCATGTATAAACGCTGGCGCAATACTTCGGAATCTTCCTTCAACAACGGTGCAATATCCTGGTGCAAGTCACAAACAATCAGGGCATTGCGATTGGCGGGATGCCAGGCCAGCGGCAGCACCACGCCAAGATAATTACGCGCCGCCGAAAAGCGTCCGGAAATATGTACCAAGGGCTGCAACAGGCGAATCTGATCGAGGACTTTATGTTTGCTGCGCAGCTCGAACAGCCACTCATAGAGGCGCGGTTGCTTTTGCCGGATCAGGCGGGCCAGGGCGATGGTTGCGCGCACGTCCGACAAGGCCTCGTGGGCCTGGCCGTGATGGATGCCGTTGGCCGCGCTGAGCAGTTCCAGGCGCAGGCTGACCTGGCCATTCACCTGCGGCCATTCGATCCCCTCGGGACGCAGCGCATAGGCCGTGCGCACCGTGTCGATCAGATCCCAGCGGCTGTTGCCGCCCTGCCATTCACGGGCATAGGGATCGAAGAAATTGCGGTACAGGCTGTAGCGGGTCACTTCATCGTCGAAGCGCAGGGTGTTGTAGCCGGCGCCGCAGGTACCGGGACGAGCCAGCTCGGCATGCACCCGGGTCATGAAATCGGCTTCACCCAGGCCATCACGGGCCAGTTGCGCTGGAGTGATCCCGGTGATCAGGCAGGCGGCCGGGTGCGGCAGGATATCGTCGCTCGGCTGGCAGAACAGATTGACCGGCGCTTCGATCTCGTTGAGGTCCAGATCGGTGCGCACGCCGGCGACCTGCAAGGGCCGGTCGCAGCGTGGATCGATGCCGGTGGTTTCGTAGTCGTGCCAGAAAATGCTGGAGGTCACGGCGATTCATCCTGAACGGTAAATCGCCGAAGTCTACCTCATGCCGATGTCGGCAACGGCCTGAAGCTGAAGTAGTTGAACAGGGCCGCCACCAACTGGTCGTACTCCCGGGGCGCCTGCAGCAACATGAATCCCGAGTCGTAGAAGCCGGGGCTTTCGTCCTCGTGGCACCACAGGCAACTGGCGGTGATGTTGATGCGCTGCCAGGCGCCGGCCTTGGCGGGAATGCGCAATTGCAGTTCGAAGTCGGGGCCGACCAGCAAAGGCAGGGTGCTGATCAGCATGAGGCCGTCCTCCGATGCATAGCCCAGGTAGCCGATGGGCTGTTCGGTGAAACGGTTGTAGACCTTGAGGAAGCTGGGGAGCAGGTGTCGCTCGATTCGGCGCTCGGTATACATGGCAATGGGTCGCAATGGATAACCCTTAGAGCAGGGTCGCGCTAGTGCCGTCTTGTACAGGTGCACGCTGGTTGTACACAGTCTGTTTCACTCAGAGTAGCGCAGACCGGAGCAAGGCATCCAGCGCAAATTGGCCCCCCGTCGCCTCACCGCAACGGTGCGAGCGGAGCCGGGCGCGGGGTCGCGGCCTCGCCCTCGCGATAATGTCCAAGCTGTTCAAGCGTTTGCAGGCGCGCACGGGCCCGGTAGGCGTATTCATTCTGCGGGTACTGCTGGATGATGAATTTGTAGGTCTGCGCCGCGTCGACGAACAGCATCTGCCGCTCCAGGCACTGGCCACGCAGCAACGCCGTCTCCGGCCAGATGAACGGTCGCGCGCGGCTGGTGCGATCGACCTGCGACAACTCCAGGGTGACCCGCTCGCAATCGCCACGGTCATAGGCCCGGTAGGCATTGTTCAGATGGTGGTCCATGGACCAGCGGGTGCAGCCGACGACGCTGGTCGCCAGCGCCAAGACAATCAGGGCTCGCATGGGAATTCTCCTTTGATAGGCAATGTATCGGCGCCTGACCGGAATTCTTCAACCACGAAGCTGCAAGAGAATACGCGATCCGTTTTTACTTGTAGCTTTCGGCTTGTAGCTTGCAGCTCGAAGTCCCGTTCAAACGCCCGCCCTGCCCCGGCCCAAGGTAGTGCAAAGGAACAATGACTACAGCGTTTTTCAGGAGTAGCCTTTCGCTGCGCTTCACTACAGGAGTCTGTGCATGACCATCCGCCGTACCAAAATCGTCGCCACCCTCGGCCCCGCCAGCAATTCACCGGAAGTAATCGAACAGCTGATCCTCGCCGGCCTGGATGTCGCCCGCCTGAACTTCTCCCACGGCACCCCGGACGAGCACAAGGCGCGTGCCCGGCTGATCCGTGACATCGCTGCCCGCCACAATCGCCACGTGGCGCTGCTGGGCGACCTGCAGGGTCCGAAGATCCGCATCGCCAAGTTCACCAACAAACGTATCGAACTGAAGGTGGGCGACCGTTTCACCTTCTCCACCGCGCACCCGCTGACCGCCGGTACCCAGGAAATCGTCGGCATCGACTATCCGGACCTGGTAAAGGACTGCGGCGTCGGTGACGAACTGCTGCTCGACGATGGCCGCGTGGTCATGCGCGTCGAAACCGCCACCGCCGACTCGCTGCACTGCGTGGTGCTGATCGGCGGCCCGCTGTCCGACCACAAGGGCATCAACCGCAAGGGTGGCGGCCTGACCGCCCCGGCCCTGACCGAGAAAGACAAGGCCGACATCAAGCTCGCTGCGGAAATGGACCTGGACTACCTGGCCGTGTCCTTCCCCCGCGATGCATCCGACATGGAATATGCCCGCCGCCTGCGCGACGAAGCCGGCGGTACTGCCTGGCTGGTGGCCAAGATCGAGCGCGCCGAGGCCGTGGCCGACGACGAGACCCTCGACGGCCTGATCCGCGCCAGTGACGCGGTGATGGTGGCCCGTGGCGACCTCGGCGTGGAAATCGGCGATGCCGAGCTGGTGGGCATCCAGAAGAAGATCATCCTGCACTCGCGCCGCCATAACAAAGCGGTGATCGTCGCGACCCAGATGATGGAGTCGATGATCCAGAACCCGATGCCGACCCGCGCCGAAGTGTCCGACGTGTCCAACGCCGTGCTGGACTACACCGACGCGGTGATGCTCTCGGCCGAGAGTGCCGCCGGTGCCTACCCGCTGGAAGCCGTGCAGGCCATGGCGCGAATCTGCCTTGGCGCGGAAAAGCACCCGACCAGCAAGACCTCCAGCCACCGCATGGGCACCCAGTTCAGCCGCTGCGACGAAAGCATCGCCCTGGCCGCCATGTACACCGCCAACCACTTCCCGGGCGTCAAGGCGATCATCGCCCTGACCGAAAGTGGCTACACCCCGCTGATCATGTCGCGGATCCGCTCCTCGATCCCGATCTTCGCCTTCTCCCCGCACCGCGAAACCCAGGCCCGCGTGGCCCTGTTCCGCGGGGTCTACACCGTGCCGTTCGATCCGGCCGCGCTGCCGGCGGAAAAGGTCAGCCAGGCCGCGGTGGACGAGCTGCTCAAGCTCGGCGTGGTCGAGCAGGGCGACTGGGTCATCCTGACCAAGGGTGACAGCTACCACACCATCGGTGGCACCAATGGCATGAAGATCCTGCATGTCGGTGATCCGCTGGTTTGATGTTGCTGCTGTGAATAAAAAACGCCCGGACTTGAGCCGGGCGTTTTTCATTGTTCTTTCGGGCCTCATCGCCGGCAACGCCGGCTCCCACAGGATCGGCGGAGTACACGATACCTGTGGGAGCTGGCGTTGCCAGCGATAGGGCCTACACATGCCCTACAAAAAGGTCTGAATACACCTGGTTCCTCGGCACCCCCGCCAAAAACAACCGCCGCGAAAACGCCTCCACACTCCCCGGCGCCCCACACACCAGCGCCACCGTCTGCCGCGATTGCACGCGCAAGGCCGCCAGTGCCACAGGCAATTCCGTCGGTGTCACCAGCTCCACCTGCAACTGCGGATGCCGCGCCGCCCTCTCCTTCAATTCCTCGGCCAGATAATGCCCGCCCTCGTCCCGCGCCAGATGCAGCACGCGGATCGGCCCGCGATGCTCCTGGCGCAAGGCTTCGCGCAGGATGCCCCACAACGGCGCCAGCCCCGTCCCCGCTGCCAGCAGCCAGAGCGGCCGCTCCTGCCAGTCCGGGTCGTAATGGAGGCCGCCGGCGCGCAGCTCGCCGAGCCGCAACTCCGCGCCTTCGAGCAGATGCCGCGCTGGCGTGCAGAATGCACCCGGCTGGCGACAGTCGATATGGAACTCCAGCCACGGATCTTCCCCCGGCACGCTCGCCAGGGAATAGGGCCGTGCCACGCCCAGGGCGTTCCACAGCAACAGATGCTGCCCCGCCTGGTAGCGCAAGCCGTTCAGGGGTTTCAGACGCAAGCGCAGGACATCGCCCAGCCAAGCCACGGAAACGACCTGCGCCGGCTGGCCATCGGTCTTCGGATCGAACAACGCAACCCGCAGGTCCATCCCGATCCGGCACTGACACGCCAGGCGCCAGCCCAACTCGCGCTGCGCCGCGCTCAAGGCCTCCGGCCGCCCGTCCTCCGGCTCGCCTTCGACACAGCGCACCAGGCAGGCATGGCAGCTCCCGGCCCGACAGCTGTAGGGCACGCCACAGCCTGCATCATTGAGCGCATCGAGCAGATTGCTGCCGGGCGCAACGGACCATTGGCGTTCGCCGACCTGCAGTTCAGGCATTGCTGTTCATCTCCACTGACTATTCATGCGCCAAATCTAGGCTCGTTCCGATTGACAGGCCAGGAGAAACAGCAAGAACGATGCCGTGCGATCACCGACCATGGTTGGACCACTGGCGCGTGTACCAACGGCCGAGCCGCGCTATACTGCCGCGCCTTTTTTGCGTCGGGCATTTTGTCGCGGCGCGTCTGAAAGGTCGTTTCGACACCTCGGCCTGTCCGCGTCGGAATACCTATTGAATGTTCCCGTGTTTAAGAGGAGCGCGCTGCATGACCGTGATCAAGCAAGACGACCTGATTCAGAGCGTCGCCGATGCCCTGCAATTCATTTCGTACTACCACCCCGTCGATTTCATCCAGGCGATGCACGAAGCCTATCTGCGCGAGGAGTCGCCAGCCGCGCGTGATTCCATCGCCCAGATCCTGATCAACTCGCGCATGTGCGCCACCGGCCACCGTCCGATCTGCCAGGACACCGGCATCGTCACCGTGTTCGTCCGCGTCGGCATGGACGTGAGCTGGGACGGCGCCACCATGAGCGTCGACGACATGATCAACGAGGGCGTGCGTCGCGCCTACAATCTCCCGGACAACGTCCTGCGTGCCTCGATCCTGGCCGACCCGGCCGGTGCCCGCAAGAACACCAAGGACAACACGCCGGCGGTCATCCACTACTCCATCGTCCCGGGCAATACCGTGGAAGTGGACGTGGCAGCCAAGGGCGGCGGTTCCGAGAACAAGTCGAAGATGGCCATGCTCAACCCGTCCGACTCGATCGTCGACTGGGTACTGAAGACCGTGCCGACCATGGGCGCTGGCTGGTGCCCGCCCGGCATGCTCGGCATCGGCATCGGCGGTACCGCCGAGAAGGCCGCGGTGATGGCCAAGGAAGTGCTGATGGAGTCGATCGACATCCATGAGCTGAAAGCCCGCGGCCCGCAGAACCGCATCGAGGAACTGCGCCTGGAGCTGTTCGACAAGGTCAACCAGCTGGGTATCGGTGCCCAGGGCCTCGGCGGCCTGACCACCGTGCTCGACGTGAAGATCATGGACTACCCGACCCACGCCGCGTCCTTGCCGGTGTGCATGATCCCGAACTGCGCCGCTACCCGTCACGCCCACTTCGTGCTGGACGGCTCCGGCCCGGCCGAACTGGAAGCACCGTCGCTGGACGCCTACCCGGAAATCGTCTGGGAAGCCGGCCCGTCGGCCCGCCGTGTCAACCTCGACACCCTGACCCCGGAAGAGGTGCAGAGCTGGAAACCGGGCGAGACCATCCTGCTCAACGGCAAGATGCTCACCGGCCGCGACGCTGCGCACAAGCGCATGGTCGAAATGCTCAACCGCGGCGAAGAGCTGCCGGTGGACCTCAAGGGCCGCTTCATCTACTACGTCGGCCCGGTCGACCCGGTCCGCGAAGAAGTGGTTGGCCCGGCTGGCCCGACCACCGCGACCCGCATGGACAAGTTCACCCGCCAGATCCTCGAGCAGACCGGTCTGCTGGGCATGATCGGCAAGTCCGAGCGTGGCCCGACCGCGATCGACGCGATCAAGGACAACAAGGCCGTGTACCTGATGGCCGTGGGCGGCGCTGCCTACCTGGTCGCCCAGGCGATCAAGAAGTCCCAGGTGCTGGCCTTCGCCGAACTGGGCATGGAAGCGATCTACGAGTTCGAGGTCAAGGACATGCCGGTCACCGTCGCGGTGGACAGCAAGGGCGAGTCGGTACACATCACCGGCCCTGCGATCTGGCAGAGCAAGATCGCCGAAAGCCTGGCGGTGGAAGTGAAGTAACGCCGCACGCTTCAAGCGGCAAGCTTCAAGAGCAAAAGCGGCGTGGATTCCACGCCGCTTTTTTATTGGGTCAACGCGCGACGGCTTTCAAGGGGACCGGCTCGGCACTGCGGCGCTGGCCCAGGTAGCGGATACAGCTCACCCGCAGGAACGAGGCGAAGTTCACCACTTCGCCGCGGTACTCCATGACCTCGTCGTACAGCTTGCTGATCAGCTGGTTGGTGGTCATCCCGTCGACCTCGGCGATTTCCCGAAGCACATCCCAGAACTGGTTTTCCAGGCGCAAGGTGGTCACCACCCCGCGAATGCGCAGCGAGCGGCTGCGGGACTCGTAGAGAATCGGGTCGGCCTTGACGTAAAGCTCGCACATCTGCGGTTACCTCACAGGGTGATACGGGTGCCCAGAAGCCCGAGGAAACCGGCCAGCCAGGCAGGATGCGCCGGCCAGGCAGGGGCGCTGGCGAGATTGCCCTGGACATGAGCCTGGGTGACCTCGATGTCGATATAGCGGCCGCCCGCCAGTTTCACTTCCGGCGCACAGGCCGGATAGGCGCTGCATTCGCGCCCTTCCAGCACCCCGGCGGCGGCCAGCAGTTGCGCACCGTGGCAAACCGCAGCAATCGGCTTGCCGGCCTGGTCGATGGCTTTCACCAGCGCCAGCACTTCCTCGTTCAGGCGCAGGTACTCCGGCGCGCGGCCGCCCGGGATCACCAGGGCGTCGTAGTCCTCGGACCTGACCTTGGCGAAATCGAAATTCAGGGCGAAGTTGTGGCCGGGCTTTTCACTGTAGGTCTGGTCGCCTTCGAAGTCGTGGATCGCGGTGCGTACCGACTGCCCGGATTGCTTGCCCGGACACACCGCATGCACGGTATGGCCGACCATCTGCAGGGCTTGGAACGGCACCATCACCTCGTAGTCTTCGACGTAGTCGCCCACCAGCATCAGAATCTTCTTGGCCGCCATTTCACGTTCTCCTTCGTGTGCAGGGGAAAAGGTACCCAGACACGTTAGACCTTGGCGCAGGCTTGCGGGTAATAGGTGCCTACTACGTCAGGATCAATCGCGCCGATCCAGCAGATTCACCACCAGCCGATCCAGCCAGCCCCAGAGGCGCTGCTGCACCCGCCGCCACAGCGGCCGGGCGCGCCAGTCATCCAGGTTGACCTCGCGACTCAAGGCAAAATCGCGGACGAAACTCTCGCTCACCGCCTGGTTCAGCAGCGGGTCGATGGCTTCGACGTTCGCTTCGAGGTTGAAGCGCAGGTTCCAATGATCGAAGTTGCACGAGCCGATGCTGACCCAATCGTCTACCGCCACCATCTTCAGGTGCAGGAAACACGGCTGGTATTCGAAGATCTTCACCCCGGCACGCAGCAGGCGCGGGTAATAGCGATGGCCGGCGTAGCGTACCGACGGATGATCGGTGCGCGGGCCGGTCAGCAGCAGGCGCACGTCGATGCCCCTTGACGCGGCGCGGCGCAGGGCGCGACGGACTTTCCAGGTCGGCAGGAAATACGGGGTGGCCAGCCAGATGCGACGCTGGCTGCTGTTCAGTGCGCGCACAAGCGATTGCAGGATATCGCGGTGCTGCCGGGCGTCGGCATAGGCCACCCGGCCCAGTCCCTCGCCGCTGGCCGGCGCACGCGGCAAGCGCGGCAGGCCGAAATGGGTCGGCGGCCGCCAGGCGACACGCCGCAGGTTGGCGCGCCACTGGCGATCGAAGAGCATTTGCCAGTCTGCCACCAGCGGCCCCTGCATCTGCACCATCACTTCATGCCAGTCGCTGGCGTTCTCGACGGGGTTCCAGAACTCGTCGGTAACCCCGGTTCCGCCCACCCAGGCAACGGCCTGATCGACGAGGAGAATCTTGCGATGGTCGCGATAAAGATTGCGAAAACCCCGGCGCCAGCGCAGACGGTTATACCAGCGCAGCTCGACACCCGCCGCCTGCAAGCGTTGGCGCAGGCCCAGGGTGAAGGCCAGCGAGCCATAGTCATCGAACAGGCAACGCACCTGCACACCGCGCTCCGCCGCGCTGACCAGGGCCTGGACCATGGCTTCGGCGCAGGCGCCCGCTTCCACCAGGTACAGTTCCAGGTCCACCTGGAATTCGGCCCGGGCGATGGCCGTGAGCATGGGCGGGAAAAACGCCGGGCCGTCGATCAGCAGTTCGAATTGGTTTCCGGAACGCCAGGGGAAGACCGGCCCGGCCATGTCAGCGCGCCGTGAAGATCAGCACCGCACCCACCGGCACCGAGAGGTTGATCGACTTCAGTCCGGCGGCCTTGCGCAAGGTTTCCAGGCCGGGGGCCAGATCGAAATGCTCGGCGCGCAGGATCAACGGTTCCAGGGTTACCACCTGGAAGCGGCGTTCGTCGAGGCGGGTGGCGAGCAACTGGGCGTTGTAGGCGTGGGTCTTGCCGTGCAGGGTCACGTTGACCGGCAGGCGCAGTTCCAGTTGCGCGCCATTGGCCAGGTCGTTGATCGGACGCAGGTCGAGCTGGGCACTGATGGTCGCCTCGGGGAAGGTTTCTACCGCGAACAGGTCCTTGCGCATGCGTTCGTCGCGCAGCGGGATGCCGCTGCTGACCGAATCCATCTCCACCTGCAATGCCGCCGCCCCTTTGCGATCCACCTTGCCGTGCAGCACCAGGAAGCGGTGCACTTCGGACACATCGCCGTTCTTGCTGCTGATGAAGGAAAGGCGGGATGACTCGTTGTCCAGGTACCAGTTGGCCTGAACGGGAAGACAGACGATCGCCAGGGAGGCGAGCAGAAGGCGGAGCGGACTGGGCATGCGAAATCCTGAAACACTTTGGCGCTCAACCTTAACCGCCTGCCCTCACGGCAGCAAGCGGCAGCCCCCGCGTGGCCCCAGCCATTGGGCGCTGGCACTGCGCCCAAGCCCACGGACCTCGACGCGGCGGGCCGGCACATCATCATGCAGCTCGCTCAACGGCAGCCATTGCTTCACGTAGGCCTGGCAGTAGCCGGTATCCAGGCCCATCACATAGCGGCACGAGCAGAACTCCTTGGCCGAATAGGCGCTGAGAATGCCAGGGAAGGCACTCAAGGCCGCGCGCTCCGACCAGCCCCAGGCCAGCAGGCCAAGGAGAACCAGCAGCAACAGGCGTTTCATCGCTGTTCTCCGGGGAAGGCGGCAAGGACATGGCGCAGCAGGGTGTTGTGCTGGAAGCTGCCGTCGCGATCGTCGGCGTAGCGCACGATCACCAGCTTCTGTTTCGGAAGCACATAGAGGCCCTGGCCCCAGTGGCCGAGGGCGGCGAAGGTGTCGCTCGGCGCGTCCGGCCAGGCCAGGGCGCTGTTCAGCCACCATTGTGCGCCGGGTGTCGCTTCGCCAGGTTCGACAGCAGCACCGGCGAACGGCGTGCGGGTGAATTCCACCCAGTCCGCCGGAAGCAGTTGCCGGCCCTGCCAGCGGCCGTCGTCGAGCATCAGCTGGCCAATGCGCGCCAGCTCGCGGGCGGTCATGTACAGGTAGGAGGAACCGACGAAGGTACCCTCGGCGTCCCGTTCCCACACCGCCCTTTCGATACCGAGGGGCTGGAACAGCGCGGTCCAGGGATAGTCGGCGTAGTGCTCGGCGCCGACCATCCGGCGCAGGGCGGCAGCGAGCAGGTTGCTGTCGCCGCTGGAATAAAGGAAACGTTCCCCCGGCGCAGCGGCTGAACCACGGGCAGCGGTAAAGCCGGCCATATCCTTGCGCCCGGTGGTGTAGAGCATGGCGACCACCGAGGATTTCAGCGGGGCATATTCGTAGTCTTCCTGCCAGTCGAGGCCACTGGCCCAGTGCATCAGGTCCTGGATGCGCACCTGGGGATGGTCCTTCATCGGCGGGTAGAAGGTGGCAACCGGGTCATCCAGCTTGAAGCGGCCTTCACCGTAGGCCACGCCGAGGACCGTGGCCATCACGCTCTTGCTGACGGACCAGGTGAGGTGCGGGGTATCGGCGCCGGTCGGCGCGGCGTAGTGCTCGTAGACGATCCTGCCGTTCTGGATCACCAGCAGGGCATCGGTGCGGATGCCTTCGCGGGCCTGGTCGTCGCGCGGGGGGAAGGCGTAGGCCTGCAACGCCGACTCGTCGGCCCGGGCGGGGGTGAGCATAAAGAGGAGGAAGGCGATAAGCGCGGTGCGCATGGTCGGTACCCGGGTGCGTGATCGGGCAAGGGTAGCCGGGGTTCATGACAGGTGGTGGGTGTTCTCTCGGGCCTCATCGCTGGCAAGCCAGCTCCCATAGAACAAAACATAATTCTTTGAGTTGCAGGGACCGTGTGGGAGCGGGTTCACCCGCGATTGCAGTAGTGAATTCACCATAGCAATCGCGGGTAAACCCGCTCCCACAGGGTACGCGTCGTGCTTTGGAGCTTTTCTCTGCGCGACAGCGCAGCCTGAAAGGCTGGGCGGACTCCCACAGGGTCGCGTAACCTGTGGGAGCTGGCTTGCCAGCGATGAGGCCATCAGCCACAACTCAGAACCCGGCCCGCCCCCAGGCCTTGGCCAGGCGCTTGGCCCGAGCCGCACTGGCAATTTCCAGGATCCCCTGATCGCGCATCCACAGGTCGGCCCACTCCCCTTCGCTCGCCGCCAGCGCTGCGTTGATCTCGTCGCGCAGTTCGCCGAACTGGGCGAACAACCCGCCCAGCAACAAGTGACAGGCCGGCGACTCGGCGTTCTGCCGGCTGCCTTCGGCACACCCGCCCAGCAGCGCCAGCAAGCGCAGGATCAACCCTTGGGACCAGCCCTGGGAGCGACCGATGCCGTACAACCAGGCGATCAATGCGCTAAGCACGTAGAGGTCTTCCAGCGAGCGGAACGGCTTCACATAGGCATCCCAGCCATCCCCTGCCAAGCGCTCGCACAAGGCCTGCTCCAGGTGCAGCCGTGCATGCCCCACTTCCGGCATCAGCGGTAAGGTCGGCAACGGATCGAGGCGCACTCCCGGCTCGCCCGGATAGACCACCGCCAGGCTGATCCGTGGTGCTTCGCCCGGTGCTTCGCTGCGCGCCGCCACCAGCAGCCAGTCCGCCTCGTGCCCGCCGGTGACGAAATCCTTGCTGCCGGTCAGGCGCAGTGCCTCCAGGTCCAGGCGCATGTGCATGTCAGCCGGGCGCACGCTGCGTTTTTCGCTGGCACACAGTGCGCCAAGGCCCTCCGGTGCGCTGGGCCAGAGTACCCGCAAGGCCGCCTGGTAACCGGCCAGGAACGCCAGCCCCGGCGTCGGCATGGCCTTGCCACCGAGCACCGCAAGTTCGAAGGGCGACACCGGCCCGAGACGTTCCAGCAGCGCCGCCCAGCTGTCGCCGAGGTTGACCGGAAGGGGTTGGGAAAGCGGTCGATCGAGACGTTCCAGCCAGCTCATCGAGGAACTCCTTGAGGCCTGTCATACAAGCATCACCAAACATTCATGGGGGTGACACCCCCTCTGCCTAGGCTGAGCTTGCACAACAAAGCCGACCGGCCGCAACCCCATGGCTGGCTTATGGAGACACGCAATGACTCGGATCGCTCGCTCTGGCGACAACTGCACTGAACGCCGTCTGCAAGCCGAACGCCTGGTGGGCCCGGCGGCCCTTCGCGAAGCCCAGGCCCTGCGCTTCAGCGTGTTCAGCGGTGAATTCAAGGCGAAATTGAAGGGTGCCGAGCTGGGCCTGGACATGGACGACTACGACGCCCACTGCATGCATATCGGCGTGCGCGACCTCAATAGCGGCCGCCTCGTCGCCACCACCCGCCTGCTGGACCATCGCGCCGCCAGCAGCCTGGGCCGCTTCTACAGCGAGGAAGAGTTCAGCCTGGACGGGCTGGTGCATCTGCAAGGCCCGATCCTCGAGCTCGGCCGCACCTGCGTCGATGCCGCCTACCGCAACGGTGGCACCATCGCCGTACTGTGGAGCGAACTGGCCGAGATCCTCAACGAAGGCCAGTACCGCTACCTGATGGGCTGCGCCAGCATCCCGATGCAGGATGGCGGGGTCCAGGCCCATGCGATCATGCAGCGCCTGCGCGAACAGCACCTGTGCACCGACCACCTGCGCGCCGAGCCGAAGAACCCGCTGCCGAGCCTGGCCCTGCCGGGCAACGTGGTGGCGCAGATGCCGCCCTTGCTCAAGGCCTACATGCGCCTGGGCGCGAAGATCTGTGGCGAACCGTGCTGGGACGAGGATTTCCAGGTCGCCGATGTGTTCATCCTGCTCAAGCGCGACGAGCTCTGCCCGCGCTACGCCCGGCACTTCAAGGCGGCGGTGTGATGCAGCGCCTGCGGGTGTTCGCCCGCATCGCCCGGCTGCTGCTGGTGGTGGCGCTGGGGCTGGGCATGGCCACGCTGTTCGGCCTGTTCGAGCGCCTGGGTATGAACGCGTCGGCGCAACGCCGCCAGCGTTGGTCGCAGATCTTCATGAAGCGCCTGGTCAATGCCTTGCCGCTGCGGGTCAAGGTGATCGGCGAACTGCCCCGCCAGCCGATGCTGTGGGTCAGCAACCATGTGTCGTGGACCGATATCCCGGTGCTGGGCATGCTGGCTCCGCTGTCCTTCCTATCCAAGGCCGAAGTGCGCACCTGGCCGGTGGCCGGGTGGCTTGCGCACAAGGCCGGGACCCTGTTCATCCGCCGTGGTGGTGGCGACAGCCAGTTGCTGCGCCGGCAGATCACCCAGCACCTGGCCCGGCAATGCCCGCTGCTTATCTTCCCCGAAGGCACCACCACCGATGGCCGTGGCCTGCGTACCTTCCACGGCCGGCTGCTGGCCAGCGCCATCGACAGCGAGGTGCCGCTGCAACCAGTAGCTGTGCGCTATCTGCGCGAAGGCCGGATAGACCCGATCGCACCGTTCATTGGCGATGACGATCTGCTGTCGCACCTGATACGCCTGTTCGGCCAACCGTGCAGTGAAGTCGAGGTGCAGTTGCTGGAACCGATCGCCAGCAAAGGTGAGGAACGGGCGGCGCTGGCATTCCAGGCGCAGCAGGCGGTAAGCCGGGCGCTGTTCGGCGAGGCAGCCGAAAACCTGCCTCAGCGCCGCGCTAGGGCGGCCTGAGGATCGGCCAGCGCCGCAGCGGCGAAGGCCTGCAATTGCGGATAGAACTGGCGGAAGTCCTCCAGCAGCAGCGGATACAGGCTTTCCACCTCGCCCATGGCCCCGGCCAGGCCTTCCGGGCGTGACAGGCGTCGGGCGATGCCGCGGAACACCTGTTCCAGCACCGCGAACTCGCGGTACGACCCCAGCCAGTCGCCGGCCGCCATCAAGGGCGCGATCTGCGCCAGGCGGCCCGGCAGCGCCGGCTCCCCGTTCAGTACCTGATACACCCGCGCGGTGAACTGCGGCAGCGGCTGCGTGGCGTAGTCGTGCCAGTGCAGGGCCAGGCAATGATCGAAGAACACATCGAGAATGATCCCGGCAAAGCGCCGGCGTCCGGCGGGGAAGCGCGCCAGGGCGGCGAGCACCAGCGGATGGCTGTCGGTGAAGGTGTCGATGTGCCGGTGCAGGCGGATGGCCTGTTCCAGGCGCAGCGGGAAACGGCCTTCCAGCGGGCCCTTGACGAAGTCGCCGTACAGGCTGCCGAGCAGTTGCTCGGGCTGGTCGCCGCCGAGGTGGAGGTGGGCTAGGTAGTTCATGGGGTGTGAGTCTAAGGCATTTGTGCTGTTCTCACTGGCCTCATCGCCGGCAACGCCGGCTCCCACAATGACCGCGCACACCGCGAAACCTGTGGGAGCTGGCGTTGCCAGCGATAGGGCCCGAAGGAGCACCGCATATACCGATTTTTTCTACGCCCCGAACCTTTTCATATTTGTATATCGCGAAATACCGATTTATATTTCGCCCCATCGCGATATACCGCTACACACCCACGAGCCCGACCATGCCTCTTGATCTCGACGAAATAATAAAAGCCCTTGCCCACCCGGTGCGGCGAGAAATCCTCGGTTGGCTGAAAGATCCGCAGGCCTGCTTCCCCGACCAGCACCACAGCCTCGACAACGGCGTGTGCGCAGGGCAGATCGACCAGCGCTGCGGCCTGTCGCAGTCCACCGTATCGGCGCACCTGGCGACCCTGCAACGGGCCGGCCTGGTCAGCAGCCACAAGGTCGGGCAGTGGAATTTCTTCAAACGCAACGAGGACACCATCCAGGCGTTCCTCGCGCAACTGAGCCGCGAGCTCTGAACAAGGAACATCCATGCCCCTTTCACTCCTGATCCTGGCCCTCAGCGCCTTCGCCATCGGCACCACCGAGTTCGTCATCATGGGCCTGCTGCCGGATGTGGCCCGGGACCTCGGGGTATCGATCCCCGGTGCCGGCTGGCTGGTGACCGGCTATGCCCTGGGCGTCGCCATCGGCGCGCCGTTCATGGCCATGGCCACCTCGAAGCTGCCGCGCAAGCTGGCACTGGTCACCCTGATGGGGGTGTTCATCCTCGGCAACCTGCTGTGCGCGATCGCCAGCGACTACAACCTGCTGATGTTCGCCCGGGTGGTCACCGCCCTGTGCCACGGCGCCTTCTTCGGCATCGGTTCGGTGGTGGCGGCCAGCCTGGTACCGGTCAACCGCCGCGCTTCGGCGGTGGCCCTGATGTTTACCGGCCTGACCCTGGCCAATGTGCTTGGCGTGCCGCTGGGCACCGCGCTGGGCCAGGTCGCCGGCTGGCGCGCGACCTTCTGGGCAGTGACCGCTATCGGCGTGATCGCGCTGCTCGGCCTGATCCGCTTCCTGCCGCTGCGCCATGACGAGGAAAGACTCGATATGCGCGCCGAGCTGGCCGCCCTGAAAGGCGCCGGGATCTGGTTGTCGCTGTCGATGACCGTGCTGTTCTCGGCATCGATGTTCGCCCTGTTCACCTACGTTGCGCCGCTGCTCGGCGATGTCACCGGCGTGTCGCCGCGCGGCGTGACCTGGACCCTGCTGCTGATCGGCCTGGGCCTGACCCTGGGCAACATCCTCGGCGGCAAGATGGCCGACCGGCGTCTCGGCGCCACCCTGGTCGGCGTGTTCGCGGCCATGGCCATCGTGTCCACCGCCCTGACCTGGACCAGCAGCGCGCTGGTCCCGGCGGAGATCACCCTGTTCCTCTGGGCCACTGCCGCCTTCGCCGCCGTGCCGGCCCTGCAGGTCAACGTGGTGACCTTCGGCAAGGCCGCGCCGAACCTGGTTTCGACCCTGAACATCGGCGCCTTCAACCTGGGCAACGCCCTGGGCGCCTGGACCGGTGGCCTGGTCATCGAGCAGGGCCTGGGCCTGACCCGCGTGCCCCTCGCCGCCGCAGCCCTCGCGGTGCTGGCGCTGATCGTCACCCTTATCACATTCCGCCAGGGCGGCAACGACGCCGAACTGGCTCCCGCAACCCACTGAGGTTTGAGCAATGACGACTCTGTTTGATCCGATCACCCTTGGCGATCTCGAATTGCCGAACCGTATCATCATGGCCCCGCTGACCCGTTGCCGTGCCGATGAAGGCCGGGTGCCCAACGCGCTGATGGCCGAGTACTACGTGCAGCGCGCCAGCGCCGGCCTGATCCTGACCGAGGCGACCTCGGTCATGCCGATGGGCGTCGGCTACCCGGACACCCCGGGTATCTGGTCCAACGACCAGGTGCGTGGCTGGACCAACGTGACCAAGGCGGTACATGCCGCTGGCGGGCGGATCTTCCTGCAGCTGTGGCATGTGGGACGCATCTCCCACCCGAGCTACCTGAACGGCGAACTGCCGGTGGCGCCGAGTGCGATCCAGCCCAAGGGGCATGTCAGCCTGGTCCGGCCGACCACCGATTACCCGACCCCGCGGGCGCTGGAAACCGCTGAGTTGAGTGATATCGTCGACGCCTACCGGACCGCCGCGGAAAACGCCAAGGCCGCCGGCTTCGATGGCGTCGAAGTGCATGCGGCCAACGGCTACCTGATCGACCAGTTCCTGCAGAGCAGCACCAACCAGCGCAGCGACCAGTACGGCGGTTCCCTGGAGAACCGTGCGCGCCTGCTGCTGGAGGTCACCGATGCGGTGATCGAGGTATGGGGTGCCAAGCGTGTCGGCGTACACCTGGCGCCGCGGGCCGATGCTCATGACATGGGCGATGCCAACCGTGCCGAAACCTTCACCTATGTCGCCCGGGAACTGGGCAAGCGTGGCATCGCCTTCATCTGCTCGCGCGAGAAAGAAGCCGACGACAGCCTCGGGCCACAGATCAAGGCGGCCTTCGGCGGGCCTTACATCGTCAACGAGCGCTTCGACAAACAAAGCGCCAATGCGGCGCTGGCGGCAGGAACCGCGGATGCGGTGGCGTTCGGCATTCCGTTCATCGCCAACCCCGACCTGCCGGCGCGGCTGGCAGCGGATGCGCCGTTGAATGAAGCGCGGCCGGAGACCTTCTATGGCAAGGGGCCGGTGGGGTATATCGATTATCCGCGGATGTGATGGTGTTCTTCAGGGCCTCATCGCTGGCAAGCCCCACAGGGTTTTGCAGCGACCCGCGATGAGGCCCTGAAGGTCAATCAATTCCTGGCATTGATCTGCTGTTGCAGGTTCTGCACCTGGCTTTGCAGGGTGTTGATGTTGCGGGTGATCTGCCCACGGAAGGCATCGAATTCGGCCGTGGAGGCACCAGGACTGGCCGCCGGACGATTCTCCTGCTCGCTTTTGAGCACGATCAGGTCCTGCTCCAGGCGCTGGGTCGCCGCCGCCTGATTCTTCAGTTGCGTATCGATCTTGCCGCCATCCAGTTGCGCAGCCTTGAGCGTGGCCAGTTCCTGCGCCACTGCCTTCAATTGGCTCTGCAATTCGTTCTGCAACTGCGCATTGGCCGCCTGCTGCTGGCTGACCTGGGCCATCGCCGCTTCCAGGCGCTTGCCCAGTTCACCAGCCTGCCCGGCCACACCTTCCTGCAACTTGCCCTGCTCGCCCAGGCTGGCCTGCAACTGGCGCACCTGGAGCTTGAGCGCTTCGTTCTCGCTATTGGCCGAAGACTCGGTGGCGCTGACCTTGCCGGAAATCGCCTGCAAACGCCCCGCCGCTTCCTCGCTGATGCGGGCGAAGCTTTCCTGGGTCGCCACCAGTTGCTGCTCCATCAGCGAGATCTGCTGGAAGCTCCACCAGGCCAACCCGCCCAGGGCGATGAAAGATGCACCGAGCAACGCCCACAACGGACCGACCAGCGGCGCCCTGCCCGCGCGCTTGCGGGCGCTGCGCGGGTGCGCCGGCGGAGCGAACTCGTCATCATCGCGCTCCACCGCCTTGAGGGTGGGCACGTCGTCAAAATCATCTCGAGCATCGTTGCGCATGGGTAGTTTTCAACCACGGTGATAGCAAAATGGGCGCTAGTATAAACCGCTTGCACGGCGCCCTCATCGACCACGATCCGGGGATCTGGTTCAGTGGCCACCCTGCTGCGCCTGCCACCAGGCGCAGAATTCATCCAGCGCGGCCCAAAGGCTGACCTGCGGCCGGTAATCGAGGTAATGCCGGGCGCGGCTGATATCAAGCGTGAAGTCCTTGCTCATCACCTGCACGCCCAGGCGGCTCAGGGTCGGCTGCGGGCGGCCCGGCCAGAGCATGCAGGCGCCTTCGTTGATGGCCGCCGCCGTGTAGGCGAGGCCGACGGAGCGATAGCGGGTGACCTGGGGCAGCGACAGGCGTCGCATCACGTAATTGACCACGTCCCACACCGGCAGCGGGTGGCCGTTGCTGATGTTGTAGGCCATGCCCAGCGCCTCGGGCCCGGCATTGATCGCAGCGAGCAGGGCTTCGTTGAGGTTCTGCACGCTGGTGAAATCGACCTTGTTCAGGCCGTTGCCGATGATCGCCAGGCGCTTCTTGCGCTGCATCTGCAACAAGCGCGGGAAGATACTGACGTCGCCGGCCCCGGTGACGAAGCGCGGGCGCAAGGCCAGGACTTCGAGACCGAACTCCTGGGCGCCGAAGACCTTCTGCTCGGCGAGGTGCTTGGTCGCCCCGTAATGATCGTAGAAGCGCCGCGGGACCTGGTCCTCGGTGATGCCGGTGCGCGAGCGCCCGGTGAAATAGATCGACGGCGAGGACAGGTGCACCAGGCGGCGCACATGCTCCTTGAGACAGGCCTCGACGACATTTTCGGTGAGCACCACGTTGCCCTGGTAGAAGTCCTGGTAGCGTCCCCAGTTGCCCACCGCACCGGCGCAATGCACCACGGTGTCGATGCCCTGGCACAGGCGTCGGGCCACTTCCGGGTCGGACAGGTCGCCCGGAATGAACTGGGCGCCGCGTCGCACCAGGTGCTCGACGCCCTCGGCGCGACGCCCGTTGACCCGAACGTCCAGGCCCTGCTCCAGGGCGAAACGCGCAAAGCGCCCGCCAATGAAGCCGCTTGCGCCGGTGACCAGAATTCCCATGAAGCACTCCGCCTTACGTTTTTTTTCCTGAAGGTGCAGACGCCGTCCGGGCGTCCCACGGCACCAGCCACTGCCCGGCGCTGCGGCGCAGATGATCGGTGAGCCGGGCCAGCAGTTGCCCGCCGTTGCGCCAATGGTGCCAGTACAAAGGCACATCGATGGGTCGCTCCGGGAGGACTTCCACCAGCCGCCCGCTCGCCAGTTGTTCCCTGGCCTGCAGTTCGGGCACCAGGCCCCAGCCCATGCCGGCTTCGGTCAGGCGCAGGAAGCCTTCGGATGAAGGACACAGATGATGCAGGAAACCATCGCTGATGCCTAATGAAGCAAGGTAGCGATGCTGGAGGAAATCATCCGGGCCGAACACGATCGCCGGGGTGCGGGCCAGGCGTTGCGGATCGACGCCCTCGTTGAAATGCCGGGCCATGAAGGCCGGGCTGGCCAGCGCACGATAGCGCATCGCCCCGAGCAGCACGCTGCGCGCCCCGGCCACCGGGCGTTCGCTGGCACACAGGCAACCGGCCACCTCGCCGGCACGCATGCGCTTGAGGCCGACTTCCTGGTCTTCCACCACCAGGTCGAG
The DNA here is from genome assembly GCF_048586865.1 of Pseudomonas bharatica. NCBI lineage: Bacteria > Pseudomonadati > Pseudomonadota > Gammaproteobacteria > Pseudomonadales > Pseudomonadaceae > Pseudomonas > Pseudomonas bharatica. The sequence goes on along the minus strand of NZ_JBMAWR010000031.1, from coordinate 32,245 downwards.
CAGCACCTGGGTCCGCGCGCAAAAGTCCTCGGCCGCCTCGGCCCACCAGGTCGCCAGGCTGTCGGCGTTGAGCGCAATGCGCAGGCGTTCCGGCAAGCCCTCTTCATCCAGCGCCGGGACCTGGCCTTGCAGATCGCGCTCGAGCAGGCGCACCTGCTGCACATGGTTGAGCAGGCGGCGACCGATTTCCGTGGGCGTCGGGGGAGTGGCACGCACCAGTACCGGCTGTCCGACCCGGGCCTCGAGAAGTTTGATGCGCTGGGAGATCGCCGATTGCGACAAGCCCAGCAGTTGTGCGGCGCGCTCGAAACCGGCCTGTTCGATGACGGCGGCGAGGGCCGAGAGCAACTTGTAGTCGAACATCAGATTTCCTAATGCGGGATGAAGATTATTGGTTTTTCTTATATTCCTCTTTTCCTCAGAATTGAAGCCATGCGCGGACCTTGTGGGAGCGGGTTCACCCGCGATGACGTCAGGGAATTCACCACCGTCATCGCGGGTGAACCCGCTCCCACAGGGTCCGTGTAATACCAAAGATCTGTTGTTCGGAGTCATTTCCCCATGTGGCAAAGCTACCTCAACGGCCTCCTCGTCGCCTTCGGCCTGATCATGGCCATCGGTACCCAGAACGCCTTCGTCCTCGCCCAGAGCCTGCGCCGGGAACATCACCTGCCGGTGGCCGCGCTGTGCGTGCTTTGCGATGCGGTGCTGGTCGCCCTCGGCGTGTTCGGCCTGGCGACGGTGCTGGCGCAGAATCCGACCCTGCTCGCCATTGCCCGCTGGGGTGGCGCCGTGTTCCTGGTCTGGTACGGCAGCAAGGCGCTGATGCGCGCCTGTTCCAGCCAGAGCCTGCAGCAGGGGGACGGCCAGGGCCTGCGCTCGCGCCGTGCCGTACTGCTCAGTGCACTGGCGGTGACCCTGCTCAATCCGCACGTGTACCTCGACACGGTGCTGCTGATCGGCTCCCTCGGCGCCCAGCAGAGCGTGCCCGGCGCCTATGTCGCCGGGGCCGCCAGCGCGTCCCTGCTGTGGTTCTTCACCCTCGCCCTCGGTGCGGCATGGCTGGCCCCGTGGCTGGCGCGGCCAGGCACCTGGCGCCTGCTCGACCTGATGGTGGCGGTGATGATGTTCGCCGTGGCGGCACAACTGATCTTCAGCTGAAGGCCACTCATCCGTATGGGCAAAAGGCTCTGGAACCTCTTGTCCATACACTTGTTGCGTGGTTTACCCACGGGCCCGGTGCTATGATCCGGAGCCTGCGTCGCAAAGAGTACAAACTCGCCGATGCATTTTCCGGCCGCCCGTGATCGGCCTTGCGTTCACCGCACCAGACCTGATTAGGAGAATCCACATGGCTTTTGAATTGCCGCCGCTGCCTTACGCCCACGATGCCCTGCAGCCGCACATTTCCAAGGAAACCCTGGAATACCACCACGACAAGCACCACAACACCTACGTCGTGAACCTGAACAACCTGGTCCCAGGTACCGAATTCGAAGGCAAGACCCTGGAAGAAATCGTCAAGACTTCTTCGGGCGGCATCTTCAACAACGCCGCTCAGGTCTGGAACCACACCTTCTACTGGAACTGCCTGGCACCGAACGCCGGTGGCCAACCGACCGGCGCCCTGGCTGAAGCCATCAACGCTGCGTTCGGCTCCTTCGACAAGTTCAAGGAAGAGTTCACCAAGACTTCCGTCGGCACCTTCGGTTCCGGCTGGGGCTGGCTGGTGAAGAAAGCCGACGGCTCCCTGGCCCTGGCCAGCACCATCGGCGCCGGCAACCCGCTGACCAACGGCGATACCCCGCTGCTGACCTGCGACGTCTGGGAACACGCCTACTACATCGACTACCGCAACGTCCGTCCGAAATACGTCGAGGCGTTCTGGAACCTGGTCAACTGGAAGTTCGTCGCCGAGCAGTTCGAAGGCAAGACCTTCACTGCCTGAGTCGCCCGCTTCTGAAAAAACCCGGCCCTTGCCGGGTTTTTTTGCGCTCGGGAAAGAGCCACACGCTTGCTGCCTGAATCAGGCACGCTAACATCAATCCCTTGGGAATCTTCCGACATCCGGTACTCAAGTCGTTCGGGAGCCCTACCGATACAGTGCTGAAGGTCTGCCGGACGAGATGGACCAGGCTGCGGAAAATGCCAGAACGCCACACATTTTCCGTGCAAAGGCCAATAGTGGACTGTCATCATTGATGTCAAAATGATGCCATGCGCATGGATTAAGGAACTCCCCATTGAAGCTGGAATTCAAGAACAGCTTATCGGTCAAGTTGCTCAGGGTTGTCCTGCTTTCGGCGCTGATCGTCGGAGTGGTGCTCAGCTGTGCGCAGATCGTGTTCGACGCCTACAAGACCCGCCAGGCCGTGGCCAGCGATGCCCAGCGCATCCTCGACATGTTCCGCGACCCGTCGACCCAGGCGGTGTACAGCCTTGACCGGGAAATGGGCATGCAGGTCATCGAGGGGCTGTTCCAGGACCAGGCGGTGCGCATGGCCTCGATCGGCCACCCCAACGAAACCATGCTCGCGGAAAAATCCCGCCCGCTGCAGCAGAACAACACCCGCTGGCTGACCGACCTGATCCTTGGCCAGGAACGCACTTTCACCACCCAACTGGTCGGCCGGGGTCCCTACAGCGAATACTACGGCGACCTGAACATCACCCTGGATACCGCCAGTTACGGCCAGGGCTTCATCTTCAGCTCGGTGATCATTTTCATTTCCGGCGTGCTGCGGGCCCTGGCCATGGGCCTGGTGCTGTACCTGGTCTATCACTGGCTGCTGACCAAGCCGCTGTCGCGGATCATCGAGCACCTCACCCAGATCAACCCGGACCGCCCCAGCGAGCATCAATTGCCGCTGCTCAAGGGTCACGAGACCAACGAACTGGGGCTATGGATCAACACCCACAACCAATTGCTGTCCTCGATCGAACGCAACACCCATCTGCGCCACGAGGCGGAAAACAGCCTGCTGCGCATGGCCCAGTACGACTTTCTTACCGGCCTGCCCAATCGCCAGCAGCTCCAGCAGCAACTGGACAAGATCCTGGTCGATGCCGGGCGCCTGCAACGCCGGGTCGCGGTGATCTGCGTCGGCCTCGATGACTTCAAGGGCATCAACGAACAGTTCAGCTACCAGGCCGGCGACCAGTTGCTGCTGGCCCTGGCCGACCGCCTGCGCGCCCATAGCGGGCGGCTGGGCGCCCTCGCCCGCCTGGGCGGCGACCAGTTCGCCCTGGTCCAGGCCGATATCGAACAGCCTTACGAAGCGGCGGAACTGGCCCAGAGCATCCTCGACGACCTGGAGGCCCCCTTCGCCCTCGACCTGCAGGAGATACGCCTGCGGGCCACCATCGGCATCACCCTGTTCCCGGAAGATGGCGACAGCACCGAGAAGCTGTTGCAGAAAGCCGAACAGACCATGACCCTGGCCAAGTCCCGCTCGCGCAACCGCTACCAGTTCTACATCGCCAGCGTGGACAGCGAGATGCGCCGCCGCCGGGAACTGGAAAAGGACCTGCGCGAAGCCTTGCCGCGCAACCAGCTGTTCCTCGTCTACCAGCCGCAGATCAGCTACCGCGACCAGCGCGTGGTGGGTGTCGAAGCGCTGCTGCGCTGGCAGCATCCGGAACTGGGCATGGTCCCGCCCGACCAGTTCATCCCGCTGGCCGAGCAGAACGGCAATATCGTCGCGATCGGCGAATGGGTACTCGACCAGGCCTGCCGCCAGTTGCGCGAATGGCACGACCAGGGCTTCAGCGAGCTGCGCATGGCGGTCAACCTGTCCACCGTGCAGTTGCACCACAGCGAGCTGCCGCGGGTGGTCAACAACCTGCTGCAGATCTACCGCCTGCCGCCGCGCAGCCTGGAACTGGAAGTGACCGAGACCGGCCTGATGGAAGACATCAGCACCGCCGCCCAGCATCTGCTGAGCCTGCGCCGCTCCGGTGCACTGATCGCCATCGACGACTTCGGCACCGGCTATTCCTCCCTGAGCTACCTGAAATCCCTGCCTCTGGACAAGATCAAGATCGACAAGAGCTTCGTCCAGGACCTGCTGGAGGACGACGACGACGCCACCATCGTCCGCGCCATCATCCAGCTTGGCAAAAGCCTGGGCATGCAGGTGATCGCCGAGGGCGTGGAAACCGCCGAGCAGGAGGCCTACATCGTTGCCCAGGGCTGCCACGAGGGCCAGGGCTATCACTACAGCAAGCCGCTGCCCGCCCGTGAACTCACGGCATTCCTCAAGCAGGCCCAACGCAATCAGGTCTCGGTGCTGTAGGACGACATCAAGGTTGTCCGGGTACGACACGCCTGGAATATTTGCGTGATGGCCTCTTTACACAAAATGCAAATCTTTCGCATTATGTCGCAGCTTTTTTTTTCGCGTGCGGCCTTCTGCACGTCTGTTCAACCTTCGATGCAGGAATTCGCCATGATTCGTATGCCTCTGGCTACCGCCAGTCTGTTGGCCATCGCCATCTCCCTCGCCGGTTGCGGCGAGGGCAAGGACAAGGCCGCCGCCCCGCAAGCCCAGGCACCGGCAGCTGCCGCCACCCCGGCTGCTCCAGCCGCCGCCGGCGCGGTCGACGAAGCGGCCGCCCAGGCCGTGGTCAAGCACTACGCCGAGATCGTCTACGCGGTCTACAGCGACTCCCTGAGCACCGCGAAAACCCTGCAGGGCGCCATCGACGCCTTCCTTGCCAAGCCCAACGACGAAACCCTCAAGGCAGCCCGCGAAGCCTGGGTAGCGGCCCGCGTCCCGTACCTGCAGAGCGAGGCGTTCCGCTTCGGCAACACCATCATCGACGACTGGGAAGGCCAGGTGAACGCATGGCCGCTGGACGAAGGCCTGATCGACTACGTCGACAAGAGCTACGAGCACGCCCTGGGCAACCCGGCGGCCAGCGCCAACATCATCGCCAACACCGAGATCCAGGTCGGCGAAGACAAGATCGACGTGAAGGACATCACCCCCGAAAAACTCGCCACCCTCAACGAGCTGGGCGGTTCCGAGGCCAACGTCGCCACGGGCTACCACGCCATCGAATTCCTGCTCTGGGGCCAGGACCTGAACGGCACCGGCCCGGGCGCCGGCAACCGCCCGGCCTCGGACTACCTGGAAGGCCAGGGTGCCACCGGCGGCCACAACGATCGCCGTCGCGCCTACCTCAGGGCCGTCACCGACCTGCTGGTCAGCGACCTGGAGGAAATGGTCAAGAACTGGGCGCCGAACGTCACCGACAACTACCGCGCCAGCCTGGAGGCCGAGCCGGTCGCCAATGGCCTGCGCAAGATGCTGTTCGGCATGGGCAGCCTGTCGCTGGGTGAACTGGCGGGTGAGCGCATGAAAGTGTCCCTGGAAGCCAACTCGCCGGAAGACGAGCACGACTGCTTCAGCGACAACACCCACTATTCGCACTTCTACGACGCCAAGGGCATCCGCAACGTCTACCTGGGCGAGTACACCCGTGTCGATGGCAGCAAGCTGACCGGCCCGAGCCTGTCGTCGCTGGTGGCCAAGGTCGATCCGGCGGCGGACAAGACCCTGCAGGATGACCTGGCCGCAACCGAGGCCAAGATCCAGGTTATCGTCGACCATGCCCTCAAGGGCGAGCACTACGACCAGCTGATCGCCGCCGACAATGCCGCCGGCAACCAGATCGTGCGTGACGCCATCGCTTCGCTGGTCAAGCAGACCGGCGCGATCGAACAGGCCGCTGCCAAGCTGGGCATCACCGACCTGAACCCGGACACCGCCGATCACGAATTCTGATCCGGCTCCGGTTTCGAGAAAGGCGACCTTCGGGTCGCCTTTTTATTCCCCGGCTGGACGCGGACCCTGTGGGAGCGGGTTCACCCGCGATTGCGATGGTGAATTCACAGACGTAATCGCGGGTGAACCCGCTCCCACAGGGTCCGCGTCCAGCTCAGCAATCCCACACACCTGACAACGATTTCATCCGGCAAACGCAAATCCCTCTTATTCACTTCGCCCGCTCCTGTTAAGCTTGCGGGCTGTTTTCGAACACCGTCCGGGATCGTTCATGCCCTCGTTGCGTCGCCTGTGTCTGCCCCTGCTGCTGGCCCTGCCCCTGGCCGCCTGCGACGAAGCCCCGCGCTTCACCCAGGCCGAGCCGGGCGAAGCCCGTGCCGGTGGCGATACCACGGTGAACCGCGGTGATCGCGGGGCCTACCAGATGCCCTCGGCCAACCTGACACCCGCTCGCCGCCTGGATTTCAACGTCGGCAACAGCTTCTTCCGCAACCCTTGGGTGATCGCCCCCTCGACCACCACCGCCCGCGACGGCCTCGGCCCGCTGTTCAACACCAATGCCTGCCAGAACTGCCATATCCGCGACGGTCGCGGTCATCCGCCAGAGCCCGGCGACAGCAACGCGGTGTCGATGCTGGTGCGCCTGTCGATCCCCGACCAGCCGGAATACGCCAAGGTCATCGAACGCCTGGGCATCGTTCCCGAACCCGTCTACGGCGGTCAGTTGCAGGACATGGCCATCCCCGGCGTCGCGCCGGAAGGCAAGGTGCGGGTCGAGTACGAGCCGCAGACCGTGACCTTCAAGGACGGCACCCAGGTCGAACTGCGCAAGCCCAGGCTGGCGATCACCCAGCTCGGCTATGGCCCCATGCACCCGGACACCCGTTTCTCCGCGCGCATCGCCCCGCCCATGATCGGCCTGGGCCTGCTCGAAGCCATTCCCGAGGAAGCGATCCTGGCCAACGCCGACCCCGACGATCGCAACGGCGACGGCATCCGCGGCCGGCCCAACCGGGTCTGGGACGATGCCCGGGGCGAGACCGTGCTCGGCCGTTTCGGCTGGAAGGCCGGGCAACCCAACCTCAACCAGCAGAACGTCCATGCGCTGTCTGGCGACATGGGCCTGACCACCACCCTGCGCCCCTTCGACGACTGCACCCCGGCCCAGGCCGACTGCCTGGCCGCGCCCAACGGCAACGGCGCCAATGGCGAGCAGGAAGTCAGCGACAACATCCTGCGGCTGATCCTCTACTACACCCGCAACCTGGCGGTACCGGCACGCAAGGACGTCGATTCGCCCCGGGTGCTGGCGGGCAAGAACCTGTTCTACCAGGCCGGTTGCCAAGGCTGCCACACGCCCAAGTTCGTGACCTCGGCCAATGCCGCCGAGCCGGAGCTGGCCAACCAGACCATCTGGCCCTATAGCGATCTGCTCCTGCACGACATGGGCCCGGGCCTGGCCGACCAGCGCAGCGAGTTCGCCGCCAGCGGCCAGGACTGGCGCACCCCGCCGCTGTGGGGCATCGGCAAGAACCAGGTCGTCAGCGGCCACACCCAGTTCCTTCACGATGGCCGGGCCCGCAATCTGCTCGAAGCCGTGCTCTGGCACGGCGGCGAGGCAGAAGCCGCCCGCCAGCGTGTGTTGTCCTTCGATGCCGGCCAGCGCGAGGCGCTGCTGGCTTTCCTGAATTCACTCTGAGAGAGGAGCCGGACACATGTTCCGTCCCAAGCTGTTGTTCACCAGCCTCGCCGCCCTCGCGCTGGGCGCCTGCTCGCCGCAAGACCCGCAGGCAGTGACCTCCGCCGCCATCGCCAAGCAGGTGATCATGCCGACCTACAGCCGCTGGGTCGAAGCCGACCGCCAACTGGCCGTCAGCGCCCTGGCCTATTGCGAAGGCAAGGCCAGCCTGGAAACCGCCCGTGCCGACTACCTGCACGCGCAGAAAGCCTGGGCCGAGCTGCAACCCCTGCTGATCGGGCCGCTGGCCGAAGGCAACCGCGCCTGGCAAGTGCAGTTCTGGCCGGACAAGAAAAACCTGGTCGGCCGCCAGGTCGAGGCGCTGGTCAGTGGCGACGCGCCGGTGGACGCCGAGACCGTGGCCAAGTCCAGCGTGGTGGTGCGCGGCCTGTCCGCCTACGAATACATCCTCTTCGACAGCAAGCCGGACGCCGCCAACCCGGAACAGAAGGCGCGCTATTGCCCGCTGCTGGTGGCCATCGCCGACTACCAGAAGACCATGGCCGAGGACATCCTCAAGAGCTGGAACAGCACCGACGGCATGCTCGCCCAGATGACCAAGTTCCCCAACCAGCGCTACGCCGACTCCCACGAGGCCATCGCCGACCTGCTGCGCGCCCAGGTGACTGCCCTGGATACCCTGAAGAAGAAGCTCGGCACGCCCATGGGCCGCATGAGCAAGGGCATCCCGCAGCCGCTGCAGGCCGAGGCCTGGCGCAGCCAGTCGTCGCTCAAGAGTATCGCCGCCAGCCTGGCCGCGGCCCAGGCCGTCTGGGTCGGTGTCGACAACCAGGGCCTGCGCGGCCTGCTGGGCAAGGACCAGAAAGCCCTGGCCGACAAGATCGACGCCGCCTACGCCGACGCGACGAAGAAGCTCGAGGGCAACCAGCGCACCCTCGACGAACTGCTCCAGGACGATGCCGGACGCCAGCAGCTCAACGCCATCTACGACAGCCTGAACGTGGTGCACCGCCTGCATGAAGGCGAACTGGCCAAGGCGCTGAACATCCAGCTCGGCTTCAATGCCAACGACGGTGACTGATCATGCTGCGACGCCAGGCCCTGAAACTCGGTAGCGTTCTGCTCAGCGCCCTGACCCTGGGCGGCTGGACCCTGCTGCGGCAAAAGGAACAGCCGCCCCTGTTGCTGTCTGCCCGCGATGATGCGGACGGCCAGCATTACGCGGTCGGCTATCGCCTGGACGGCACCCGGGTGTTCGCCACCCGGGTGGCCCAGCGTTGCCACGACATCATCGATCATCCCGAACTGCCCATCGCCCTGTTCGTGGCGCGTCGACCGGGGACCGAAAGCTACCTGATCGACCTGCGCGACGGGCGCCTGCTGCAAACGGTCACCTCGCAGCCCAACCGCCACTTCTACGGTCACGCGGTGATCCACAAGAGTGGCGAATGGCTGTACGCCACGGAGAACGACACCACCGACCCGGGGCGCGGCGTGCTCGGCGTGTACCGCTTCGACGGCGAGCGCCTGGTCCACAGCGGCGAGCTGTCCACCCATGGCATCGGCCCGCACCAGGTGAGCTGGCTGCCCGACGGGGAAACCCTGGTGGTGGCCAACGGCGGTATCCGTACCGAAGCGGAAAGCCGGGTGGAAATGAACCTCGACGCCATGGAACCCAGCCTGGTACTGATGCGCCGCGACGGCAGCCTGATCAGCAAGGAAACCCTCGGCCAGCAGATGAACAGCGTGCGCCACCTGGCCATCGGCAGCGATGGTACCGTGGTCGCTTGCCAGCAGTTCATGGGCGACGCCCACGAGACCGCCCAGTTGCTGGCGATCAAGCGCCCAGGCCAGCCTTTCGAGGCGTTCCCGGTTCCGGAGCACCAGTTGCAGTCGATGGCCCAGTACACCGCCAGCGTCGCCGTGCACAGCGAGTTGCGCCTGGTGGCGATGACCGCACCACGGGCCAACCGCCTGTTCATCTGGAACCTCGACGATGCCAGCGTGCGCCTCGATGCGCCGATGCCGGACTGCGCCGGCGTGGGCGCGGTGGCCGACGGCTTCGTGGTCACCTCGGGACAGGGGCGCTGCCGCCTGTACGACTGCCGTCAGGAGACGCTGGTCGGCCAGCCGCTGCAACTGCCATCAGGACTATGGGACAACCACCTGCACCTGGTGTGAATAGAGGCTGCAGGGCATAGGGCAAACGGACTAAACTTCGCCCACTTGCATCCAGGGAAATGGAACTATGCTGCGCCGTCGCATGCTGATCATGTTGGGCATCGTGCTGCTGATCGTGTTGGTCCTGGGAGGCTACAAAGGCTTCTCGATCTACAAGCAGATCCAGATGTTCTCCGCACCGAAGCCCGCCATCAGCGTGGCGGCCACCGAGGCGCGGGAGCTCGCCTGGCAGAGCCGCCTGCCGGCGGTGGGCAGCCTCAAGGCGCTGCAGGGCGTCGACCTGAGCCTGGAAACCGACGGCACGGTGACCAAGCTTATGTTCGAGTCCGGCCAGCAGGTCAAGCAGGGCCAGCCGCTGCTGGAGCTGGACCAGAAAGCCGAGATCGCCCTGCTCGGCACCGCCCAGGCCGACCTCAAGCTGGCGGAAGTGGACTTCGGCCGCGGCAGCCAACTGGTCGGCAGCCAGGCCATTTCCAAGGGCGAGTTCGATCGCCTCACTTCGCAGTTCCGGCGCAACAAGGCGGTGGTCGAGCAACTCAAGGCATCCCTGGACAAGAAAAGCATCGCTGCGCCCTTCAGCGGCACCATCGGCATCCGCCAGGTGGATGTCGGCGAGTACCTGCCCAGCGGCACGGTGATCGCCACCCTGCAGGACCTCAGCAGCCTGTACGTGGATTTCTCCATTCCGGAGCAGAGCCTGCCGAAGGTCGGCCTCGACCAGGACGTACTGATCGACGTCGCCGCCTACCCCGGCCAGACCTTCCCCGCGCGAATCAGCGCGATCAATCCCAAGGTCGAGGACGCCACGCGCAACGTGCTGGTCCGCGCCACCCTGGCCAACCCCGACGGCAAGCTGCTGCCGGGGATGTTCGCCAACGTCCAGGTACTGCTGCCCAACCCGCGCAACCAGGTGGTGGTACCGCAGAGCGCGGTGACCTACACCCTGTACGGCAATTCGGTGTATGTCGCAGTGCCGAAGAAAAACGAGAACGGCGAGCAGGAGAAGGACGCCCTGATCGCCGAGCGGCGCTTCGTCACCACGGGCGAGCACCGTGACGGCCTGGTGGTAGTGAGCAAGGGCCTGAAAGCCGGCGAGCAGGTGGTCACCGCCGGCCAGCTCAAGCTGACCCAGGGCGCATTGGTCACCATCAGCCCCGACAAGACCCTCGAACAGCCAGGCGCCAACTGACAAGGAGGCACCATGGCCTTTACCGATCCGTTCATCCGCCGCCCGGTGCTGGCCAGTGTGGTCAGCCTGCTGATCGTCCTGCTCGGCTTCCAGGCCTGGAGCAAGCTGCCGATCCGCCAGTACCCGCAGATGGAAAACGCCCTGATCACGGTCACCACCGCCTACCCCGGGGCCAACGCCGAGACCATCCAGGGCTACATTACCCAACCGATGCAACAGAGCCTGGCCAGTGCCGAGGGCATCGACTACATGACCTCGGTGAGCCGGCAGAATTTCTCGGTGATCTCGATCTACGCACGTATCGGCTCGGACAGCGACCGGCTGTTCACCGAACTGCTGGCCAAGGCCAACGAGGTGAAGAACAAGCTGCCCCAGGACGCCGAGGACCCGGTGCTGAGCAAGGAGGCGGCCGACGCCTCGGCGTTGATGTACATCAGCTTCTACAGCAGCGAGCTGAGCAATCCGCAGATCACCGATTACCTGTCGCGGGTCATCCAGCCCAAGCTGGCGACCCTGCCGGGCATGGCCGAAGCCGAGATCCTCGGCAACCAGCTGTTCGCCATGCGCCTGTGGCTCGATCCGGTACGCCTGGCCGGCTATGGCCTCAGCGCCAGCGACGTGACCGACGCGGTGCGTCGCTACAACTTCCTGTCCGCCGCCGGCGAGGTGAAGGGCGAGTACGTGGTCACCAGCATCAACGCCAACACCGAGCTGAAGTCCGCCGAGGCGTTCGCCAGCATTCCACTCAAGACCAGCGGCAACAGCCGCGTCCTGCTCGGCGACGTGGCGCGGGTGGAAATGGGCGCGGAGAACTACGACACGGTCAGTTCCTTCGACGGCACGCCATCGGTGTACATCGGCATCAAGGCCACGCCCGGGGCCAACCCGCTGGATGTGATCAAGGAAGTGCGCAAGCTGATGCCGGAACTCGAGGCCCAGCTGCCGCCGAACCTCAAGGCCTCCATCGCCTATGACGCCACCCTGTTCATCCAGGCCTCGATCGACGAGGTGGTGAAGACCCTGGTCGAGGCGGTGCTGATCGTCATCGTCGTGGTGTTCCTGTTCCTCGGGGCCTTGCGCTCGGTGCTGATCCCGGTGATCACCATCCCGCTGTCGATGATCGGCGTGCTGTTCTTCATGCAGCTGATGGGCTACTCGCTGAACCTGCTGACCCTGCTGGCGATGGTGCTGGCCATCGGCCTGGTGGTGGACGATGCGATCGTCGTGGTGGAAAACATCCATCGGCACATCGAGGAAGGCAAGACGCCGTTCGAGGCATCGCTGGAAGGGGCGCGGGAAATCGCCATGCCGGTGGTGTCGATGACCATCACCCTGGCCGCCGTGTATGCGCCGATCGGCTTCCTCGAAGGGCTGACCGGAGCCCTGTTCAAGGAGTTCGCCCTGACCCTGGCCGGGGCGGTGATCATCTCCGGGATCGTCGCCCTCACCCTGTCGCCGATGATGTGCGCCAAGCTGCTGCGCCACGAGGAGAATCCCAGCGGCCTGGCCCATCGCCTGGACCTGATTTTCGAACGGCTCAAGCTGCGCTATCAGAAGCTGCTTCACGCCACCCTGGACACCCGGCCGGTAGTGATCGTCTTCGGTATCATCGTGCTCTGCCTGATCCCGGTGTTCCTCAAGTTCAGCACCTCGGAGCTGGCACCGAACGAGGACCAGGGGATCATCTTCATGATGGCCACGGCGCCGCAGCCGGCCAACCTGGATTACCTGAATGCCTACACCGGCGAGTTCACGAAGATCTTCAAGGAATTCCCGGAGTACTACTCGTCGTTCCAGATCAATGGCTTCAATGGCGTGCAGTCGGGAATCGGCGGCTTCCTGCTCAAGCCGTGGGGCGATCGCAAGCGCACGCAGATGGAGCTGTTGCCGGAGGTGCAGCACAAGCTCGACAGCATCGCCGGGCTGCAGATCTTCGGCTTCAACCTGCCGGCGCTGCCAGGCACGGGCGAGGGCCTGCCGTTCGCCTTCGTGATCAACACGCCAAACGACTACGAGTCGCTGCTGGATGTGGCCCAGCGGGTCAAGGAGCGCGCCGAGAAGTCCGGCAAGTTTGCCTTCCTTGACATCGACCTGGCCTTCGACAAGCCGGAAGTGGTGGTGGATATCGATCGGGCCAAGGCCGCGCAGATGGGGGTGTCCATGGATGTGCTGGGCAGTACCCTGGCGACCCTGCTCGGCGAGGCGGAGATCAACCGCTTCACCATCGACGGGCGCAGCTACAAGGTGATCGCCCAGGTCGAGCGGGCCTACCGCGACAACCCGGACTGGCTGAACAGCTACTACGTGAAGAACCAGGACGGGCAGATGCTGCCGCTGTCCACCCTGATCACCGTCAGCGATCGGGCCCGGCCGCGCCAACTCAACCAGTTCCAGCAACTCAACTCGGCGATCATCTCCGGTTTCCCGCTGGTCAGCATGGGCGAAGCCTTGCAGGAGGTGCGCAGCATCGCCCAGCAAGAGGCGCCGGCCGGCTTCGCCTTCGACTATGCCAGTGCGGCCAGGCAATACGTGCAGGAGGGCAGCGCCCTGTGGGTCACCTTCGGCCTGGCCCTGGCGATCATCTTCCTGGTGCTGGCGGCGCAGTTCGAAAGCTTCCGCGATCCGCTGGTGATCCTGGTGACGGTGCCGATGTCGATCTGCGGGGCGCTGATCCCGTTGTTCCTCGGCCTGTCGAGCCTGAATATCTATACACAGGTTGGGTTGGTGACACTGATCGGGTTGATCAGCAAGCACGGGATCCTGATCGTCGAGTTCGCCAACCAGTTGCGCGAGCACAAGGGACTGTCGGTAAGGGAAGCGATCGAGGAAGCTGCGGCGATTCGCCTGCGCCCGGTGCTGATGACCACGGCGGCGATGGTGTTCGGCATGGTGCCGTTGATCATTGCCACGGGTGCCGGTGCGGTTAGCCGGTTCGATATCGGGATGGTGATCGCCACGGGGATGTCGGTGGGGACGCTGTTTACCCTGTTCGTATTGCCTTGCGTCTATACGTTGCTGGCGAAGAAGGATGAACCGCGTACGGTCGAGCAGACCGTGTAAACATTGAGGGCCTCATCGCCGGCAACGCCGGCTCCCACATTGTGGGAGCCGGCATTGCCGGCGATGAGGCCCTCCTGGTTGAAGCAGCCCTTCAGCCCTGAGCACGAAGCCCCTGGCTCATGCCGAACAGAAACAGCAGCAGGTCATGGTCGGGCTGCACCTGGACCTGCGGTTTCGCCGCCCGTGGCAGTGGACAGTGCGTGGAGGCACTGATCACACCCGGACGAGGCTGCTCCCAGGCGGCGACCGCAACGGTCGCGGTAGCCAGGGCAGCCAGAAGAAACACACTTCGAGCTATTTCTAGTTTCATCACTCTAAACCTTTGACTGCGCTGCCAAACGCCATACGGTAAAAGTAGAGCAGCTTTTCCCAATCGGCGTCGCTGAACGACGAATGGCGGCGCAACTGGCGCAGATCATGGGCGGCGGCGCGGTGCTTGCTGAAGCGCTGCCGACACTTTTCCAGATCCAGCAGTGCCACTTCGGCACGCGCCTCTTTGCCCTCACCCGTCACTTTGACGAAAACATGTTTCGAATAAAGGCAGCCATGCTGCCAACGCCCCGTGTGCATGCGCGCCAGGTTGCGTGCCAGATCCTCGAGGATGCTGTCGTGCAGTGCTTCGCCATGACGCTCCCGACCACCCTTGGCGTACCAGACGTCGATTTCCTCGAAGCCATCCAGCGCCTCGCTGACCAGCAGCGCCCGCCATTGCCGCTCGGCATCGCGCTCGACGCCGCAGTAGACGATCCTGGGGACCCGCACGCCCAACTGCCCGCAACCGGTCAGTGCGGCATATTCGCGCAACACCGTGGGGCGACCGAAGGGATGCAACAGACTGCGGTAGATATGTCCGACCTGGCGCTTGGCATAGAGCAGGTGTCCACTGTCGTCACGCAGGCGTTGTACACCGCTTTCGCCGCCCCGACGCTGGTTGGGCTCTTCCACCCACTCGCCCTGTTGCTGCCAGAAATACTTGAATCGGTCATTTCCGGCCTGTCGGCCCGCATCGGTAACATCCATTCACTCAACCCTTTCGTAATACATAAACCCGCCACATGGCATAGAACGGTAGAAAGTCCATTCGTTCCTGGATACGGAAACCTGCCGCCCTGAATTCTTCCTCGACCGTAGCCGCCGGTAACACGAAGCGATTCTGGTAACCCCCGGTCTCACCGCGGGCGATACGCTGTGCTTCGAGCTTTTTCCGGCGCCAAGCCTTGATATTGCCGTCGACCCATAGCGAAAGGATCACGCTATCACGGGTAACCCTTTGAAATTCCTTGAGGATTTTCATCCTGTGAGGTGCTTCACCGATATGGTGGAACAGGCGCATGCAGAAAATGCTGTCGACGGCGTTATCAGGCAAATCGATGTCGAACGCAGAAGTCTGCAAAGGACGTACCCGTTCTACGATATTCGCGGGCTGCGACCGGCAAGCGGTCTCCAGCATGGCCGGCGAATTGTCGGCACCGATGATCACCCGGTTGGGCTTTTCCGCCAGCAGGGGCCAGAAACGCCCTGCACCGCACGGCAGGTCCAGCACCAGGCCTGGCTCGCCGGCCAGGGTCAGGGCACGCCGGGCCAGTTGCTCATCGCGCTGATGG
Organism: Pseudomonas bharatica; assembly: GCF_048586865.1. Taxonomy (NCBI): domain Bacteria; kingdom Pseudomonadati; phylum Pseudomonadota; class Gammaproteobacteria; order Pseudomonadales; family Pseudomonadaceae; genus Pseudomonas; species Pseudomonas bharatica. The sequence goes on along the minus strand of NZ_JBMAWR010000031.1, from coordinate 16,723 downwards.
GACAGGCGACGGGCCAGGCTGGCCTGGTGTTTTTCGTAGTACTGCTGGGCGTGCTGGCGGTCGTACTTGTTGGAAAACTCAAGCTTGATAGGGCTGGACATGAAGGATCTCCTGACTGCAATGAGCGCCACGTTACGAGTGGCGACGTTGCCGTCAGGTCATGTCGTTGTGAAAAAAACGTCAGATCAAAACCGAGGTTTTACAAAGTATTACCGCTCTCCCCTTGTCCCTCAGGCATCCGGCGCCACGCCCTTGTCGCCCAGGTTCACATGGAAACGACAGCCATGGGGCTGGGTTTCGCTCAGGGTCACCACCCAGCCCTGGTCATCGCAGATCCGCTGCACCAATGACAGGCCAAGCCCGAGGCCTTCGCCGCGCTTCTCTGCGCCACGCACGAACGGCTGGAACATCGCCTCGCGCTGTTCCTCGGGGATGCCTACGCCGCTGTCCTCGACGGTAAAGCCATCGGCCTCGAGGGTCAGGCGGATAAAGCCCTCATCGGTGTAATGGGCCGCGTTGCGCAGCAGGTTGCCCATGACCGAATGCAGGAAGGTGGCGTTGTACAGCTTCGGTGAAAGGTCGTTGACCACCAGGCTCAGCTTCAGGCCTTTCTGCTCGATGGTGTCGCGCCAGACGCCGATCAGATCGTCGCCGGCCTCCTTCAGGGTGGTCCGTGACGCCACCGCGCCTTCGTCGCGCTGGGCCCGGGCAAGCATCAGGAAGGTCTTGACCAGCTCCTGCATTTCCTCGGTGGCCCGGGCGATCCGTTCCACTTGGGCGCGGGCGCGACCATCGATACCGGGATACTCCATCAACAGCTCGCAGGAGCTGGCCAGAACCATCAAGGGCGTGCGCAATTCATGGCTGACGTCACTGGTGAACAGCCGCTCGCGGGTCAAGGCGTCGCGCAGGCGCCCGAGCGTGGCGTCGAAGGCAACCGCCAGCTGGCCCACTTCGTCTGCCGCATAATCGGGGGCCAGCGGCGGCGCCAGGCCGAGCAACTGGTCGCGATGACGTACCTGACGCGCCAGGCGGATCACCGGCGCCATTACCCGGCGTGCCAGGACCCAGCCGAGGAATACCGCCAGCGCCAGGCTGAGTACGAAGCCCACCACCACCACGGCGAACAGCACCCGCTCGCGCTCTTCGAAATCGCTCTGGTCCTGCAGCAGCACATAGCGCCGTCCGTCAACCACCTCGACCATGGCGTGGTAGGACAGGTGTTCGCGGAACACCTCGTGGAAACCAGGGTTGAGATGGCGAAGGTCCGATGGCAGGGCGAAATCGTCACGGCCGCCACTGTAGTAGAACAACTGGTCGGGGCGGGGCCGGTGGCTCCATTCGCTGACGCTGTCCATCAGCAGCAGGCGCTGCAGGTCACCGCCGAGCACCGAGGAAATCAGGCGCTCCTCCACCAGGTGCACGGTAGCCACGATACCGAAGGCAAAGGCCCCGGCCACCAGTGCGCTCATCAGGGCAAAGGCAATGATGATCCGCTGCGCGAGGCTTTGCTTAAACTCCATCACGGCCCTCGGCCAGGCGGTAACCGACACCGTGCACGGTATGCAGCAGAGGCTTGTCGAAAGGCTTGTCGATTACCTGGCGCAATTGGTGAACGTGGCTGCGCAGGCTGTCGCTGTCCGGGCAGTCGTCACCCCAGAGGGCATCTTCCAGGACCTCGCGGCGCAGCACGTGGGGGCTTTTCTGCATCAGCACGGCGAGCAGCTTGAGGCCGACCGGGTTGAGCTTGAGCAGGCGGCCCTGACGGGTAACTTCCAGGGTGTCCAGGTCATAGCTCAGGTCGCCCACTTGCAGGCTGCGACGCCCGCCACCCTGGGCCCGGCGCAGCACGGCCTCGATGCGCGCGGCCAGTTCGGACAGGGCGAACGGCTTGAGCAGGTAGTCGTCGGCACCGGAACGGAAGCCCTGCAGGCGGTCGTCCAACTGGTCGCGGGCGGTGAGCATGATCACCGGGGTGTCGCGTCGGGCATCCTCGCGCAGGCGCTTGCACAGGGTATAGCCGTCGATGCCGGGCAACATGATATCGAGGACGATCAGGTCGTAGTGCTCGGTGGCGGCCAGGTGCAGACCGGACAGGCCGTCCTGTGCGCAATCCACGGTGTAGCCCTTGAGCCCCAGGTAATCGGCCAGGTTGGCCAGGATATCGCGGTTGTCTTCAACCAGTAGAATGCGCATGGCGTCCCTCTTCGTCGTGCTGGCGGCCTTCAGTCGGCCCTTCAGGTGGCGCAGCTTACGGTCATAGTAGACAACCCGCTAGGGCATTACGCCTACATTGTCACCTGACGTTTTTTTCACGACGGATTCACGAACGGCCCATGTGCCAGGACGGAGAATCGCGGGTCGTCTCCCTTCCGTCAGGATCACCCATGCCCGCAGCCTACGATTTCCATCCGTCGCGCCCGCTCAATCCGTGGATTGTACTGGGCATCCCCCTGTTGACCGCCGTGATCCTGATTCTTCTGGAAATGACCGACCTGGACATGATCCTGGCCAACCAGTTCTTCGATCACAGCGCCGGCCAGTTCATCGGGCGCCATAGCTACTTCCTGGAAAATATCCTGCATGACCGGGCCAAGCAGGTGGTGATCGGCTTCAGCGTACTGGCCATCATCGGCTTCCTGGCCAGCTTCGCCATGCAGCGGCTGAAGCCGATCCGCCGTGAGCTGGGCTGCCTGGTGCTGACCCTGGGCCTGGCCACCGGCTTCGTCACCCCGCTCAAGGCGGTGACTGCCGTACAGTGCCCCTGGAGCCTGAGCGAGTTCGGCGGCAAGGAAACCTACAGCAAGCTGCTTGAAGCGCGCCCCCAGACCGACAAACCCGGCCGTTGCTGGCCAGGTGGGCATGCCGCTACCGGCTTTACCCTGTTTGCGCTGTTCTTCGTATTGCGCGATCGCCGGCCGCGCATGGCCAAGGCTGCACTGGTGTTCGCCTTTGCCCTCGGCACGGTGTTCTCCATCGGGCGCATGCTGCAGGGGGCGCACTTCTTCTCGCACAACGTGTGGACCGCGGTGTTCTGCTGGCTGATCGGACTGGGGTGCTATTACCTGGTGCTGTACCGCCGCAAGGCGCCTGTGCCAAGTGCCGAGGCCGTCAAGGTTGCCCAGGCCGGATAAACAACACGGAAGCTTGTGGGAGCTTGCCAGCAATGAGGTCGGCTTGAGCAACGATGGTGTCAGGTCGGGCCCAATCGCTGGCAACGCCAGCTCCCACAAGGTCCTGAGCCAGCTGTGGGATTTGTGTCCGACACATGGCCCTGTGGGAGCTGGCGTTGCCAGCGATGAGGCCCGACCGGGCATAAAAAAGCCCCGCATCTAGCGGGGCTCTTTTTTGCAGCAGGGCAAGGCTGGCTTACATCATGCCGCCCATGCCACCCATGCCGCCCATGTCCGGCATGCCGGCAGCAGGCTTGTCTTCAGGCAGGTCGGCAACCATGGCCTCGGTGGTGATCATCAGACCGCCGATCGAAGCAGCAGCTTGCAGCGCCGAACGGGTGACCTTGGCAGGGTCCAGGATACCCATGTCGATCATGTCGCCGTACTCGCCGGTGGCAGCGTTGTAACCGAAGTTGCCGGTACCTTGCTTGACCTTATCGACTACCACGCTTGGCTCGTCGCCGGCGTTGGCAACGATCTGGCGCAGCGGCGCTTCAACAGCGCGACGCAGCAGGGCGATACCGACGTTTTGGTCTTCGTTGTCGCCACGCAGGTCGGCGATCGCTTGCAGCGAGCGAACCAGGGCGACACCACCGCCAGGCACCACGCCTTCTTCGACGGCTGCACGGGTAGCGTGCAGGGCGTCTTCAACGCGGGCTTTCTTCTCTTTCATCTCGACTTCGGTGCCAGCACCGACCTTGATCACGGCAACACCGCCAGCCAGCTTGGCCAGGCGCTCTTGCAGTTTTTCACGGTCGTAGTCGGACGAGGTTTCTTCGATCTGGGCACGGATCTGCTTGACGCGTGCTTCGATGTCGGACTCTGCACCAGCACCATCGATGATGGTGGTGTTTTCCTTGGACAGGGTGACGCGCTTGGCGTTGCCCAGGTGCTCCAGGGTAGCGGATTCCAGGCTCAGGCCGATTTCCTCGGAGATTACGGTACCGCCGGTCAGGACGGCGATGTCCTGCAGCATGGCCTTGCGGCGGTCGCCGAAGCCAGGCGCCTTGACCGCAGCAACCTTGACGATGCCGCGCATGTTGTTGACGACCAGGGTCGCCAGCGCTTCGCCTTCGACGTCTTCAGCCACGATCAGCAGCGGACGGCCGGCCTTGGCAACGGCTTCCAGGACTGGCAGCAGTTCGCGGATGTTGGAGATCTTCTTGTCGACCAGCAGCAGCAGCGGGCCGTCCAGCTCGGCAACCATGGTGTCCGGCTTGTTGACGAAGTAAGGGGACAGGTAGCCGCGGTCGAACTGCATGCCTTCGACGACGGACAGTTCGTTTTCCAGGCCCGAGCCTTCTTCGACGGTGATCACGCCTTCTTTACCGACTTTTTCCATGGCTTCGGCGATGATGTCACCGATGGAGTTGTCGGAGTTGGCGGAGATGGTGCCTACCTGGGCGATGGCCTTGGAGTCGGCGCATGGCTTGGACAGGGCCTTCAGTTCCTTGACGATGGCCAGGGTGGCCTTGTCGATGCCGCGCTTGAGGTCCATCGGGTTCATGCCGGCGGCAACCGATTTCAGACCTTCGCTGACGATGGCCTGGGCCAGTACGGTAGCGGTGGTGGTACCGTCACCGGCTTCGTCGTTGGCCTTGGAGGCAACGTCTTTCAGCAGCTGGGCGCCCATGTTTTCGAAGGCGTCTTTCAGCTCGATTTCTTTGGCGACGGATACGCCGTCCTTGGTGATGGTCGGAGCGCCGAAGCTCTTCGCCAGGACTACGTTGCGGCCTTTCGGGCCCAGGGTCGCTTTTACTGCGTCAGCCAGAACGTTGACACCAACGAGCATTTTCTTGCGGGCGGAATCGCCGAATTTTACGTCTTTAGCAGCCATGATCGTTTAATCCTTGAATACTTTTCGAGTAACGGGAAACCAGCGGAATCAACCTTCGACAACGGCGAGGATTTCGTTCTCGCTCATTACCAGCAGGTCTTCGCCGTCAACTTTCACAGTGTTGCTGCCCGAGTAAGGGCCGAAAACGACTTTGTCACCCACTTTCACGGCCAGCGCGCGCACTTCACCGTTGTCCAGGATGCGACCGGTGCCAACGGCGACTACTTCGCCACGATTGGGCTTTTCAGCGGCCGAGCCTGGCAGAACGATACCGCCAGCGGTTTTCGATTCTTCTTCGCTGCGGCGGATAACGACGCGGTCATGCAGAGGACGAAGCTTCATTGTCGATCTCTCCTGATTGTGGTTTTCATCGGCCGGTCCATGACCGGCGGGTGGTTGCTTCCGGCGTTGCCGGTGGTGGCTCGCGGGGGCGGGCCACGCTCGTGTTTGTCTGGTGCGAAATGCCCAGAAACCTTGCGGTGACCCATACATAGGGGCGCCCAAGGGGATTACAAGCCTCGCCCATGAATTTTTTTGCAATGAACGCCACGGAATGAAAAACGGCCCTTGGAAGGGCCGTTTTCGGGGAGGGTCGTGATTCAGGAATCGCGGTGTTCGTACTCACCCTCGATCACATTCGGCTGCCGCGGATTACGCCCCTGGGCACCGGGCTGGTTGTTCATGTACTCATCGGCGAACGCGCGCTGGCGCATGGCCTGCGCCTCGGCGCGCTCGCGAAGCTTGCGCCCGAGCAGGCGACGCACGAACGGCAGCAGCAGCACCAGGCCAAACACATCGCTGATAAAGCCGGGAATCAGCAGCAGGCCGCCGCCCAGCGCCAGCATCAGGCCATGGAACATGTCCTCGGCGGGCATTTCGCCGCGCTGCAGGCTGTCACGGGTACGCAGCGCGGTGGCCAGGCCCGCCACCCGCACCACCAGGATACCCAGGGCGGAGCCGGCGAAGATCAGCAGCAGCGCCGGGAAGAAGCCGATGGAGCTGCTCACCTTGAAAAAGACGTACAGCTCCAGGATCGGGAAAACGAGAAACAACAGTAGAAAGGCACGCATCGAGGTTTCCTCAGCGGAAGACATCTTCCAATAGACCCCAGATGGTAACTTTAGCTCGTAATTTCAAGCCTCGGCCGTCTGCGACTGCGGCCATTTCTCGGCGTGGGCCAGCAAAACCAGGGCTTCACGGACTTGTGTCGGCGTGTTGCAAGGCTCCGGGAATGCCAGCCAGTACAGCGCCTGGCCGATGCGCAGGTGCACGCCTTCACTGTCTATCCCGGCCAGTTGCGCCGGTACCGAATCCGGCAGGCCGCTGAGGGCGACGTAATGGGCGATCGCCTTGGCGTGATCGCTGTTCATGTGTTCCACCATGCCCGCCTCGACCTTGCCGGCGAAGGGGTTGGCCAGGGTCAGCTGGTCGATCCAGTGGATGGCGCCGAAGCCGCCTATATAACGATGGCGCACCGGCTGCAGCACCCAGAAATCGAAATCATGGGCGCTGTGGTAGTTGCGCGATTCGGGGAAGTACCGGTAGTAGCGCTCGGCTGCGGCTTCGATGGCCTCGGCCTGTTCCAGCTTGCGCGCCTCGGCCAGCACGGTCAGGCGACCCACCGCCTGGACATCCTCGGCCCCGCGCTCGCCCACCAGCAGCGAACACTTAGGGTCCTTCTGCAGGTTATGGGTGTGCTGGGCGATACGGCTGATCAATATCAGCGGGTTACCCTCGGCATCCAGGCAGTACGGCACCACGGAACCGAACGGAAAGCCGGGCATGGACTTGGAATGGGTCGAGAGCACCCCGCGGTACTCCTTCAACAGCAATTCTCGGGCGGGCCTGGCTACGTTGGCGCTCACGTCTGCACTCCTGGAAACTAACCGCCCGGCACGGGCGGCGACCACGACAAGCTAATCATTATCGTTGCCGATGCCAAGGGCCCGCCTCCCGGCTGCGGTTACCAGGTCACGCCGAAGCCGGCGGTATAGCGGGTCTTGTCCAGGTCGCTGTCGCGGGTGCCGCTGATGATGTCCTTCTCGGCCTTGAGATTGAGCGACGCCCATTCGGTGACCTTGTAGCGCAGGCCCAGCTCGGCATCCAGGCTGTAGTCGGCGACATTGCCCAGCGGCTTGCCGACTTCGCCATTGGTGAAGAGCTCGACGCTCTTGCCGATCAGGAAGCGGTTGTAGTTCCACTTCATGCCGATCGAGTAGAAGTTGTCCTTGCCGCCGTCGGCGTACTCGTAATCGGTGCGGTTGAGCAGCGAGCCGAGGGAGAAGGCGCCCAGCTCGTCGTCCCAGAACTGGTAGCCCGGGCCAGTACCCACGGTGCGCTGGCGAGCCAGGTCCTCGATGTGGTCGCGCTTGTATTCCAGGCGCCCCTGCCAGAACCACTGGTCGGTGATGAAGCGGTCGAGCGCGTATTCGGCGCTCCAGTTATTGGTGGTGGTGACGTCGTCCTTGCTGTCGCGGTTGTATTCGCCTTCGGCATTGTGCCGCCAGCGCCCGTGACGAGCGGTGGTCTTGAAGTCGACGTCATAGTCATCGGTATCGGTTTCAGCGCGCTTGTAGTCCAGGGCCAGGTCTACGTTGCCTTTCCAGATCAGGTCCTCGACCACCGGCTTGGGCTTCATGATCTGCTGGATACTGGCCAGTTCCACGGTTTTTGGCGCTTCACCGTTGGCCAGGGTGACCTGGCCCTCCTCGGCAGCGTGCAGCGACTTGGCCCGCTCACCGTTGTATTCGTCCTGCTTGACCAGCAGTTCCTGGTCGCTCTCCAGGGTCTTGACCTGCTTCCAGTCCAGCGCGATGGAGCCGCCGTAGGGTGTCTCCAGCAGCAGTTTGCCGCCATCGAACACCTTGATCTTGCCGCTCAGGCGGTCGCCGTTCTTCATCCACACGGTATCGGCGAGAGCCGGCGTACAGGCGCCAACCAGTGCAAGGCACAACAGGGTTCTAGAATACATAGGCAATACTGGAATTCAGGTTCGCGAAAAAAGTCGGGCATTATCCGGATGCCCGGGACCAGAGCAAGGAAAGACCCACCCAATGCCAATGAGTTCAATTACCAGGTATGCCCGCGTGTGTGTCACCAGACGGATACCACGCGAATGAGTTCTGCCCTCGACATGACCCAGGAAAGTGCCGAAAGCCGACGAACGGCCCTCTACCTGGTGCTCAACCAGATCCCGCCGGGCAAGGTGGTGAGCTATGGCGAACTGGCCGAAATGGCCGGCCTGGGCCGCGCCGCGCGCTGGGTCGGACGCACGCTCAGCCAGTTGCCGGCCGACACGCGCCTGCCCTGGCACCGGGTACTGGGCGCCGGCGGTCGCCTCAGCCTCGAACAAGGAACGCCCTCGGGCGATGAACAACGGGCGCGGCTGCGCGCCGAAGGGGTCGGCATGCACAACAATCGTGTCAATATGTCACGGCATGGCTGGCGTCCGATGGATCACAACAGTTAGAGTGCGCGCTTTGTGTTCGTAATCTTGAGGCAGATGTTGGCCCATGCCCCGTAAAACCTGGCGCGCTGCGCTCGCTGCCTATGCCAGCCCGTCGACCGTGGTGCTCCTGCTGCTCGGCTTCGCCGCCGGCCTGCCTTACATGTTGGTGTTCTCGACGCTTTCGGTGTGGTTGCGCGAGGCCGGGGTGGCCCGTGAGACCATCGGCTACGCGAGCCTGATCGGCCTGGCCTACGCCTTCAAATGGGTCTGGTCGCCGTTGCTCGACCAATGGCGCCTGCCGCTGCTGGGCAAGCTTGGCAGGCGCCGTTCATGGCTGGTGCTGGCGCAGATCCTGGTACTGGTCGGGCTGATCGGCATGGGCTTCTGCGATCCGCAAAAGCACCTGTCCTGGCTGATCGCCCTGGCAGTCCTGGTGGCGTTCGCCTCCGCCACCCAGGACATCGCCGTCGATGCCTACCGCCTGGAGATTGCCGACGACCAGCGCCAGGCCGCACTCGCCGCCAGCTATATGGCCGGCTACCGGGTCGCCGCCCTGCTGGCTACCGCTGGCGCACTGTTCTTTGCCGAATGGTTCGGCTCCACCGGTTTCAGCTACCTGCACAAGGCCTGGACCGGCACCTACGTGCTGTTCGGCGTGATGATGCTGCCTGCGGTGATCACCACGCTGCTGATGCGCGAACCGCCAGTCCCCTTGCGAACCCAGTTGCAGGCGGCGCGCTATGGTTTCGGCCATCAGCTGATGTCGGTATTCGTGCTGATCGTGCTGCTGGTTTCGGTTCCGGCGATGTTCACCCAGTTGTACAACACCGATTTCGCCAGCGTGCTGTTCGACGGCGTCAGCCTGCTCGACCTGCTGCTCGAAGACCGCGCCTTCCTGCGCGCCATCCTCTACACCACCCTGACCTGCCTGTGCCTCTCGTCAATGGGCCGCCGCGGCCTGGCGCCAGTGCTGACACCGGTCAACGACTTCATTCACCGTTACCGCTGGCAGGCCCTGCTGCTGCTCGGCCTGATCGCCACCTACCGCATGTCGGACACGGTGATGGGCGTAATGGCCAACGTGTTCTACATCGACCAGGGCTTCACCAAGGACCAGATCGCCAGCGTCAGCAAGATCTTCGGCCTGGTCATGACCCTGCTCGGCGCCGGCGTCGGCGGCCTGCTGATCGTGCGCTTCGGTATCCTGCCGATCCTGTTCATCGGCGGCGCCGCCTCGGCCGCCACCAATATCCTGTTCGTGATGCTGGCCGACATGGGCCCGAACATCCAGATGCTGGTCGTCACCATTTCCCTCGACAACTTCAGTTCGGGCCTGGCCACCTCGGCCTTCGTCGCCTATCTGTCGAGCCTGACCAACCTGAAGTTCTCCGCCACCCAGTACGCCCTGCTCAGCTCGATCATGCTGCTCCTGCCACGCCTGATCGGTGGCTACTCGGGCGTGCTGGTGGAGAAGTTCGGCTACCACGATTTCTTCCTGATCACCGCCCTGCTTGGCGTCCCGACCCTGATCCTGATCGCCGTGCATTGGCATCAGGAGATCCGCCGCGACAAGGAACCGCAACAGCAGGCCGGGCAACCCGCAGCGCCGCCTGCCAGCGAACAGCAGCAGCCCTGATCAGGGTTGCTGCCGCAGCACCGTTGCTAGCGGCCAGAGCGCCAGCACACCGGCCACTGCCGAGGCCAGGGCGAAGGCCAGCAGGCTGGCGCCTGCCCCCAGCATCGCCATCACCGCGCCGCCCAGGCCCAGCAGGGCGATGGTGATCATTCCCAGCATCGCCGATACCAGCCCCTTGCTCTGCTCGCTGCTGAACAGGGTCATGCGATACAGCACGGCATTACCGATGCCGAGGCCCAGGGCGTAGATCGCCAGGCCGACCACCAGGCTTGGTACGCTCGGGTAGATCCAGCTTGCCAGCACGGCCGCCGCCAGACCGATCAGAAATGGCCACAGCGCGCCGCGTACCAGTGACTTCAACGGGTAGCGATCGGCGATACGGTTGATGATCAGGTTGCCGAGGATCAAGCCGCCGAACACCGGCAATTGCCACAGGGCGTACTCCATCTTGCTGAGCCCTTCGTCATGGATCAGCAGCACGGGCGACAGGCCGATCCAGCCGATCAGCGGCAGGCCGATCAAGCCCAGGGCAGCGCTGCCCGCGACGAAGCGACGGTTGGCAAGCAGTTGCGCGTACCCGGACAACAACGGCAGCAGATGAATCGGCTGGAACTCCAGGCGCGAACCATCACGGCGTTCGACGCCGAGGGTTTCCGGCATGAAGCGGTACAGGGCCAGCCAGGCCAGCACGGCGGTTACGCCGAACAGCACGAACAGCCAGCGCCACGACACCCATTCCAGCAACAGCGTCCCCACCAGGGGCCCGAGCAGTGGCGAGAGCAAAGCGATATTGGCCAGCAGTGCCATCATCCGTACCGCGTCCGCTTCGCTGAAGGCTTCGTTGAGCGCCGGATAGCTGACCGTCACCACGAAGCCCAGGCCGATGCCCTGCAACAGGCGCAACAGGTTGAACACTTCGATGCCATCGACCCAATAGGTCGCCAGGCACGCCAGGCAAAAGAACGCGCAGCCGCCGAGCAACAACGGCCGCCGCCCATAGCGGTCGGCCAGCGGGCCGATCAGCCATTGCAGGAGTACGCCACCGAGCAGATAGAGGTTCAGCGCGTGGGGGATAAATTCGGGGCTGGCATCGAGGTCGCTGACCACCTGCGGCATGGCCGGCATCACCACGTCACTGGCGAGGTAGGTCAGGAGTTCGAACAGGGCCAGGGTCAGGGCAAAGCAGAAGGCCCGGAAAGGGGTGATCTTGATCAGCGGAGTCATGGTTCGGTCGGCAGAGGGAATCGAGACCGGCTTGTATGCCAGAAAAGCCCTGTGGACCGATAGCGGGGAGAAGTGAAGAAGTGTAATGGGCGGGGCAACGCGGACAATGTGGGAGCGGGTTCACCCGCGATAGCGCCGGTGAACTCACTACCGTAATCGCGGGTGAACCCGCTCCCACAAGGTCCCTGCTAAATCAGAAAGCTATTTGCTATTGGGCCGCAGTCTCCTGCACCACACGGATCACGCGCTGCGGAAAGGGAATGTCGATTCCTTCTTCCTTGAGCCGGTCGCGGGCATGCTCGTTGAGCATGAACATCACGTCCCAGTAATCCGCGGTGTTCACCCAGATGCGCAGGGAAACGGTGATGGAGCTGTCACCGAGGGTCGAGACCACCGCCTGCGGCGCCGGGTCCTTGTGGACACGCGGGTCGTTGTTGGCAAGCTCGAGCAGGACGTTGCGCGCCTTCTGCAGGTCGGCCTCGTAGTCGACACCTACGTCGAACACTACCTTGCGGGTCGGTTGGCGGTTGTAGTTGGTGATGATGCCGTTGGACAGGTTGCCGTTGGGCACGATCACCGTCTTGTTGTCGCCGGTACGCAGCACGGTGTGGAAGATCTGGATGCTGTCCACGGTACCGCTGACACCCTGCGCCTCGATCCAGTCGCCCAGGCGGAACGGACGGAACAGCAGGATCAGCACGCCACCGGCGAAGTTCGCCAGGCTGCCCTGCAAGGCCAGGCCGATGGCCAGGCCGGCGGCACCGATGGCGGCGACGAAGGAGGTGGTTTCCACGCCGATCATCGAAGCCACGCTGACGAACAGCAGGATCTTCAGAATGATGTTGGCCAGGGTGCTGATAAAACCTTGCAGTGCCATGTCGGCATTGCGCAAGGCCAGCAATTTGCCCAGCTTGGCGGTGACCTTGTTGATCAGCCACCAGCCGATCGCCAGGGTGACCAGCGCCAGGGCCAGGCGGCTGCCGTATTCCATGATCAACGGAATCCACGTCTGCGACGTCCTGACCAGTTGATCGACCTCTGCATTCAAATCCATATGCCCTCCTGATGCGGCACGAAACACGAATTAAAGCACCGCAAACGATTCAGCGACGCAAGGAACCTCGGACGCTGTCACAACGCCAAGGTTCCACAAGCGCGGCGGTCAGTCGCGGAAATTGTTGAACTGCAGCGGCATGCCGAACTCCTTGCCACGCAGGGCGGCGATGCACTCCTGCAGGTCGTCGCGCTTCTTGCCGGTGACGCGGATCTGCTCGCCCTGGATGGCCGCCTGCACCTTGAGCTTGGCGTCCTTGATATGAGCGACGATCTTCTTCGCCAGTTCTTTATCGATACCTTCCTTGAACACCGCTTCCTGCTTCATTTCCTTGCCGGAGGCGTAGGCATCCTTCAGTTCCAGGCACTGGACGTCGATCTTGCGCTTGACCAGGGCCAGACGCAGGATCTCGACCATGGCTTCGAGCTGGAACTCGGCTTCGGCGGTCAGGACGACGGTCTGGTCCTTCTCCTTGAACTCGAAGCTGCCCTTGCCTTTCAGGTCGTAGCGGCGGTCCAGTTCCTTGATGGCGTTTTCCACGGCGTTGGTGACTTCGTGCTTGTCCAGTTCCGATACCACGTCGAACGACGGCATACCTTTTTCTCCAGAAAATAAAAGGTGCGCTGGCACTCCTGAAGGGAGTGCGATGGAGCGCACCGGGTTTGACGGTTAAAATGCCGGGTCATTATAAACGCTTGGGAAACGCTGATGAGCAGCACCTGGCATATTCTCGGCGCCGGCAGCCTCGGCAGCCTCTGGGCCTGCCGCCTGGCCCGGGCCGGCAAACCGGTCCGCCTGATCCTGCGTAGCCCCCAGCGCCTGCAGGACTACACCGAGGCAGGCGGCCTGACCCTGGTCGAGCAAGAGCGACGGACGAGCTTCGCCATTCCCGCCGAAACCCTCGACGCGGAAACCCCGATCCAGCGCCTGCTGCTGGCGTGCAAGGCCTATGACGCAGACAAGGCCGTCGCCAGCATCGCCCATCGGCTGGCCCCGGGCGCCGAGCTGATCCTGGTGCAGAACGGCCTGGGCAGCCAGGACGAAGTCGCCGCACGGGTCCCCCGGGCCCGTTGCATCTTCGCCTCCAGCACCGAGGGCGCCTTTCGCGAACACGACTGGCAGGTGAATTTCGCCGGGCACGGCTTCAATTGGCTGGGTGATCCGGCCAATCCGCTGGCACCGACCTGGCTCGATGACCTGGCCGAGGCCGGCATTCCCTATGAATGGACGCCGGATATCCTCACCCGCCTGTGGCGCAAGCTGGCCCTGAATTGTGCGATCAATCCACTGACCGTGCTCTACGACTGCCGCAACGGCGGGCTCGCCGGGCATCACTGCGAAGTGGCGACGCTGTGCGCCGAACTGGCCGACCTGCTGCAACGCTGTGGCCAGCCACAGGCGGCGGAAAATCTGGAAAACGAGGTCCAGCGAGTGATCCAGGCCACTGCCGCGAACTACTCTTCGATGTACCAGGACGTACGCAACGGCCGGCGTACCGAAATCCACTACCTGGTCGGCCATGCCTGCCGCAGCGCAATGCGCCACGGCCAGCCGCTGCCGCACCTGGAACGGCTCTACCGGCGCCTGGTCGAACACCTGGACAGCCACGGATTGCCCAGCGACTGAGGGCAGCGCTACCCTGCCCCTCCACCCACAGGATTCTGCCGTCACCATGCCCTTGCGCGAACGCCTGGAAAACCTGCCGGTCGGCCAGAAACTGCTGGCGGCCCTGCTGGTGCTGTTGATCACCATCCTGCTGGTGGCCAACCTGACCTTCATCAGCGCTGCCTACTGGATTTCCCAGGAGGCGATGGCTCCCCAGGCCCTGCAGACCATCGGGCGCCTGGTGTCCAATCCGCAACTGGCGCAACAGGCGACCGACTCGCCGGAAGCGGCCAACCGCCTGCTCGACGAGCTGGACACCTACACCCCGCTGCGCGCTGCCGCACTGTATGGCAGCGATGGCAGGATCCTCGCCCAGTTGCAGCATGGCGAACCGATCGCCCTGCCCAAGCGCTTTCGCAATATCGAAGGCTGGCGCCTGACCGAGTTCCGCAATACCCAGCTGATTCGCCTGCCCCGTACCGGCAGCCCTCCCGGCCATCTGCTGCTGGTGGCCAGCAGCGAACTGCCCGCCGCCTTCTATACCGGCACGCTGACCGCCAGCCTCGGCATCCTGGTCTTCAGCGTATTGCTGTGGATGATCATCGCCCGGCAGATCAAGCGCCTGATCACCCAGCCGATCTACCAGCTGGAACAACTGTCGCGCCAGGTCACCCGGGAAGAGAACTATGCCCTGCGCGCACGCCCCGGCAACCATGACGAGATCGGCAGCCTGGCTGAGGCGTTCAACACCATGCTGTCGCGCATCGAGGCCCGGGAGCAGCAGCTCAAGCGCGCCCGCGACGAGTTCCAGCAGGCCTACGACCAGGCCCAGGGCCTGGCCGAGGAAACCCGCCATACCAACCGCAAGCTGGAACTGGAAGTCCAGGTACGGGGCAAGATCGAGCGCAAGCTCACCGGTTTCCAGAACTACCTCAACAGCATCATCGACTCCATGCCGTCGGCGCTGATCGCCCTCGACGAGCAGTTGTACGTGACCCAATGGAACCAGGAAGCCAGCAGCCTCTCCGGCACACCGCTGGACGAGGCGTTGAACCAGCCGATCTTCCTCGCCTTCGAACCGCTCAAGCCGTTCCTGCCGCAGCTCAAGGAAAGCGTGGAAAAGCACCGTGTGGCGAAGATCGAGCGGGTGACCTGGACACGCGACGACGAGCCGCGCCATTACGCCCTGACCTTCTACCCGCTGATGGGCGGTGGCGGCCGTGGCGTGGTGATCCGCATCGACGACATTACCCAGCGCCTGTCGCTCGAGGAAATGATGGTGCAGTCGGAAAAAATGCTCTCGGTGGGCGGCCTGGCCGCCGGCATGGCCCACGAGATCAACAACCCGCTGGGTGCCATCCTGCACAACGTGCAGAACATCCGCCGGCGCCTCTCGCCCGATCTGCCGAAGAACCTGGAAGCCGCCAGCGAGGCCGGGATCGACCTGGGCACGGTCAATCGCTACCTCGAAGCGCGCCAGGTCCCGCAATTGCTCGACGGCATCCAGCAGGCCGGGGCGCGGGCGGCGAAGATCGTCACCCATATGCTCAGCTTCAGCCGCCGCAGCAACCGGCAGATGGCGCCTTGCGACTTGCCGGCACTGATCGACCAAGCGGTGGAGATCGCCGGCAACGACTTCGACCTGACGATCGGCTTCGACTTCAAGGGCCAGGCCATCGTCCGCCAGTTCGACCCGGAGCTCGGCCCGGTACCGGGTACCGCCAACGAACTGGAACAGGTGCTGCTCAACCTGCTGAAGAATGCCGCCCAGGCCATCCACCTGCGCCAGGACAACAGCGAACCCGGGCGCATCACCTTGCGTACCCGGCTGAACCCGCCCTGGGCGGAGATCCAGGTCGAGGACAACGGTATCGGCATGCCCGAAGCGGTACGCAAGCGCACCTTCGAGCCTTTCTTCACCACCAAGGAGATCGGCCAGGGTACCGGTCTTGGGCTGTCGGTTTCGTATTTCATCATCACCAACAACCACAAGGGCCAGATGGAAGTGCAATCGAGTCCGGGCCAGGGCACCTGCTTCACCCTGCGCCTGCCTCTGGCGGCCTCGCCACTGCCGGCCCCGCGCAAACTGGAGTCATGAGCATGGGTTTCCGCCTGTCGAAGATCTACACCCGCACCGGGGACCAGGGTGAAACCGGCCTGGGCGATGGGCGCCGGGTGCCCAAGGACCATCCGCGCATCGAAGCGATCGGCGAGGTGGATACGCTGAACAGCCAGTTGGGGCTGTTGCTGGCGGGACTGGACGGCGAAGGACTGACCGAACTGATCGAGGTGCTGGCGCCTTGTCAGCATCGGCTGTTCGACTTGGGTGGCGAGCTGGCGATGCCCACTTACCAGGCGCTGGACAAGATCGAGATAGAGCGGCTGGAGACGGCGATCGATCGGTGGAACGAGGAGCTCGGGCCGCTGGAGAACTTCATCCTGCCGGGAGGCTCGGCGCTGGTTGCCCAGGCCCACGTGTGCCGGAGCCTGGCACGCAGTGCCGAGCGGCGCTGCCAGCAGTTGAATGCAGTGGAGCCCTTGGCAGGAGTTGGGCTGGCCTATATCAACCGGCTTTCCGACCTGCTGTTCGTTGCAGCGCGCTTGATCGCCCGGCGCCAGGGCATCGGCGAAATCCTCTGGCAGGCTGCCGCGAAACCCTGAAGTCGGCAAGAACAACGATGTTGTCAGGCCTGGCCCTATCGCTGGCAACGCCAGCTCCCACAGGTCCGGTGGTGCACGTGATCCC
>NZ_JBMAWR010000030.1:0-76574 GCF_048586865.1 Pseudomonas bharatica | reverse complement strand
CGCGGCATCGGTGCTGCTCAGGTCGACTTCGAGGCGAAAGGTTTCGGAGAGGGCCTCGGTGAGGTGGAATTCGACGACATCGAACTCACCGGCTGCTGCGGTGAAGGTGAAGCGCAGATCGGACTGAACGGCCATGGCGGATGTCCCGGGGAACGAATTCCCGGGAATCCTGACTGCCGGCCAACGGCTGAGATATAGGAAAAATCCTAAGCTAACGCATGAAGCGTCCTTGCTTGCAAAAACACGTTTGCGCGATCAATCAGGGACGGCAACCGCCTCGAAAGCATTGGCCCGACGCGACAACAGCACCAGGACGAAAGCCCCTGCTGCCATGAACCACGGCAACGCATGCCCACTCAGCCACTGGCTCCCCGCCCCCGCCGCCAACGGCCCGATCAGGCAGCCAAGTCCCCACAACTGCGCCACATGCGCGTTGGCCCGCACCAGCGCGTCATCGCGGTAGCGCTCGCCGATGAGGATCAGCGACAGGGTGAACAAGCCACCGGCGCTGGCGCCGAACAACACCCACAGCGGCAAGATCAGCTGGGTTTGCAGGAGCAAGGGGATCATCAGGCTGGACACCGCCAGCGTCACCGCGCAACCACTGAACAAGGTGCGCCGGGACATGCGGTCGGCCAGGGCACCGATCGGCAGTTGCAGCACCGCATCGCCCACGACCACGGTGCTGACCATGAACAGCGCGACTTCCGCAGTGAAGCCCTGTTGCAGGCAGTACACCGGCAGCAGGGTCAGGATCATTGCCTCGAATGCCGCGAACAGGGCAATCGCCCACGCAATCACCGGCAACTTCCGACAGAAGCCGAACAGGTCGAAGAAGGTCACGCTGGCCGCCTCGGTGCTCGGCGCACCGCCGCGCCCGAACAGCAGCAGCGGCGAGACGACCAGCAGGCCGACGCCAATCCAGAAACCGAGGTCGTCGTCCGAGCCCACCACGCCCAGCAACAAAGGCCCGGCCAGTTGGCTAAGGGCGTAGCTGCTGCCATACAGCGCCACCAGGCGGCCGCGCCATTCCTCCACTACCAACTGGTTGATCCAGCTTTCACCGAGGATGAAGACGATAGTCAGGACCACGCCGATCAACAGGCGCAGCACCAGCCACACCGGATAGCTTGGCAACAGCGCCAAGGCACCGATGGACAGCGCGCCAGCCCACAGGCACAGGCGCATCAAGCCTGGGGTGCCGAAGCGTGCCGCCAGGCGGCTGGCCAGGCTGGCGCCAAGCAATACGCCGATCGCCGGCATCGCTGCCATCACGCCGATGGCGAAGCTGCCGTACCCCCAGCCTTCCAGGCGCAAGGACACCAGCGGCATGCTGACCCCCAGCGCCAGGCCGACACTGAGCACAGCCGCCAACACGGCGAAGTAAGTCCCCCAACGCATCTCATCTCCCTCGAAGCATTTCCCTACAGCACAGACGACACAGCCGGACCCGCCTGGTGGCAAGGTCCGGCTGCATGACCGGATCGAACTGACGCGGCCTTTCAGCCGCGCAGGGTGCTTACAGCTTGATCCAGGTAGCTTTCAGCTCGGTGTACTTGTCCAGTGCGTGCAGCGACTTGTCGCGACCGTTGCCCGACTGCTTGAAGCCACCGAACGGCGCGGTCATGTCGCCGCCGTCGTACTGGTTGACCCAGACGCTGCCGGCACGCAGGGCTTTGGCGGTCTTGTGCGCCTTGCTGATATTCGAGGTCCAGACGCCGGCAGCCAGGCCGTACGGGGTGTCGTTGGCGATGGCGATAGCTTCTTCGACGGTGTCGAAGGTGATCACCGACAGCACCGGCCCGAAGATCTCTTCCTTGGCGATGCGCATGGCATTGGACACGCCGTCGAAGATGGTTGGTTCGACATAGGTGCCGCCGGTCTCTTCGAGGATGCGCTTGCCGCCAACCAGCAGCTTGGCGCCGTCGGCGTGGGCGGACTCGATATAGCCCAGCACGGTGTTCAGTTGCTGGGTGTCGACCAGGGCGCCGACGGTAGTCGCCGGGTCCAGCGGGTTGCCCGGTTTCCAGGCTTTCAGGGCCTCCAGGACCATCGGCAGGAACTGGTCCTTGATCGAGCGCTCCACCAGCAGGCGCGAGCCGGCGGTGCAGACCTCGCCCTGGTTGAAGGCGATGGCGCTGGCAGCGGCTTCGGCGGCGGCCTTCAGGTCAGGTGCGTCGGCAAAGACGATGTTCGGGCTCTTGCCGCCAGCTTCCAGCCAGACGCGCTTCATGTTCGATTCGCCGGCATAGACCATCAGTTGCTTGGCGATCTTGGTCGAACCGGTGAACACCAGGGTATCGACGTCCATGTGCAGGGCCAGGGCCTTGCCCACGGTGTGGCCATAGCCAGGAAGGACGTTGAGCACACCGGCCGGGATGCCGGCATCCACAGCCAGCTGGGCGATGCGAATGGCGGTCAGCGGGGATTTTTCCGACGGCTTCAGGATTACCGAGTTACCGGTGGCCAGGGCCGGACCGAGCTTCCAGCAGGCCATCAGCAGCGGGAAGTTCCACGGCACGATGGCGCCGACAACACCCACCGGCTCGCGGGTGACCAGGCCGAGCTGGTCATGCGGGGTAGCGGCGACTTCGTCGTATACCTTGTCGATGGCTTCGCCGTTCCAGGCCAGGGCATTGGCCGCGCCCGGAATATCGATGGTCGAGGAGTCACTGATTGGCTTGCCCATGTCCAGGGTTTCCAGCAGCGCCAGCTCTTCGACATTCTGCTTGAGCAAGCCGGCGAAGCGGATCAGGGTGGCCTTGCGCTTGGCCGGGGCCATGCGCGACCAGACGCCGGACTCGAAGGTAGCGCGGGCGTTTTCCACGGCGCGCTGGGCGTCGGCTTCGTCGCAGCTGGCGATGTGCGCCAGCAGGCGACCGTCGACCGGGCTGATGCATTCGAAGGTCTGGCCGGAAGCGGCCGCAGTGTATTCGCCGTTGATGAAGGCACGTCCTTCGATCTTCAGTTGCCGGGCACGCTCTTCCCAATCCGCACGCGTCAGGGTGGTCATAGCAAACTCCTCTTGTTGATGTGCAGCGTCGCACGAGAGGTCGTCGACACTGTCAGAAAATTCCGCCGGAGCTGTCATCGCTCTACAGCATCCGACACCCTAAACTACTGGGACCCGGATTATCAATATATTTGACATTAAGCTGTCAAAAGCCTAGTCATGTTCATTTTATTTAACAATCAGGTGAACCCGCGCCATGAATATCCAGCAGATCGTTGATTTCGCTCAGATCTTGACCGAAGCCGAACGCTATCGCCCCGCCGCCGAAAAGATCCTCAAAGGCGACCCCGAGCAGGCGGTCTATAACCACTATTCCAGCCCGTGCGGGCAGTTTGCCGCGGGCGTATGGGAAGGCGAGGTCGGGCAATGGACGGTCAACTACACCGAGCATGAATACTGCGAAATCGTCCAGGGCGTTTCGGTGCTGCGCGATGAGCAAGGCGAGGCCAAGACCTTGCGCGCCGGCGACCGCTTCGTGATTCCGGCTGGTTTCAAGGGCACCTGGGAGGTGCTGGAGCCGTGCCGCAAGATCTACGTGATGTTCGAACAAAAATAGATATGTAGCGCATGACAGGGTGTGCGCTTCGGGATCATGGCCTTGTCCGTCCGGACATCCACTTACAAGGAAGAAAAAGCCATGAACAATGAAGAAGCAAAAGCTGCCCTGGCCAAGCTGATCGGCTGCGAATACACCGCAGCTACCAAGGCCGAGATCACCAAACTGACCGGCCGCGCACGCGTCGTCGGTCCGAATGAGCCGTCCACCATGGAAGTCGACGATGCGCGTATCCATGTCGTGGCCGACGGCAATGGCGTGATCACCGGCTTCCGCTTCGGTTGATCCCCCCCTCGCGTCCGGGACACGGGGGCCAATAGTCCCCGCTGTCTCTGCGCACGAGCACCATCAAGGAAGACAAGATCATGACCAATGAAGAAGCGCTCGTAGCCCTGGCTCCGCTGGTTGGCTGCCCATTCACCGATGAGACCGGTGCCCGTGTCACCCGCCTGACCGGACGCCCTCGCGTGGTCGCTCCGAACGGCATTACCACCAAGGAATTCGACGAACTGCGTATCCATGTGATCACTGGCGGCAACGGCGTGATTACCGGTTTCCGCTTCGGCTGATTCCTCCTCGCCAAAAAACCCGGGGCCGGTGGCTCCGGGCTTTTTACGCCTGGCAAAACACAGGCGCAGCAACGCAAGCCCGTAGTATTCGAAAGATATGTAACGCACGACATGAGGCGTCGTTAGGGAATATGGCGCCGTCCATCCGGACAACCCCAAACAAGGAAGAAAATCATGAGCATCGCAATTTCAATGAGCAACGACGAAGTCAAAGCCGCAGTGAGCAAGCTGATCGGTACCAAATATTCCGAAGCCGTCCGTGCCGAGATCGCCAAACTGACCAACCGCGCTCGCGTCGTTGGTCCGAACGACCCACACACCATGGAAATCGACGACGCGCGCATCCAGGTGTTAACGGACGACAAAGGTGTCATCACCGGCGTCTGCTTCGGCTGATCTCGCCTCACAACAAAAACGCCCGGTGCCAATTGGCACCGGGCGTTTTCGTTTTCACGTGATTGGCTTACGAGGACATCCGGAACACAGGCATAAAAAAAGCCCGTATCCGGAAGATACGGGCCTTTCGCGAAAACCGGATCAATTACTTGATCTTGGCTTCCTTGTACATCACGTGCTTACGGACGACCGGATCGTATTTCTTGATCTCGATCTTGTCCGGAGTGGTGCGCTTGTTCTTGTCAGTGGTGTAGAAGTGGCCAGTACCGGCGCTCGACACCAAACGGATCAGTTCACGCATGACGTTCTCCCTTAGACCTTGATGCCGTTACGGCGAATGTCGACCAGAACGGCGTCGATGCCGCGCTTGTCGATGATACGCATGCCCTTGGCGGAAACGCGCAGACGCACGAAACGCTTCTCGGACTCGACCCAGAAGCGGTGATGCTGCAGGTTCGGCAGGAAACGACGACGGGTTTTGTTGTTTGCGTGGGAAATGTTGTTCCCGGTTACTGGACCCTTACCAGTAACTTGACAGACTCTCGACATGCCTCAGCCCTCTAAAACCACATGCCCAACCCGGCATGGGTTGGCCGCTTAATCTCTCAGTTTCTGGCGCCAGGCGCCGTGATTCTTCGGGGTCTTACCGGCTACACCCGAGGATGCTACACACCGGGCCCCTAGAAAAGAGCGCTGCTTTATACCAGAAAGACCAGAGCACAACAACAAACAATATCACTGGCCCCTGTGCCGCCCAGGCCCGCACGGCGTGGCAAACGGGCTGCACGGCAGTTTACCGCTCGTCGTGCGATTCGTTGAAAAAGATGTTGGCGATTTGTAATCCGGGGCACTAGGGTAGGTCTTTTCCAGACTGCACTGGCAGATGGGTCGTCGTTCAGCCTAGGAGTTATCATGCGCCCCGCCGTTCTATCCCTGTTGCTCGCCTCCCTGCTCGGCCCTGCCATGGCCCAGGCCGCCGCCCTCAGCGTATGCACCGAAGCCAGCCCCGAAGGCTTCGACGTGGTCCAGTACAACTCGCTGACCACCACCAATGCCTCGGCCGACGTGCTGATGAACCGCCTGGTGGAATTCGACGCAGCGACCGGCAAGGTGGTGCCGAGCCTGGCCCAGAGCTGGACGGTGTCCGACGACGGCCTGACCTGGGAATTCAAGCTGCGGCCCGAGGTGAAGTTCCATACCACCCCGTACTTCAAGCCAAGCCGCACGCTGAACGCCGATGACGTGCTGTTCAGCTTCCAGCGCATGCTGTACCCGGCGCACTCCTGGCACAAGATCGCCCAGAGCGGCTTCCCCCATGCGCAATCGCTGCAACTGCCCGACCTGATCAAGCAGATCGACGCCCCGGATCCGTTGACCGTGCGTTTCACCCTGAGCCACCCGGACGCTACCTTCCTCGCCACCCTGAGCATGGGCTTCGCCTCGATCTACCCGGCGGAATACGCCGATCAGTTGCTCAAGGCGGGCACCCCGGAAAAGCTCAACAGCCAGCCGGTGGGCACCGGGCCGTTCGTCTTCAACCGCTTCCAGAAGGACGCGGTGGTGCGTTATCGGGCCAACCCGGACTACTTCAATGGCAAGCCGGCAGTCGATCCGCTGATCTTCGCCATCACCCCGGACGCCAACGTGCGCCTGCAAAAGCTGCGACGCAACGAATGCCAGATCGCCCTTTCGCCAAAGCCGCTGGACCTCGCTGCGGCAAGCGAGGACGCCAACCTCAAGGTGGAAAAGACCGAAGCGTTCATGACCGCCTTCGTCGCCATCAACAGCCAGCACCCGCCGCTGGACAAGCCGGAAGTGCGCCAGGCGATCAACCTCGCCTTCGACAAGGACAGCTACCTCAAGGCCGTATTCGAAGGCACGGCAGTCACTGCCAACGGCCCGTTCCCGCCGAACACCTGGAGTTATGACAAGTCGCTGCCGGGCTACCCGACCAACCTCGACAAAGCCCGCGACCTGTTGAAGAAAGCCGGCCTGCCCGACGGTTTCAGCACCACGATCTGGACCCGCCCGTCCGGCAGCCTGCTCAATCCCAACCCGAGCCTCGGCGCGCAGCTGTTGCAGGCAGACCTGGCCAAGGTCGGGATCAAGGCGGAAATCCGCGTCATCGAGTGGGGCGAACTGATCCGTCGGGCCAAGGCTGGCGAGCATGATTTGCTGTTCATGGGCTGGGCGGGCGACAACGGCGACCCGGACAACTTCCTCAGTCCGCAGTTTTCCTGCGCTGCGGTCACCTCCGGGACCAACTTCGCGCGCTATTGCGACTCGCGCCTTGACCAGTTGATCAGCGCCGGCAAGACCACCACCGACCAGAGCGTACGCAGCCGCCTGTACCAGCAGGCCCAGGCGCAGATCCAGCAGCAGGCCCTGTGGCTGCCGCTGGCCCACCCGACCGCTGCGGTGCTGCTGCGCAAGGATGTGGAGGGATACCAGGTGAGTCCGTTCGGGCGGCAGGACTTTGCCGGGGTGAAGGTAGAGAAGTAGCGGCCTGGTCGGGCCCTATCGCTGGCAAGCCAGCGATAGGGCCATCAGCCCCCCCTCAGGACGGGTTGCTGAAAAAACACCCCTGCTCCAGCATCGACAACGGCTCGCCGTCGCCGATGATGAAGTGATCGAGCACGCGCACCTCGATGCTTTCCAGGGCATCCACCAGCCGGTGGGTCAGGCGGATGTCGGCCTTGCTTGGCTCGGGGTTGCCCGAAGGATGGTTGTGACACAGGATCAACGCCGCCGCGTTGTAGGCCAGGGCTCGCTTGACCACTTGGCGCGGATACACCGTGGCGCTGTCGATGGAGCCACGGAAAAGGATTTCGAAACCTAGCGGCCGGTGCTTGGTGTCGAGGAACAGGCAGCCGAACACCTCGTTGCGCTCATGCCGCATCTGCGCCTTCAGGTAGGTGCGCACCGCCTCCGGGCGCTCCAGCGCCGAACCCCGCTGCAGGGTTTCCCCCAGGTGCCGACGCGCCATTTCCATCACCGCCTGCAACTGGGCGAACTTGGCCGGGCCGAGGCCCTGCCCCTGGCTGAAACCACGCTGGTCCGCCTCCAGCAGCCCGCGCAGGCCGCCAAAGCGCTGCAGCAGCTCCCGGGCCAGGTCCACCGCGCTTTTGCCACGCACGCCGATGCGCAGGAAAATCGCCAGCAATTCGGCGTCCGACAGGTTTGCCGCGCCCCGTTCCAACAGCTTTTCCCTGGGCCGTTCCGCCGCAGGCCAGTCCCTGATGCTCATCGCAAATCCCTCTGTCTGTCCGTTACTGCTTCCGGCGCTCTTGCTGGAAGCAGCGCTGTGCTACATTAGCCGCCACTTTTTGCACAGCGATTCGGCCTGGGGAGGCGTCGGCGCGGTGCACAACTTCCATCGGAAAAAGGCAGGCCTATGCAGCGGCTGTATCGGAAACGCATTGTTCTCGGCGTCGGCGGCGGCATTGCCGCCTACAAGAGCGCCGAGCTGGTTCGCCGACTTCTGGAACACGGCGCCCAGGTGCGCGTGGTCATGACCCGCGGCGGAGCCGAATTCATCACTCCGCTGACCATGCAAGCGCTGTCCGGGCACCCCGTGCACATGGACCTATTGGATCCCGCTGCCGAAGCGGCGATGGGCCATATCGAACTGGCCAAATGGGCCGACCTGGTGCTGATCGCACCCGCCACCGCCGACCTGATCGCGCGCCTCGCCCAGGGCGTGGCCGACGATCTGCTGACCACCCTGGTACTCGCCACCGACGCCACCGTGGCCGTCGCTCCGGCGATGAACCAGGCGATGTGGCGCGATCCGGCCACCCAGGCCAACCTCGATACCTTGCAGCAACGCCGGATCCAGGTCTTCGGCCCGGCGTCGGGCAGCCAGGCCTGCGGCGACGTGGGCCTCGGCCGCATGCTCGAAGCCACCGACCTGGCCTGGTGCGCCGCCGAATGCTTCAAGCGCGAGTCACTGACCGGCAAGCACGTACTGATTACCGCCGGCCCGACCCAGGAAAACATCGACCCGGTGCGCTACATCACCAACCACAGTTCCGGGAAAATGGGCTTCGCCCTGGCCGAGGCCGCAGTGGAAGCCGGCGCCCGGGTAACGCTCGTCACCGGCCCGGTGCACCTGCCGACCCCGGACCGGGTCACCCGGATCGACGTGGTCAGCGCCCGCGATATGCTCGCGGCCTGCGAGGCGGCGATCCCCTGCGATTTGTTCATTGCCTCGGCGGCGGTCGCGGACTACCGCCCGGAAGTCGTCGCCCCGCAGAAACTCAAGAAAGACCCTACGACCGGCGACGGCCTGCTGCTGCAGATGGTGCGCAACCCGGACATCCTGGCCACCATCGCCACTCGTCCCGACCGTCCGTTCAGCGTCGGCTTCGCCGCCGAGACCGAACACCTGCTCGATTACGCCGCCCGCAAGCTCAAGGACAAGAACCTCGACCTGATCGTCGCCAATGACGTGGCCAACCCCAGCATTGGCTTCAACAGCGAGGAAAACGCCTGCAGCGTGATCGACCGCCAGCTCCACGAAACCCTTTTCGCGCAGACCAGCAAGGGCAAGATCGCCCGCCAGCTGATCGCTTTCATCGCTGAACGCCTCAACCAGGTTTGATCCACATGCACGCTCTCCAAGCCAAGATCCTCGACCCACGCATCGGCGCAGAATTCCCGCTGCCGCAATACGCCACCCCCGGCTCGGCCGGCCTCGACCTGCGCGCGATGCTCAAGGAAGACACCGTCCTCGAGCCGGGCCAGACCCTGCTGATCCCCACCGGACTGTCGATCTACATCGGCGACCCGGGCCTGGCGGCCATGATCCTGCCGCGCTCCGGCCTGGGCCACAAACACGGCATCGTCCTGGGCAACCTGGTCGGCCTGATCGACTCGGACTACCAGGGCGAACTGATGGTGTCGTGCTGGAACCGCGGCCAGAACGCCTTCAATATCGCCGTCGGCGAGCGCATCGCGCAGCTGGTCCTGGTGCCGGTGGTACAGGCGCATTTCGACATCGTCGAGACCTTCGACGAGACCCAGCGCGGCGCCGGCGGCTTCGGTCATTCCGGTAGCCATTGATCCGTTGACCGCCCTCGACGGCCTGTCGAGGGCGAACTCTCCGCCGGAAAGGCCGTCCAAGCGTTCCATACGCCCGAAAGCCTTCGAGACTGGAGTCCCGTGATGAACGATATGGCCCAACTGATCCCCGCACTGCCTGACAGCATCTTCCGCGCCTACGATATCCGTGGTGTGGTCGGAAAGACCCTGCACGCCGAAACGGCTTACTGGATCGGCCGCGCCATCGGCGCCCAGAGCATCGCCCAGGGCGAGCCGAACGTTTCCGTTGGCCGTGATGGCCGCCTGTCCGGCCCGATGCTGGTGGAACAACTGATCAAGGGCCTGGCCGACGCCGGTTGCCAGGTCAGCGATGTCGGCCTGGTGCCGACCCCGGCCCTGTACTACGCGGCCAATGTGCTGGCCGGCAAGTCCGGGGTGATGCTCACTGGCAGCCATAACCCGTCGGACTACAACGGCTTCAAGATCGTCATCGCCGGCGACACCCTCGCCAACGAGCAGATCCAGGCCCTGCTGAACCGCATCAAGAACGAGGACCTGCCGCGCGGCGCCGGCAAGGTGGAAAAGGTCGATATCCTCCCGCGCTATCACCAGCAGATCGTCGGCGACATCAAGCTCGCCCGGCGCCTGAAGGTGGTGGTGGACTGCGGCAACGGTGCAGCCGGGGTCAACGCGCCACAGCTGCTGGCCGCGCTGAACTGCGAGGTCATCCCATTGTTCTGCGAAGTGGACGGCAACTTCCCCAATCACCATCCGGATCCGGGAAAACCGGAGAACCTCGTCGATCTGATCGCGAAAGTGAAGGAAACCGGCGCCGACATCGGCCTGGCCTTCGACGGCGACGGTGACCGCGTCGGCGTGGTGACCAACACCGGCAGCATCGTCTATCCCGACCGCCTGCTGATGCTGTTCGCCCAGGACGTGCTGGACCGCAACCCGGGCGCCGAGATCATCTTCGACGTCAAGTGCACCCGTCGCCTGACCCCGCTGATCGCCGAACACGGCGGCCATGCGCGGATGTGGAAAACCGGCCACTCGCTGATCAAGAAGAAGATGAAGGAAACCGGCGCCCTGCTTGCAGGCGAGATGAGCGGGCACATTTTCATCAAGGAACGCTGGTTCGGCTTCGACGACGGTATCTACAGCGCCGCGCGATTGCTGGAAATCCTCAGCAAGACCGAAACGGACGCCGAAACCCTGTTCGCCGGCTTCCCGAATGATATTTCCACGCCGGAAATCAACATTGATGTGACCGACGAGAGTAAATTCGCCATCATTGATGCACTGCAACGCGACGCCGACTGGGGCCAAGCCGACCTGACCACCATCGACGGTGTGCGGGTCGATTATCCCCACGGCTGGGGCCTGGTCCGCGCCTCCAACACCACCCCGGTGCTGGTGCTGCGCTTCGAGGCCGACAATGACGCTGAACTGCAGCGAATCAAGGCTATATTCCACGCGCAGCTCAAGCGCGTAGCCCCTGACCTGCAACTACCGTTCTGACCGAACCACTTGTTCCAACTGGAGCCCTGCATGACCCTCGATCGCGATGCCGCCACCCATGTCGCCAAGGTACTGTCCGAAGCGCTGCCTTATATCCGACGCTTCGTCGGCAAGACCCTGGTGATCAAGTACGGCGGCAACGCGATGGAGAGCGAAGAGCTGAAAACCGGCTTCGCCCGCGACGTAGTGCTGATGAAGGCGGTCGGCATCAACCCGGTGGTGGTGCACGGCGGTGGCCCGCAGATCGGTGACCTGCTCAACCGTCTGTCGATCGAAAGCCGTTTCGTCGATGGCATGCGGGTTACCGACGCCGCGACCATGGACGTGGTGGAGATGGTGCTTGGCGGCCAGGTAAACAAGGACATCGTCAACCTGATCAACCGTCACGGCGGCAGCGCCATCGGCCTGACCGGCAAGGACGCCGAGCTGATCCGCGCGAAAAAGCTCACCGTCACCCGCCAGACCCCGGAAATGACTACCCCGGAAATCATCGACATCGGCCATGTCGGCGAAGTGGTGGGCGTCAACACCGACCTGCTGAACATGCTGGTGAAGGGCGATTTCATCCCGGTCATCGCGCCAATCGGCGTGGGCCCGAACGGTGAGTCGTACAACATCAACGCCGACCTGGTTGCCGGCAAGGTTGCCGAAGCGCTGAAAGCCGAGAAGCTGATGCTGCTGACCAACATCGCCGGCCTGATGGACAAGCAAGGTACCGTGCTGACCGGTCTGAGCACCGAACAGGTCGACGCACTGATCGCCGACGGCACCATCTACGGCGGCATGCTGCCGAAGATCCGCTGCGCGCTGGAAGCGGTCCAGGGCGGCGTGCACAGCTCGCACATCATCGACGGCCGGGTACCGAATGCCGTACTGCTGGAAATCTTCACCGACAGCGGCGTCGGCACCCTGATCACCAACCGCAAGCCGCGTCAGTAAGCGTTTTGCGGGCAAGAAAAAGGCGACCCTCGGGTCGCCTTTTTCATTTCCTCCGGCTCAGATGCCGTACTGCGCGCGGTAGGCTTCCACCGCTGGCAGGTGCTGCTTGAGCTGCGGGTCGTCGGCAAGGAACTCGAGGACCTGGGTCAGGGAAACGATGCTGACCACCGGAATGCCGAAGTCGCGCTCCACTTCCTGGATCGCCGACAACTCGCCATTGCCGCGCTCTTCGCGGTTCAGCGCGATCAGCACGCCGGCGGCACGGGCTTGCTGGGCCTTGATGATCTGCATGACTTCGCGGATCGCGGTGCCGGCAGTGATCACGTCGTCGATGATCAGCACGTCACCAGCCAGCGGCGCGCCAACCAGGCTGCCGCCTTCACCGTGGTCCTTGGCTTCCTTGCGGTTGAAGCACCATGGCACGTCGAGCTGATGCTGCTCGGCCAGGGCGACCGCGGTGGCCGCTGCCAGGGGAATGCCCTTGTAGGCCGGGCCGAACAGCACGTCGAACGGAATCTTGCTGTCGACGATCGCCGCCGCGTAGCAACGACCGAGCTGGGCCAGGGCCGAACCGCTGTTGAACAGGCCGGCGTTGAAGAAATACGGGCTGGTACGGCCCGACTTGAGAGTGAACTCACCGAAGCGCAGAACCCCGCGATCGATGGCAAAACGAATGAAGTCGCGCTGATACGGCTGCATGAGGAGTCCCGGATACCACGGATTTAGCTAATTGAGTAGAGCTCGGGTATCATACACGCACGTGATTTTTGGGGCCATTTATGCGGATCATCAGTGTGAACGTTAATGGCATTCAGGCTGCGGTCGAGCGTGGTTTGCTCAGCTGGCTGCAAGCCCAGAATGCCGACGTCATCTGCCTTCAGGATACCCGCGCTTCGGCCTTTGAACTCGACGACCCGGCTTATCAGCTCGATGGCTACTTCCTTTATGCCTGCGACGCAGAAGTACCCGCCCAAGGCGGCGTGGCACTTTATTCGCGGTTGCAGCCCAAGGCAGTCATCAGCGGCCTGGGCTTCGAGACAGCCGACCGCTACGGACGTTACCTGCAGGCCGATTTCGACAAAGTCAGTATTGCTACCTTGCTCCTGCCTTCCGGGCAGAACGGCGACGAAGACCTGAACCAGAAGTTCAAGTTGATGGACGACTTCGCCAAGTACCTGGACAAGCAGCGTCGCAAGCGCCGTGAATACATCTACTGCGGCTCGCTCTACGTGGCGCAGCAGAAGCTCGACATCAAGAACTGGCGCGACAGCCAGCAGTCGCCGGGCTTCCTTGCCCCCGAGCGTGCCTGGATGGACGAGATCGTCGGCAACATGGGTTATGTCGATGCCCTGCGCGAAGTCAGCCGCGAAGGCGACCAGTACAGCTGGTGGCCAGACAACGAGCAGGCCGAGATGCTCAACCTGGGCTATCGCTTCGACTACCAGTTGCTGACCCCGGGCCTGCGCCGCTTCGTGCGCAGTGCACGCCTGCCACGCCAGCCGCGCTTCTCGCAGCACGCGCCGCTGATCGTGGACTACGACTGGACGCTGACGATCTGATCACCAGATGCAAAAAAGCCGACCTCATGGGTCGGCTTTTTTGTGCCTGATATCCCGAAAGACGACGCGGCACCTGTGGGAGCGGGTTCACCCGCGATAGCTGTAGTGAAACCACCATCGCAATCGCGGGTGAACCCGCTCCCACAAGGCCCGCGCTGGATCAATCGGCCAGCGCAGCCTTCTGCAGCTCGAACAGATCGGCCATGCCTTTCTGCGCGATCGCCAGCATGGCGTTCAGCTCTTGCGGCTGGAACGGCGCGCCTTCTGCGGTGCCCTGGACCTCGATGAAGCCGCCCGAGCTGGTCATGACCACGTTCAGGTCGGTCTCGGCGGCGGAGTCTTCCAGGTAGTCCAGGTCGAGGACCGCTTCGCCCTGGTACATGCCCACCGATACGGCGGCGATCATGTGCTTGAGCGGGTCGCCGCCCTTCAGTCCGCCACGCTTCTTGACCACGCGCAGGGCATCGACCAGGGCGACCATCGCACCGGTAATGGATGCGGTGCGGGTGCCGCCATCGGCCTGGATCACATCGCAATCGACATACAGGGTGATGTCGCCAAGCTTGCTCATGTCCAGGGCGGCGCGCAGCGAGCGCCCGATCAGACGCTGGATTTCCAGGGTCCGGCCGCCCTGCTTGCCACGGCTGGCCTCACGCTGGTTACGCTCGCCAGTCGAACGCGGCAGCATGCCGTATTCGGCGGTCAGCCAGCCCTGGCCCTGGCCTTTGAGGAAGCGCGGAACACCGTTCTCGACGCTGACCGTGCAGACCACCTTGGTGTCGCCGAACTCGACCAGTACCGACCCTTCGGCGTGCTTGGTGTAGTTGCGGGTGATGCGGATCGAGCGAAGCTGATCGGCGGCGCGACCACTTGGACGTTTCATAGGGGATACCTGTACTGGGGGTTCGAACTGCCGAGCATTATAGAGCGCCAGGGCCGCAGTGGACATGCCTGACGCTTTAATGGCTGTACCGGCCCCATCGCTGGCAAC
Source organism: Pseudomonas bharatica (assembly GCF_048586865.1). Classification (NCBI taxonomy): domain Bacteria; kingdom Pseudomonadati; phylum Pseudomonadota; class Gammaproteobacteria; order Pseudomonadales; family Pseudomonadaceae; genus Pseudomonas; species Pseudomonas bharatica. Next base: position 61,987 of record NZ_JBMAWR010000030.1, on the reverse strand, counting down.
GCCAGCTCCCATAGGTCCGGCGGTGCACCCAAAGCCCCCGGTCGGTATTCACCCTGTCCTTCCACCCCGGTTTGTAACATCAGTAGATGGGACCGGGCGGCGCACTGCGTTACAATCCTGCGCCTTTGCAGCCGTCGGCTTTCTCCTTCATCCATCTGCGAGGTACTTCCCATGGTGCACAGCATGACCGCCTTCGCTCGTGTCGAACGAGCCGGGACCCAGGGCACCCTCATCTGGGAATTGCGCTCGGTCAACCATCGCTATCTCGAGCCGCATCTACGCCTGCCGGACGCCTTCCGCGACCTCGAAGGCGCGGTACGCGAAGCCCTGCGCCAGGGCATTTCCCGCGGGAAAGTGGAGTGCACCCTGCGCTTCACCGAAGAGAACGCCGGCAAATCGCTACAGGTGGACCAGGAGCGCGCCCGCCAGGTGGTGGAAGCCGCCGAGAGCGTTGCCAGCCTGATCAAGAACCCTGCACCACTGAACCCGCTGGCCGTGCTGTCCTGGCCTGGCGTGCTGGTGGCCGACGCTGCCGACCCGCAGGCCCTGAACCAGGAAGCCCTGGCGCTGTTCGAAGACGCGCTCGCCGAACTCAAGAACGGGCGCAATCGCGAAGGCGCCGAGCTGGCCCGGCTGATCAACGAGCGGCTGGACAGCATGAGCCACGAGGTCGCTACCCTGCGCACCCTGGTCCCGCAGATGCTCGCCGCGCAACGGCAGAAGATCCTCGACCGCTTCAACGACATGAAAGCCGAGCTGGACCCGCAGCGCCTGGAACAGGAAATGGTCCTGCTGGCCCAGAAAAGCGATGTCGCCGAAGAGCTCGACCGCCTCAGCACCCACGTCACCGAGGTGCGCCGCGTGCTCAAGTCCGGCGGCGCCGCAGGCCGGCGCCTGGACTTCCTGATGCAGGAGCTCAATCGCGAAGCCAACACCCTCGGCTCCAAAGCCTTCGACCCACGCAGCACGCAATCGGCGGTGAACCTCAAGGTCCTGATCGAGCAGATGCGTGAACAAGTACAGAACATCGAGTAAGGCCACCCCCATCATGAAACACAGCAGCGGCACCCTGTTCATCATTTCCGCCCCGTCCGGCGCCGGCAAGACCAGCCTGGTCAAGGCCCTGACCGACGACCTGAACCACATCCGCGTGTCGGTCTCGCATACCACCCGCGCCATGCGCCCGGGCGAGCGCGATGGGGTCAACTATCACTTCGTCGATCGCGCCGAATTCGAGCGGATGAACGCCCAGGGCGACTTCCTCGAACAGGCCGAGGTCTTCGGCAACTGCTACGGCACCTCGCGCAGCGCCCTGCAGCAGACGCTGGACCAGGGCCACGACCTGATCCTGGAAATCGACTGGCAAGGCGCCCAGCAAGTACGCAAGCTGATGCCGCAGACCCGCTCGATCTTCATCCTGCCACCGAGCCAGCAGGCCCTGCGCCAGCGCCTGACCAACCGGGGCCAGGACAGCGACGAGATCATCGAAGGCAGGATGCGCGAAGCGGTCAGCGAGATGGAACACTACGACGAGTACGAGTACGTCATCATCAACGACGACTTCGCCACCGCGCTGGAAGACCTGAAAGCCGTGTTCCGCGCCAACCGCCTGCAACGGGACGGTCAGCAGCAGCGCCACGGCGAGCTGCTCAAGCAACTGCTGGCTTGAGCCCTCGCCGCCCTGGCCGCCTTGGGAAAGCCTAGCGGCGGCTGGGGACAGTGGCGTGACGACGCAGCGTCACGCCCAGGAAGAACGCCGGCGCACGCAGGCGCGACAGCAGCATCAGGACGATGCCCAGCAGCAGGATGATCATCGCGATCACGAACACCAGCCCCAACCCGCCCACATGCGAGCCGCTGCCGAACTCCGGCGAAGCGCTGTCGAAGGCCGTCTGCACGAAGATTACCGACAGGATCGCGCCGCCCAGCAAAGGACACACGCCACGCATGAAGAAGTGGCGCAGGCTGTCGAACAGGCTGTGGCGGAAGTACCAGACGCAGGCGAAGGCCGTCAGCGAATAGTAGAAGCAGATCATCATGCCCAGCGCGGTAATGGTGTCGGCGAGCACGTTCTCGCTGAGGGTACGCATGGTCACGTAGAACACCCCGGCGGCGACCCCGGCGCAGATGGTGGCATAGCGCGGGGTCTGCGAGCGCGGGCAGATACGCGCGAAGCGCTCAGGCACGGCGCCGTAGTAGCCCATGGCGAGCAAGGTCCGCGCCGGCGACACGAAGGTCGATTGCAGTGACGCGGCAGTGCTCGCCAGCACGGCGATGGACATCAGGATCGCCATCGGCCCCATCACCGGCCCGGCCAGATGGGCAAAGACGTTTTCCTGGATGCGCGGATTGTTCAGGCCCAGGCCTTCCTCGCTGATCCCGGCGAACTGCAGGGTGGCGATGGCGGTGACCAGGTACAGGCCCAGAATCAGCAAGACCGTGAGGGTTGCCGCTCGACCGGGAACCTCATCGCTGCCGACCGACTCTTCGCTCACGGTCAGGCAAACGTCCCAGCCCCAGAAAATGAAAATCGACAGCGAAAGCCCGGCAGCGAAGGCCGAGAACGACTCGACACCGAAGGGGTTGAACCAGCTGATATCGAAGTCCATCGGCGGCGTTTGCGCAGCCCCGCCGAACGCGGCCATGGCGAAGCCCACCAGCACCACCAGTTGCAGGGCCACCAGGCCATATTGCACGGTCATGGTGGTACCGATGCCGCGACAGCAGATCCACACCGCCATGGCGATGAACACACAGCAGGTGACCACGTTGACCAGCAGGTTGTCACTGAGCGCAGCCAGCTCGCGACTGCCGGTCAGTTGCCCGAGGAACAGATAGAAGAAATCCACTGCCACCCCGGCCAGGTTGGACAGCACGATGGTGGTCGCCGTGACCAGGCCCCAGCCGCCGATCCAGCCGATCATCGGGCCGAAGGCCCGCGCCGACCAGGTGAAGGACGTACCGCTGTCCGGCTCTGCGGCGTTCAGTTCACGGTAGCCCAGGGCAACCAGCAGCATCGGCAGGAAGCCGACGATGAACACCGCTGGCAGATGCTGGCCGACCTCCCGCACGGTCGGCCCGAGGGCGCCGGTCAGGGTGTAGACCGGGGCAATGGTGGAAATGCCCAGCACGATGCTGGCGAGCAGGCCGAGCCGGCCCTTGGCCAGCCCCTTGGAGGCCTTGCGAGCCAGTCCCGCCGTGCCCGAGGACAGGCTTGCTTCGAATTCGCTCATGAGATGTCGCCGCTATTGGAATTGTTCTTCAGGGCATCCGGGGATGCCCGCTACAGAGTGGCCTCGCGGTAGCGCTGGCCACCGGCGTAAGCCTCGCAGGCTGCACGGAACGCCTGGAAAAGTCGCAACGAAACCGGGTTCTCGGCAAAACGCCATTCCGGATGCCATTGCACCCCGAGCACGAAGCCGGGTGCGTCCTCCATGGAAACCGCTTCGATCAGACCATCGGGAGCCAATGCCTCGACCCGCAGGCCGTCGGCCAGACGGTCGATGCCCTGGCCGTGGAGCGAGTTGACCATGAAGCTGCGCGGCAAACCCAGTCGCTGGAATTGCCCGTCGGGCTCGACGGTGACCAGGTGGCGCGGGCTGTACTGCACCTCCAGCGGGGCGTCGTGCGGCTCGCGGTGGTCCAGGTAGCCGGGCAGCTCGTGCACGCGCTGGTGCAGGCTGCCGCCCAGCGCCACGTTGAGCTCCTGGAAACCCCGGCAGATGCAGAAGACCGGCACACCGGCGGCGATGGCCGCGCGCAGCAGCGGCAGGGTCAGGCGGTCACGATAAACGTCGTGCCGGGTGCCTTCCGCGCTGGGGGCGCCATTGTAATGATGCGGCTCGACATTTGAAGGCGAACCGGTAAAAACAATGCCGTCGAGGCGTTCCAGCAGGCGCTGCGGCTCCAGCGCCTCGTTGAGCGCCGGCAGGATCAGCGGCACGCCGGCAAAGGCGGCAGCCTCGACGTACTTGTCGCCCACGGTGTGGGAGGCCGTGTGACCGAGCATCTGGCGGCACGCGGTGACGCCGATCAAAGGGGTTCCGACTTGCTTCATTGATCCAGCCTCGCGTGGAACAACATACAATTCATGGTTCGCCACAGACCTTGTGGGAGCGGGTTCACCCGCGATTGAGTCGGTGAATTCACTAACGTCATCGCGGGTGAACCCGCTCCCACAGGGTCCGTGGCGCTTCAGAGATCTCTTAGAGCTTGATCCAGGTCGCCTTCAGTTCGGTGTACTTGTCGAACGCATGCAGCGACTTGTCGCGGCCATTGCCCGACTGCTTGAACCCGCCGAACGGCGCGGTCATGTCGCCGCCGTCGTACTGGTTGATCCACACGCTGCCGGCACGCAGGGCGCGGGCGCAACGGTGGGCCCGGGAGATATCCGCCGTCCACACGGCCGCCGCCAGGCCGAACGGTGAGTCGTTGGCGATGGCAATCGCTTCCTCGGGGGTATCGAAGGTGATCACCGACAGCACCGGGCCGAAGATCTCTTCCCGGGCGATACGCATGGCGTTGGTCACGCCATCGAAGATCGCCGGCTGCACATACACGCCGCAGGTGTCTTCCAGCACACGCTGGCCACCGGTGACCAGGGTCGCGCCATCGGCCTTGCCGGCTTCGACATAGCCGAGCACGGTATCCAGCTGGGTGCCGTCCACCAGGGCGCCGACGCGGGTCTGCGGATCCAGCGCATGGCCCGGCTTCCAGGCCTTGAGCGCGTCCACCACCATCGGCAGGAAACGCTCCTTGATCGAGCGCTCCACCAGCAGGCGCGAACCGGCGATGCAGACTTCGCCCTGATTGAAGGCGATGGCGGCAGCCGCGGCTTCGGCAGCGGCATTCAGGTCCGGCGCATCGGCGAAGACGATGTTCGGGCTCTTGCCACCGGCTTCCAGCCACACGCGCTTCATGTTGGATTCGCCGGCATACACCATCAGTTGCTTGGCGATCCGGGTCGAACCGGTGAATACCAGGGTATCCACGTCCATATGCAGGGCCAGGGCCTTGCCCACGGTGTGGCCGTAGCCCGGCAGTACGTTGAACACCCCGGCCGGAATACCGGCTTCCAGCGCCAGTTGGGCGACACGGATGGCCGTCAGTGGCGATTTTTCCGATGGCTTGAGGATGACCGAGTTACCGGTAGCCAGCGCCGGACCGAGCTTCCAGCAGGCCATCATCAGCGGGAAGTTCCACGGCACGATGGCGGCCACCACGCCGATCGGCTCGCGGGTAACCAGGCCGAGCTGGTCGTGCGGGGTCGGCGCCACTTCGTCATAGACCTTGTCGATGGCCTCGGCAGACCAACGAATCGAGTTCGCCGCCGCCGGAATGTCGATACTCAAGGCGTCGGCGATCGGCTTGCCCATGTCCAGGGTTTCCAGCAGCGCCAGCTCCCTGGCATTGGCCAGCAGCAGGTCGGCGAATGCGATAAGTACGCGCTTGCGCTCGGCCGGGGCCTGGTTGGCCCAGACGCCACTGTCGAAGGTGCGGCGGGCGGCGGCTACCGCCAGCTCCGCGTCGGCGATATCGCAGCTGGCGACGGAAGCGAGGACGCGGCCATCCACCGGGCTGACGCACTCGAACACCTCACCGCCAACGCTGTCGCGGTAGACGCCATCGACGAAGGCACGGCCTTCGATGCGCAGGCTCTGGTAAAGGGATTCCCACTGTTCGCGAGACGGGATTGTCATTGTTGTTCTCCGGGCATCAGACCGTGTGCAGGTACCAGTTGTATTCGAGGTCGGAAATCGACACCTCGAACTCCGCCAGTTCGCTTTCCTTGCAGGCGACGAAAATATCGATGTAGTCGGGGCTGATGTACTGGTTCAGCACCTCGCTGTCGTCCAGCTCGCGCAGCGCATCGCGCAGGTTGTTCGGCAGGCTCTGTTCCAGTTGCTCGTAGGAATTGCCTTCGATCGGCGCACCCGGCTCGATCTTGTTGGTCAGGCCATGGTGAATGCCGGCGAGGATCGCCGACATCATCAGGTAAGGGTTGGCGTCGGCGCCGGCCACCCGGTGCTCGATACGCACTGCATCGCTGCTGCCAGTCGGCACGCGGACCGCGACGGTACGGTTGTCCAGGCCCCAGCTCGGTGCGTTGGGCACGTAGAACTGGGCGCCGAAACGGCGATAGGAGTTGATGTTCGGGCAGAGGAAGGCCATGGATGCCGGCATGGTTTCCAGCACGCCGCCGATGGCGTAGCGCAGGGTTTCGCTCTGCTCGGGATCCTCGCTGGCGAAGATGTTCCTGCCGGTGGCCTTGTCCAGCAACGAGATGTGCACGTGCAGGCCGTTGCCGGCCTGGCCCGGATAGGGCTTGGCCATGAAGGTGGAGTCCATTTCATGGTCGTAGGCGATGTTCTTGATCACCCGCTTGAGCAGCAACGCGTAGTCGCAGGCTTTCATCGGATCGGCAACGTGGTGCAGGTTCACTTCGAACTGCGCCGGGGCACTTTCCTTGACGATGGCGTCGGCGGGGATGCCCTGTTCCTTGGCGGCCTCGAGCATGTCCTGCAGGCAATCGACGTACTCGTCGAGGTCGTCGATGAGGTACACCTGGGTCGATTGCGGACGCTTGCCGGATATCGGCGAACGCGGCGGTTGCGGACGACCGTTGAGGTTGTCCTGGTCGATCAGATAGAACTCCAGCTCGAACGCGGCGCAGATAGTCAGCCCCAGCGCGTCGAATTTCTCGACCACGCCACGCAGCACTTCCCGCGGATCGGCAAAGAACGGCGTGCCATCGAGCTCGTGCATGGTCATCAGCAGCTGCGCGGTCGGCCGTTTTTGCCACGGCTCGAAGCTCAGGGTGCCGGGAATCGGATAACAGATGCGGTCGGAGTCGCCGATATCCAGGCCCAGGCCGGTGCTTTCCACGGTGGAGCCGTTGATGTCCAGGGCGAACAGCGATGCGGGCAGGTTGATGCCCTTTTCATACACCTTTACCAGGCTCGCGCGCTCGATGCGCTTGCCGCGCACTACCCCGTTCATGTCGGCGATCAGCAGATCGACGAATTGCACCTCGGGGTGGGCCTTGAGGAATTCGCCCATTTCATCAACGGGGATGGCGCACGGGGAGACCGACGTCATGGCTAGGCATCCTTTGGAATTTTTATAGGGGCAGCGATGTAAGGAGGTAACGCGGGTATTCGGAGGCGATGGCTGGTCTTGTTCTCGGGTAGTCCATCGGAGGAACGAATGGCGCGACAAACCTTGCTCGACGGCCACGTTCGCACTATAGAATGGCCGTCACGCAAACAGACATTGGCGTTTTGGCAAGCGAAGAGTGCACCGATGCAATATCAGATCAGCCACGCCGACCTCTCCCTGGTTCTCGCCCTGGTGCGTGGTCGCTCCCTGGCCAAAGCGGCGGAACTGCTCAAGGTCGACGTTTCCACGGTGTTCCGCTCGATCCGGCGGATGGAGGCTGCGCTGGGCACGGCCTTGTTCGTCAAGAGCCGCAAGGGCTACATCCCTACCGGTACCGCCCAGGCCCTGGCGGAACAGGCCGAGCGCGCCGAACAGGCCCTGGACGCGGCGCGCGTCGCCCTGGCCCACGGCGAGCAGGTAGTCAGTGGCACGGTGCGCCTGACCTGCACCGATGCCGTGCTGCACAGCCTGCTGCTGCCGGCGCTGGCCGAGTTCATGCCGGCCTACCCGGCACTGAACCTGGAACTGGCGACGTCCAACACCTTCGCCAACCTCAGCCGACGGGATGCCGACCTGGCGCTGCGCCTGACCAATGCGCCGCCCGAGCACCTTGTAGGACGCTGCCTGGGTTCGGCGTCCTACGTTATCTGTGGCCGTGAGGAGTTTCGCCAGCGTCTGACGGAGAATCCGGCGAGCGTGCCGTGGATCGCCCCGGACGACTCCATGCAGGACCACCCTACCCTGGTCTGGCGCAGCGAAAAGCTCCCCGGCGTACTGCCGCGCTACCGCTGCAGCGGAATTGCCTCCATTGCCCAGATGGTCGGCGCCGGCCTCGGTGTTGCCGCGCTGCCCGACTACATGGCGCATACCCTGCCGGGCGTGGAGCAATTGAGCGATGCCCTGCCCGGCTGCGACATCCAGCTTTGGCTGCTGACCCGCCCGGATTGCCGTGCCCTGCGCTCGGTCCAGACGCTGTTCGACGAGCTGACGCCACGTCTGCGCAATGCCTTGATCTGAGCCATAGACGAAGACTATTGAAATAGACGCTTACATCTAGGTATCGTCAGCGTATTCAGGGCTCGGGGCCGAAAACAGCGCTTCCCTAACGGCTGGTTATTTTTTAAACTGCCGAGTCCACTCGCCCACTCCCGGGCAGAACACCGCATTCGCTATTCGAGGAACACCATGGCCCGCGTAACCGTTGAAGACTGCCTGGAACACGTTGATAACCGCTTCGAGCTGGTCATGCTGTCCACCAAGCGTGCCCGTCAACTGGCAACCGGCGGCAAAGAGCCGAAAGTGGCCTGGGAAAACGACAAGCCTACCGTCGTAGCGCTGCGTGAAATCGCCGAAGGTATCGTCACCCCCGAGTTCATCGCCGCAGAAGAGATCGTCACCGAAGACCCGGTCTTCCCGACGTTCGAGGACGAGGCCAACGAGGCCGTCTAAGTCCATGCCTGGTCGACGTTGTACGGCGCGGGTCCCTTATCCTCGGCAGGAGGTCGAATCTTGCCGAGCATAGATGCCCTCGCCGATCGCCTATCGACCTATCTGGGTCCCGAGCAGGTCAACCTGGTCCGCCGGGCCTATTTCTACGCCGAACAGGCCCATGACGGCCAACGCCGCCGCAGCGGCGAGGCGTACGTCACGCATCCCCTGGCCGTCGCCAGCATCCTCGCCGACATGCACATGGACCATCAGAGCCTGATGGCAGCCATGCTGCACGATGTGATCGAAGACACCGGCATCGCCAAGGAAGCCCTCAGTTCGCAGTTCGGCGAGACCGTCGCCGAGCTGGTCGATGGCGTCAGCAAGCTGACCCAGATGAACTTCGAGACCAAGGCCGAGGCCCAGGCGGAAAACTTCCAGAAGATGGCCATGGCCATGGCCCGGGATATCCGCGTGATCCTGGTCAAGCTGGCCGACCGCCTGCACAACATGCGCACCCTGGAAGTGCTGTCCGGCGAAAAACGCCGGCGCATCGCCAAGGAAACCCTGGAGATCTACGCCCCCATCGCCAATCGCCTCGGCATGCACAGCGTGCGTATCGAATTCGAGGACCTGGGTTTCAAGGCGATGTACCCGATGCGCTCGGCGCGTATCTACCAGGCGGTCAAGCGCGCCCGCGGCAACCGCAAGGAAATCGTCAACAAGATCGAGGAATCGCTGAGCCATTGCCTGGCCGTCGATGGCATCGAAGGCGAGGTCAGCGGCCGCCAGAAACACATCTATGGCATCTACAAGAAGATGCGCGGCAAGCGCCGGGCCTTCAACGAGATCATGGATGTCTACGCGTTCCGCATCATCGTCGACAAGGTCGACACCTGCTACCGCGTGCTCGGCGCCGTGCACAACCTGTACAAGCCGCTGCCCGGGCGCTTCAAGGACTACATCGCGATCCCCAAGGCCAACGGCTACCAGTCGCTGCACACGACCCTGTTCGGCATGCACGGCGTGCCCATCGAGATCCAGATCCGCACCCGCGAGATGGAAGAGATGGCCAACAACGGCATCGCCGCCCACTGGCTGTACAAGTCCAGCGATGAGGAAAAGCCCAAGGGCACCCATGCCCGTGCCCGGCAGTGGGTCAAGGGTGTGCTGGAACTGCAGCAACGTGCGGGCAACTCCCTGGAATTCATCGAGAGCGTGAAGATCGACCTGTTCCCCGACGAGGTCTACGTGTTCACGCCCAAGGGCCGCATCATGGAGCTGCCCAAAGGCTCCACCGCGGTCGATTTCGCCTACGCGGTACACACCGACGTCGGCAACAGTTGCATCGCCTGCCGCATCAACCGCCGCCTGGCGCCGCTGTCGGAACCGCTGCAAAGCGGCTCCACCGTGGAAATCGTCAGCGCCCCGGGCGCCCGACCCAATCCGGCCTGGCTCAACTTCGTGGTCACCGGCAAGGCGCGCACGCATATTCGTCACGCCCTCAAGCTGCAGCGCCGCTCCGAGTCGATCAACCTCGGCGAACGCCTGCTGAACAAGGTGCTCAACGGTTTCGACAGCGCCCTCGACAAGATTCCGCCGGAACGCATCCAGGCCATGCTTGCCGAGTACCGCCTGGAAGTGATCGAAGACCTGCTGGAAGACATCGGCCTGGGCAACCGCATGGCCTACGTGGTCGCCCGCCGCTTGCTGTCCACCGAGGGCGAGCAGTTGCCCAACCCGGAAGGGCCGCTGGCGATCCGCGGTACCGAAGGCCTGGTGCTCAGCTACGCCAAGTGCTGCACGCCGATCCCGGGCGATCCGATCGTCGGGCACCTGTCGGCGGGCAAGGGCATGGTGGTGCACCTGGAGAGCTGCCGGAACATCAGCGAAATCCGCCACAACCCGGAAAAGTGCATCCAGCTGTCCTGGGCCAAGGACGTTACCGGCGAATTCAACGTCGAACTGCGCGTCGAGCTGGAACACCAGCGCGGCCTGATCGCGCTGCTTGCCAGCAGCGTCAACGCCGCCGACGGCAACATCGAGAAAATCAGCATGGATGAACGCGATGGCCGCATCAGCGTCGTCCAGTTGGTGGTCAGCGTGCACGACCGCGTGCACCTGGCCCGCGTGATCAAGAAACTGCGCGCGCTGACGGGCGTCATCCGCATCACCCGCATGCGCGCGTAGCCCTTCCCTTGCAAGGAGTCCCCATGACCAAGACCGTCATCAACAGCGACAAGGCACCCGCCGCCATCGGTACCTACTCCCAGGCGATCAAGGCTGGCAACACCGTCTACATGTCGGGCCAGATTCCCCTCGATCCGAAAACCATGGAACTGGTCGAAGGCTTCGAAGCCCAGACCGTCCAGGTGTTCGAGAACCTCAAGGCCGTGGCCGAGGCTGCTGGCGGCTCCTTCAAGGACATCGTCAAGCTGAACATCTTCCTGACCGACCTGAGCCATTTCGCCAAGGTCAACGAAGTGATGGGCCGCTACTTCGAGCAGCCGTACCCTGCCCGCGCGGCCATCGGCGTCGCGGCGTTGCCACGCGGTTCGCAGGTCGAGATGGACGCTATCCTGGTACTCGAGTAACACGCCTGCGGCGGGCGATCCGGCCCGCCGCACCTTTTCCTGAAGGACCCCGCCATGCGCCACGCGCTTGCCCTTTCCCTGGTTGCCGCACTGCTGGGCGGCTGCGCCAGCCACAAACCCGAAGACTACAACGGCATCTGGATCAACCAGGCCGCGATCGACGCTGCCGCCAAGGGCACCGGCCTGCGCTATGCGCTGGAGCGCAACGGTCCGAACTTCGAGTGGAAGGTCAATATCGCTGCGGGCCAGGCCAGCTATAGCAACGGCTTCGAACTGGTCGAAGGCCGGCTGAGCGCGGTAGACGAAAATCACTGGCAAGTGCAGCTGGACGGGGATCAGGTGGAGAACCTCGAGCTGGACGGCAAGGAACTGGTCCAGGCCACCAGCGACTGGGCGCCGGAGCAACGCTTCCAGCGCACGACCAATGTGATCGACGCCGATGTTCCGCCGGGTGCGATTTTCGAGAAGGCGCTGTATGGCGCCTACATGAAGGGCGACTGGCGTGTCCTGGAGGGTCCGGGCCAGGGCGGTACCGTACGCTTCCGCGACAACGGCAGCCTGGACGGCCTGCCCAACCTCGACCGCTATGCCCTGTGCCTGGCCGGCGACTGCGCAACCATGACCGGCAAGTACGACAGCATGTGGCTCGAGCGCAACCAGCAAGGCAACCCGTGGATTTTCAAGCGTGATGGCAAGCAACTGGAGATTTTCCAGGCCGTCAACGAAGCGCGACCGGACGAGATGCCGGAACTGCGTCCGGGTGCCCGGCGCTGGTTGCTGGAGCGCAAGTAAACACGCGGACCCTGTGGGAGCGGGTTCACCCGCGATTGCAGTAGTGAAGTCACCATAGCCATCGCGGGTAAACCCGCTCCCACAGGGTCCGCGTTGTGCTTTAGAGCTTTTGCCCTTCAAGGATCGCGGCGTAGCCTTCGCGGTAGCTCGGATAAGTCGGCGCCCAGCCCAGCGCCCGGGCCCGGGCGTTACTGCAACGCTTGCTGCCGGTACGCCTCACCCGCTGCTGCTCCGACCATTCGGTAACGCCCATGTACTCACGCAGCCAGCCCACCACTTCGGCCAGCGGCGCGGGCGCGTCGTCCACACCGATATAGCAGTCGTCCAGCGCCCGCCCGTCGTGATCGGCACGCAACAGGAAAGCCAACAACCCGGCGGCGTCCTCGGCATGGATACGGTTGCCATACAACGGCGGCTCTTCCGTCACCCGATAGCCCTGCCGCACCTGGCTCAGCAACCATTCGCGACCCGGACCGTAGATCCCGGTCAAGCGCACGACGCTGGCCGGAATCCCGCTCTCCAGGGCCAGGCGCTCCGCCTCCAGCATCACCCGGCCGGAATATTCCTGCGGCGCGGTTTCCGCGGTCTCGTCGATCCATTCCCCATTCTTCTGGGCGAACACGCTGCTGCTGGAGACGAACAGCAGGCGACGCGGCCTCTGGCCACGTTCTGCCAGCCAGCCCAGCACGTTACGCAGCCCCTCGACATAGGCCGAGCGGTAGCCGGGCTCGTCATGCTGGCTGGCAGCCACGCAATAGACCAGGTAATCGGGGCCTATCGTCGGCCAATCTGCGGGGATTTCGCGCCTTTCGAGATCCGCAGCGATAGCCGTGACGCCTGCCGGCACTGCGCTGGCAGTACGCCGCAGACCACTCACCGACCAGCCGCCCGCCAGCAATTGCCTGGCCAGGCGACCACCGACATCGCCACAACCAACGATCAGGACTGAAGGTGCTGACATGCTGAAACTCCCGTAATCAAAGGCTGGACTATCCCGGCAAAATCGATAGGCGGCTAGCGATGAAGTTAAAAAAAGCTACTTTATTACTTTTGCTAACAAGAATTACTTGCAATAATGGCCGCCCATTTTTCTGTTCTCGGCCTGTTTCGAGGCCCTGAAGAGCATCCACCCATTCTTCTTCATCAGGTCCGGCCAGCATGACACGCATCCAACCTTCCGCTTCGCCAACCACATCGCGCGCCCTGCGCGCCATCGCAGCGCTGATGTTCAGCCTGATGCTGGCACCCGCTGCGATGGCTGAAGAGCCAACGACCGCCGCGCCAGCCCCTGCTGCCGCCGCTGCCCCGGCCACTCCGGCTACGCAAGCAGCCGCGCCTGATGCCGGACAACCAGCGGCCGCTCCGGTTGCTGCGCCCGTGGAAGGCACGGCCGAGCCCCTGAATGCGGACGGCGAGCCCCTGGCCGAAGACACCACCCTGGGCATGGGCCACGACCTGTCGCCGTGGGGCATGTACCAGAACGCCGACGTGGTGGTCAAAGCGGTCATGATCGGCCTGGCCATCGCCTCGATCATCACCTGGACCATCTGGATCGCCAAGGGCTTCGAGCTGCTGGGTGCCAAGCGCCGCCTGCGGGGTGAAATCGCCGCGCTGAAGAAATCGGTATCGCTCAAGGACGCCGCCGACAAGGCCGACAAGCCCGGCACCCTGGCCCATGTGCTGATCCACGACGCCCTGGAAGAGATGCACCTTTCGGCCAACGCCCGTGAGAAGGAAGGCATCAAGGAACGCGTCAGCTTCCGCCTCGAGCGCCTGGTTGCTGCCAGCGGCCGCAATATGTCCAGCGGTACCGGCGTGCTCGCCACCATCGGCTCCACTGCACCGTTCGTCGGCCTGTTCGGTACCGTGTGGGGCATCATGAACAGCTTCATCGGCATCGCCAAGACCCAGACCACCAACCTCGCCGTGGTTGCCCCGGGTATCGCCGAAGCGCTGCTGGCCACCGCCCTGGGCCTGGTCGCGGCCATCCCTGCCGTGGTCATCTACAACGTCTTCGCCCGTTCCATCGCTGGCTACAAGGCCCAGGTGTCCGACGCTTCGGCGCAGGTCCTGCTGCTGGTCAGCCGTGATCTGGACCACCAGCCAGGCGAGCGCTCCGCTCAGCCGCACATGGTGAAAGTGGGGTAAGCCATGGGCCTGCATCTTAATGAAGGTGGCGACGATCTCGCCGAAAACCACGAAATCAACGTAACGCCGTTCATCGACGTCATGCTGGTGCTGCTGATCATCTTCATGGTCGCAGCGCCGCTGGCGACGGTCGACATCAAGGTCGACCTGCCCGCCTCGACCGCGAAACCTGCGCCGAGGCCGGAAAAGCCGGTGTTCCTCAGCGTCAAGGCCGACCAGAAGCTGTACCTGGGCGACGATCTGGTCCAGCAACATGACCAGTTGGGCGCGTTGCTGGATGCCAAGACCAAGGGCGACAAGGAAACCACGATCTTCTTCCAGGCCGACAAGGGCGTGGACTACGGCGATCTGATGGATGTCATGAACATTCTGCGCGCCGCCGGCTACCTCAAGGTCGGCCTGGTCGGGCTTGAGACGGCAGCGAAGAAATGATCGAGACCCGGTACAAGCTGGGGCGTTACGGCGGTAGCCTGTTGATCGTGCTGGCGGTGCATGCCGTTGCCATTGCGCTGACCCTGAACTGGTCAAAGCCCGAGGCTATCGAATTGCCGCCTGCGGCCATGATGATCGCAATGCCACCGATGCCGGAGCCGGCACCGCCACCGCCGCCCAAGGTGGTGACACCGCCACAGCCACCGGCACCGGTGGAAGAGCCGCCGCTGCCGAAGCTGGTCGAGGCGCCAAAACCAAAGATCGCCATTCCCAAGCCCGCCAAGCCGAAGGCCAAGCCCCAGCCGCCCAAGCCCGAGCAGAAGGAAGAGCCGAAGCAGAAGCCGGTCGAGCAGGAAGTCGCCAACGCACCGCCTAGCCCCGCCCCGGCTACCAAGCCGGCAGCCGCGGCACCTAGCGTGGCGAGCAACAGCGAGGCCAAGGCGACCTGGCAGAGCGACCTGCTGAACCATCTGGCGAAGTACAAGCGCTATCCGGAAGATGCACGCCGCCGAGGCCAGACGGGCATTACCCAACTGCGCTTCGTGGTCGATTCCGAGGGCCGCGTGGTGTCCTACGAACTGGTGGGCAAGTCCGGCAGCGCCTCGCTGGACCGTGCGACCCTGGAGATGATCCGCAGGGCACAGCCGCTTCCCCCGCCGCCGAAGGACATCCTGACCAACGGCGTCATCGACCTGAAGGCACCGTTCGTCTTCTCCCTCGAGAAGGGCCGGCGCTAGATCGGATTGGGGCCGCTTTGCGGCCCCATCACTTCTCGCCAATCATCATTTCTGTCGCACGCAAGCAAGTCTGATAACGTGCGTCTATCGGTTGCAGCCGCTATGCTGGGGCCGCTACTTCATGGACGCACGTTATGACCCTTACAGAATTGCGCTACATCGTCACTCTTGCCCAGGAACAGCACTTCGGCCACGCCGCCGAGCGCTGCCACGTCAGCCAGCCGACGCTGTCGGTGGGCGTGAAAAAGCTGGAGGACGAACTCGGCGTGCTGATCTTCGAGCGCAGCAAGAGCGCGGTGCGCCTGACCCCGGTCGGCGAGAGCATCGTGGCCCAGGCGCAGAAGGTCCTGGAACAGGCCCAGGGCATCCGCGAGCTGGCCCAGGCCGGCAAGAACCAGCTGACTGCGCCACTCAAGGTCGGGGCGATCTATACGGTCGGGCCCTACCTGTTCCCGCACCTGATTCCACAACTGCACCGGGTCGCTCCGCAGATGCCGTTGTACATCGAGGAAAACTTCACCCACGTCTTGCGCGACAAACTGCGCAACGGCGAACTGGATGCAGTGATCATCGCCCTGCCGTTCAACGAAGCGGACGTGCTGACCCTGCCGCTCTATGACGAGCCGTTCTACGTGCTGATGCCCAGCGGCCACCCCTGGACCCGCCAGGAAACCATCGACGCCAGCCTGCTCAACGACAAGAGCCTGCTGCTGCTCGGCGAAGGCCACTGTTTCCGCGACCAGGTGCTGGAAGCCTGCCCGACCCTGGGCAAGGGCAGCGAAGGTGCCAAGCACACCACGGTGGAATCCAGCTCGCTGGAGACCATCCGTCATATGGTCGCCTCTGGCCTGGGCGTGTCGATCCTGCCGCTCTCGGCCGTGCACAGCCATCATTACGCCCCGGGCGTGATCGAAGTGCGCCCGTTGAGCCCACCCGCACCGTTCCGTACCGTGGCCATCGCCTGGCGCGCCAGCTTCCCGCGGCCCAAGGCGATCGAGATCCTCGCCGACTCGATTCGCCTCTGCTCCGTGGCCAAGCCGCCAGCGAACGGGTAGGCCGGCGCCATGACCGAGTTGTCCCATGTGTCGGTCACGGCACTGAAAGGTGTTGGTGAAGCCCTGGCCGAGAAACTGGCCAAGGTCGGCCTCGAAACCCTCCAGGACGTCTTGTTCCACCTGCCCCTGCGCTACCAGGACCGTACCCGCGTGGTGCCGATCGGCGCCTTGCGTCCGGGCCAGGATGCAGTGATCGAAGGTGTCGTCAGCGGTGCCGACGTGGTCATGGGCAAGCGCCGCAGCCTGGTGGTGCGGCTGGGTGATGGCAGCGGCGTGCTCAGCCTGCGCTTCTATCACTTCAGCATGGCGCAGAAGGACGCGCTCAAGCGCGGTACCCACGTGCGCTGCTATGGCGAGGCGCGTCCCGGAGCCTCCGGCCTGGAGATCTACCATCCGGAATACCGCACCCTCAACGGCAACGAGCCGCCGCCCCCGGTGGACCAGACCCTGACGCCGATCTACCCGACCACCGAAGGCCTGACCCAGCAGCGCCTGCGCCAGTTGAGCCAGCAGACCCTGGCGATGCTCGGCCCGCGCAGCCTGCCGGACTGGCTGCCGGAAGAGCTGGCCCGGGACTATCACCTCGGCCCGCTGGACGAAGCCATCCGCTACCTGCATCAGCCGCCGGCGGATGCCGATGTCGATGAGCTCGCCGAAGGCCAGCATTGGGCCCAGCATCGCCTGGCCTTCGAAGAGCTGCTGACCCACCAGCTGTCGCAACAACGCCTTCGTGAAAGCATGCGTTCGCTGCGCGCGCCGGTCCTGCCACGGGCCAGCCGGCTGCCGCAACAATTCCTCGCCAACCTGGGTTTCCCGCCGACCGGTGCGCAGCAACGGGTCGGCAACGAGATCGCCTACGACCTGAGCCAGCAGGAGCCGATGCTGCGTCTGGTCCAGGGTGACGTTGGCGCGGGCAAGACCGTGGTCGCCGCCCTTGCCGCCCTGCAGGCGCTGGAAGCGGGTTACCAGGTTGCCCTGATGGCGCCCACCGAGATCCTCGCCGAGCAGCATTTCATCACCTTCAAGCGCTGGCTCGAGCCGCTGGGCATCGAGGTCGCCTGGCTGGCCGGCAAGCTCAAGGGCAAGGCCCGCACCGCGGCACTCGAACAGATCGCCACGGGCACGCCGATGGTGGTCGGCACCCATGCCTTGTTCCAGGAAGAAGTGAAGTTCCATAACCTGGCCCTGGCGATCATCGACGAGCAGCACCGCTTCGGCGTGCAACAGCGCCTGGCCCTGCGGCAGAAGGGCGTGGGCGGGCGCTTCTGCCCGCACCAGTTGATCATGACCGCGACCCCGATCCCGCGGACCCTGGCCATGAGCGCCTACGCCGACCTCGATACGTCGATCCTCGATGAACTGCCCCCGGGCCGGACGCCGGTGAACACCGTGCTGGTCGCCGATAGCAGGCGCTTCGAAGTGGTCGAGCGGGTCCGCGCCGCCTGCGCCGAAGGACGGCAGGCCTATTGGGTGTGCACCTTGATCGAGGAATCCGAGGAGTTGACCTGCCAGGCCGCCGAAACCACCTTCGAAGAGCTGTCGAGTGCCCTGGGCGAGCTGCGCGTAGGATTGATCCACGGGCGGATGAAAGCAGCGGAAAAAGCTGCGGTAATGGCAGAGTTCAAGGAAGGCCACCTGCAATTGCTGGTGGCGACGACGGTGATCGAGGTAGGCGTGGACGTTCCCAACGCCAGCCTGATGATCATCGAAAACCCCGAGCGCCTGGGCCTGGCCCAACTGCACCAGCTACGCGGCCGGGTCGGACGCGGCAGCGCAGCGAGCCATTGCGTGCTGCTCTATCATCCACCGCTGTCGCAGATCGGCCGGGAACGCCTGGGGATCATGCGCGAAACCAATGATGGTTTCGTCATTGCCGAGAAGGACCTGGAACTGCGCGGCCCCGGAGAAATGCTCGGCACCCGCCAGACCGGCCTGCTGCAATTCAAGGTCGCCGACCTGATGCGCGATGCCGACCTGCTGCCCGCCGTACGCGACGCAGCCCAGGCGCTGCTGGCGCGCTGGCCCGATCACGTCAGCCCGCTGCTGGAACGCTGGCTGCGTCATGGCCAACAATACGGCCAGGTGTGATGCGCTCGACGGAATTGGATCCAGCCGGCCGGCCAAGCTGGTTATAATCTCGCCACTGTGAAGAATTTGGATACAGACCATGATTGAAGTTGCCCTCGAAACCGCAACCCCACAGGTTCCGTCTGTTATCCGGCTGCTGCTCGACAAGCTGGGTGTCGCCTACCGCGAAGTGGCCGATCACCCGCAGCTGCCGCCCGAAACCCGCGTTCAGGCCGTTCTTCTCGACGACACGGTCGGCGCGCTGATGGTGCTGTTCCCGCAGAGCCAGTTGCTCGACCTGAGCCGTCTCACCGAGCTGACCGGCCGCAAGCTCGCCGCCGTGCCGCTGGAGCGCCTGCAGGGCATGCTGGACAAGCACGGGCTGAAAATCCTTCCCGGTATCCCGGCCCTTACCAGTTCGCCCTGCCTGTACGAGGAAAGCCTGCTCAAGCCGGACGCCCTGCTGGTGCAGTCGGGTGAACCCGGGCTGCTGCTGGAGATCGAGCGCGACGACTTCCGCAAGATGCTCAACAAGGCCAGCGCCGGCCAGTTCGGCGAGCTGCTGAGCAAGATCCATCCGAACCTCGACCGCCCCCTGGACGACCGCGACGAGATCACCCAGGCGGTCCAGGCCTTCACTGCGCGGCGTATCCAGCAGCGCCTGGAGTCGACCATCGAGATCCCGCCACTGGCCGAAACCGCGCAGAAAATCATCAAGCTGCGGGTCGACCCCAACGCGACCATCGACGACATCACCGGCGTGGTAGAGACCGACCCGGCCCTGGCGGCGCAGGTCGTCAGTTGGGCGGCATCGCCTTACTATGCGTCGCCGGGCAAGATCCGTTCGGTGGAAGACGCGATCGTCCGCGTGCTTGGCTTCGACCTGGTGATCAACCTGGCGCTCGGCCTGGCCCTGGGCAAGACCCTCAGCCTGCCGAAGGACCACCCGCAACACACCACGCCGTACTGGCAGCAATCGATCTACACCGCCGCGGTGATCGAAGGCCTGACCCGCGCCATGCCCCGGGCCGAGCGTCCCGAGGCCGGCCTGACCTACCTGGCGGGCCTGCTGCACAATTTCGGCTACCTGCTGCTGGCACACGTCTTCCCGCCGCATTTCTCGTTGATCTGCAGGCACCTGGAGGTCAACCCGCACGTCTGCCACAGCTATGTCGAACAACACCTGCTAGGCATCAGCCGCGAGCAGATCGGCGCCTGGCTGATGCGCTTCTGGGACATGCCGGACGAGCTGGCCACGGCCCTGCGCTTCCAGAACGACCCGCACTATGCCGGTGACCATTCGCCGTTCGCCAACCTGGTATGCCTGTCGGTGCGTCTGTTGCGCGGACGGGGCATTGGCTCGGGGCCGGATGAGGCGATTCCGGATGAACTGCTCGATCGCCTGAACATCAGCCGCGAGAAGGCCGAGGATGTGGTGAACAAGGTGCTGGAAGCGGAAGTGATGTTGCGCGAACTGGCCTCGCAGTTCAGCCAGCACTAGAAAGACCGCCACGGACCCTGTGGGAGCGGGTTTACCCGCGATTGCGGCAGTGAATCCACCTTAGCAATCGCGGGTAAACCCGCTCCCACAGGGTCCGCGATCAACTTCAGCTTTTCTTCTTAGGTTTCAGGTACTTCATCAACCCCTGGAACCAGATCACCAGCGCCGGATTACCCTTGATCTGGATGCTCTTGTCCTGAATCCCCTGCATGAACGCCAATTGCTTGTTCTTCGCCTGCAGGGTTTCAAAACCGAAGGCCGCGTCCTTGAACGCAATGGCGAAGGCCGGCTCCGGGTGAGTTCCGCCACTGCTGCGGATACGGCTGTCCTTCACGATGAAATGACGAGCAACCTTGCCGTCCAGCGTCTGCAACTGGAACACCAGCTCCTTGTCCTTGAGTTGCTGCTGGAACGCCGGGTTGTTGCGACTGGCCCGGGCCATCAACAGCCCCATGGCCCAAAGAAGAAAGCGGAACTTCATGAATGCGCCTCGGTGAAAAAATGACTGCCGGGCGCAGTTTATCCTTTTAATGAACGAAAGCTACTGATCCCGCAAACAAAACGGGCATCCCCAGGATGCCCGTTTGACTGCATTCGACGAATCACGCCATCAGTTGACGCTTTCCTTCAGGGCCTTGCCTGGTTTGAACGCCACGGTATTGCTGGCCTTGATTTTCACCGGCTCGCCGGTTTGCGGGTTCTTGCCGGTGCGGGCGCCGCGGTGGCGCTGTTCGAAGGTGCCGAAGCCGACCAGGGTCACGGTGTCCTTCTCGCTCAACGCCTTTGTGATCTGCTCCAGGACCGCGTCCAATACCACGCTGGCCTTGGCCTTGGTGAGGTCGGCCTTTTCGGAGATGGCTGCGACGATTTCGTTTTTGCGCATGGTGAAGCCTCTTTGACGGAATTTTTGTTGTTATGCCGTGCTGCCCTCGAAGGCAGCGCCCAAGGCACCGCAGGCTCTAGCCTGCGGCAGACGGAAGTGAGGATGGCACGCCGCCAAGGACCGCGCCAGTCTCGAGGCGGCCATTGAACGGGCAATGGAATGGTAAAACCGACAGAACGACTGGTATTTACGCCAGCAGGGGCGGAAGCTGGCGATTCAGGGCCAATTTCTCCATGACCGCCGCACCGGTAAGGGCATAACCGAGTAACTGGCCCCGGGCATCGTGGCAGAGCACCTTCAGGTCGCTGCCCTGACCTTCCACGGTCCATGTGCCCTCGTTGCCGAACGCTGGCGGCGATACCACCAGGGGACAAACCGGCGTCTTCACCGTGATCGGCATAGGTCCATAGGCAACCGTGGCGGGATGCCCGGCCAGCGTCTGTGCCAATGCACGCGCGCAGCTCATCAGCGGCATCACGTAGAGCAGATTGAGCCCCTCGACCTCGGCACAGTCACCTAAAGCGAAGATATTGGCGTGGGAAGTGCGCAGCTGCCGATCTACCACCACCCCGCGGTTGATGCGCAAGCCGGCCGCTGCAGCGAGGTCGGTACGTGGTCGCAAACCGACAGCCGATACCACCAGATCGCAGGCAATCACCGAACCGTCCGACAGGTGCGCCTCCAGGCCCTCGCCTGCCCGTTGCAAGCGGGTCAGCACCGGCCCCAGGTGGAACCGCACTCCCAGCCCTTCCAGGCCGGCCTGGACCGCCGAGGCAGCGGCCGGGTGCAGCAAGGTCGGCATGACCTGCTCGCACGGCGCCACGACGTCCACCTCGAAGCCGCCCAGGCTCATGTCGTTGGCGAACTCGCAGCCAATCAATCCGGCACCGAGAATCAGCACCCGGCGCTTGCCTGCCGCGGCAACACGGAAGCGCGCATAGTCCTCCAGGTCATTGATCGGGAACACGGCGTCAACGCCGTCGCCCTCCACCGGCACCCGCACGGTTTCCGCGCCCCAGGCCAGCACCAGGTCGCGGTAGTGCACCTGCTCTTCACCGATCCACACACGCTTGTGACCGGGATCGATGCCGCTGATGCGAGTGTGGGTGCGGATCTCGGCCTTGAGTTGCTCGGCCATGGCCCCGGGCTCGGCCATGCTCAGGCCGTCGGCGTCCTTGTGCTTGGCAAAACCGGTAGACAGCATCGGCTTGGAATAGGAGCGACCGTCGTCCGCAGTGATCAGCAGCAACGGCGTTTCGCCGTCGAGCTTGCGAAATTCGCGAGCGAGGTTATAGCCCGCCAGTCCGGTGCCGATTATCACTACGGGATCGGTCATGCCTTGAAAATCCTTGTCGGGGGTGGAATAGGGATCAGCCGATGGCGATCATTTCGAAGTCGGTCTTGCCGACGCCGCAGTCCGGGCACAGCCAGTCTTCCGGTACGTCTTCCCAGCGCGTGCCAGGCGCGATACCGTCATCCGGCCAGCCCTCGGCTTCGTCGTAGATCAGGCCGCACACTACGCATTGCCACTTTTTCATCACTGCTTCTCCTCGGGTTCAGGCCAGGCCCGATCATGCTTTTGTGGAAATGGCGATCGGGTCGTCAGCGGGCTTTGTACTGAGCCCGGCCAGGGGATGCAAGCCGGTGCAAGCAAACATGTTAAGCTTCGCCGCTTCTCTGGCCTGTAACCCTCTACCTACCGTGCCAAACGAATACCCGCAAGTTTCCGTCGGGCGCTGGGCGCCATATGCCGAGCGGCTCGCCACGACGACGCCGGCCGCCATCCTCGATTGGTTGTTCGACCAGGGCTCCCTGACCCGCCGCTTGACCCGCCTTTCCCGCGACCATTTTTCCGTAACCCCGCTTTTCGAAGGCTGGCAGGCCCTGCGCGATGACGAATGCCTGGCCCTGGGCTTGGCACCCGGCAGCGAGGGCTGGGTGCGCGAGGTGTATCTGCGTGGGCACGGTGAACCCTGGGTGTTCGCCCGCAGCGTTGCCGGACGCCAGGCCCTGCGTGATGACGGGCTGGACCTGGAAGCGCTCGGCAGCCGCTCGCTGGGCGAGTTGCTGTTCTGCGACCAGGGCTTCGTCCGCCAGGCCATCGAGGTCTGTCATTATCCGCGCGCCTGGCTGCCTGCCGGGCAGGCTGCAGACAATCTCTGGGGTCGCCGCTCGCGTTTCGATCGTGGCGCCCTCGGCGTGCTGGTGGCGGAAGTGTTCCTGCCCGGCCTGTGGCACGCCGCCGAAGCGTTCAAGGAGACCCGCTGATGTACCTGAGCCTGCTCAAATCGCTCAACCGCCTGCACCCCCGGGCCTGGGACTTCATCCAGCTCAGCCGCATGGACAAGCCGATCGGCATCTACCTGCTGCTGTGGCCGACCCTGTCGGCGGTGTGGATCGCCGGCAATGGCTCGCCCTCCGTCGCCAATGTCCTGATCTTCTTCTTCGGTGTAGTGCTGATGCGTGCCGCCGGATGTGCGATCAACGACTTCGCCGACCGCAAGGTGGATGGTCATGTCAAGCGCACGGCCGAACGTCCGCTGGCCGCCGGGCGCATCAGCGCCCGCGAAGCCCTGGCACTGTTCGCCCTGCTGGTCGGCATCAGCTTCCTGCTGGTGCTGTGCACCAACCAGAAGACCGTGCTGCTGTCATTCGGCGCAGTCGCCCTGGCAGCCTGTTACCCGTTCATGAAGCGCTACACCTACTACCCCCAGGTGGTACTGGGTGCGGCGTATTCGTGGGGCATTCCCATGGCGTTCACGGCGGCCAACGGCGAGCTGCCAGCGATCGCCTGGCTGCTGTACATCGCCAACCTGTTGTGGACGGTGGGATACGACACCTATTACGCCATGGTCGATCGGGACGACGACCTGAAGATCGGGGTGAAGTCCACCGCGATCCTGTTCGGCGAGGCCGACCGCACCATCATCCTGTCGCTGCAAGGTGCGTCATTGCTGTGCTTGCTGCTCGCGGGCAATCAGTTCGGACTGGGCGGATGGTTCCACCTCGGGCTGCTGGGTGCAGCGCTGTGCTTCGCCTGGGAATACTGGTCGACCCGGGGACTGGAGCGGGAGGCCTGTTTCAAGGCGTTCCTGCATAACCATTGGGCCGGGTTCATCATTTTCGTCAGCATCGTGGTCGATTACGCCACCCGCTGAAGCGACGCGGATCCTGTGGGAGCGGGTTCACCCGCGATTGATATGGTGGATTCACTACCGCAATCGCGGGTGAACCCGCTCCCACAGGGTCCGCATCTGCCTTTCTATGGTTTGGCCGCGTGCCAGACATCCTTCATGCCATCGCCGGTAGTGTCGCCGGCTTTCTTGTCCTTGATGAAGGTATACAGCGGCTTGCCGTCGTAGGCCCATTGCATGCTGCCGTCGTCGCGCTTGATCTGCGTCCACTTGCCCTCGGCCTTCTCGCCAGCCTGGACCACCAGCGGTGGCCAGTTCTTGGCGCATTCGCCAGCACACATCGACTTGCCACCACTGTCCTTGTCGAAGGTATAAAGCGTCATTCCGGCGTGGTCCACCAGCATGCCGTTCTTCTCCATGGCCGGCGCGGCCAGTGCCACGCCCGGCAGCGCCAGGGTTGCACAGAGAGCCATCCAGTTCAGCGTATGTCGTGTCATTGGATTCACCGTGTCGTTCTTGAAGTGCGGGATCTAAAGCCTAGCCCAGTAACCGAATGTTGCTGCAACGTCCCCGGACTTGTCACACAGCTGCAATAATTCCGTTATCTAATGCGGGCCAAGACACCTGAAGCTGGGAAGAGGTTTGAGCATGGTTGGCAGGAACATTCTGATCGTCGACGACGAAGCGCCCATTCGCGAAATGATCGCCGTTGCCTTGGAAATGGCCGGCTATGACTGCCTGGAGGCGGAGAACTCCCAGCAGGCCCACGCCATCATCGTCGACCGCAAGCCGGACCTGATCCTGCTCGACTGGATGCTGCCGGGCACCTCCGGCATCGAACTGGCCCGGCGCCTGAAGCGCGACGAGCTGACCAGCGACGTACCGATCATCATGCTGACCGCCAAGGGCGAGGAAGATAACAAGATCCAGGGCCTGGAAGTCGGCGCCGACGACTACATCACCAAGCCATTCTCGCCCCGCGAGCTGGTCGCTCGCCTCAAGGCGGTGCTGCGCCGCGCAGGCCCGACCGACGGCGAAGCGCCGATCGAGGTCGGTGGCCTGCTGCTCGACCCCATCAGCCACCGCGTGACCATCGACGGCAAGCCGGCCGAGATGGGCCCGACCGAATATCGCCTGCTGCAATTCTTCATGACCCACCAGGAGCGCGCCTATACCCGCGGCCAGTTGCTGGACCAGGTCTGGGGCGGCAACGTCTACGTCGAGGAGCGCACCGTCGATGTGCATATCCGCCGCCTGCGCAAGGCGTTGGGTGATGCCTACGAAAATCTGGTACAAACCGTCCGTGGTACCGGCTACCGCTTCTCGACCAAGGGCTGACAAGCGCCCAGGCCCCAAGCAAGAGCACAGGGAGATCGGCTCCGGCCTCTGATACGGAGCCGATCCGCAAGGATTCCAATTGAACCAGAACTGGCACGGCACCCTGATTCGCCACATGCTGCTGCTGATCAGCGTGTGCCTGATCATCGGACTGATCAGCGGATACTACGGCTGGGCCCTGGCCCTGGGCCTGGCGGTCTACCTGGGCTGGACCCTCAAGCAGATGCTGCGCCTGCACCATTGGCTGCAGGCGCACAAGCCCGACGAGCCACCGCCGGATGGCTACGGCCTGTGGGGAGAAGTGTTCGACAGCATCTATCACCTGCAGCGCCGCGACCAGCGCGTGCGCGGGCGCCTGCAAGCGGTGATCGACCGTGTCCAGGAGTCCACCGCGGCGTTGAAGGACGCGGTGATCATGCTCGACAGCGAAGGCAACCTGGAATGGTGGAACCGCGCCGCCGAGACCCTGCTGGGCCTGAAGACCCCACAGGATAGCGGCCAGCCGGTGACCAACCTGGTCCGCCATCCGCGCTTCAAGGAATATTTCGAGCAGGAAAACTACCTCGAACCCCTGGAAATCCCGTCGCCGATCAGTGACCGGGTGCGCATCCAGTTCCATATCACCCGCTATGGCAACAGCGAGCACCTGATGCTGGTGCGTGACGTGACCCGCATCCACCAACTGGAACAGATGCGCAAGGATTTCGTCGCCAACGTATCCCACGAACTGCGCACGCCGCTGACGGTGATCGCCGGCTACCTGGAAACCTTGCTGGACAACGTCGAAGACGTGAATCCACGCTGGGTGCGTGCCCTGCAGCAGATGCAGCAACAGGGCGGGCGCATGCAGACCCTGCTCAACGACCTGCTGCTGCTGGCCAAGCTGGAGGCCACCGATTACCCCTCGGACAACCACCCCGTCGCCATCGACAGCCTGCTGAACTCGATCAAGGGCGATGCCCAGGCCCTGTCCGGCCAGCGCAACCAGCGCATCAGCCTGGAAGCCGAACCAGGCCTGCGCCTGAAGGGCAGCGAGACGGAACTGCGCAGTGCCTTCTCCAACCTGGTGTTCAACGCGGTCAAGTACACCCAGGACGGCGGCACTATCCGTATCCGCTGGTGGGCCGACGAGCAGGGTGCGCACCTCAGCGTGCAGGATTCCGGGATCGGTATCGACGCCAAGCACCTGCCGCGCCTGACCGAGCGCTTCTACCGGGTCGACTCCAGCCGCGCCTCCAACACCGGCGGCACCGGCCTGGGCCTGGCGATCGTCAAGCATGTGCTGCTGCGCCATCGCGGTCGCCTGGAGATCAGCAGCGTACCGGGCCACGGCAGCACGTTCACCTGCCATTTCCCGGTCGCCCAGCTGGCCCCGGCCAAGGCCAGCTGATCCAGCGCGCTTTGCATTTGCGCCCCCAGCCGCTACATTGGCGGATCGTGCCAGCGCAAGCTGGCACCTATTTCTTTCTATTTCAAGAACACGGAATCCTTTAAAACTCCATCATGGAACCTTCCAGTATTAGCCTCGCCTCCCTCTTTGCCGACTTCGGCATGATTCTTTTCGCCCTGCTCCTGGTTCTGCTCAACGGCTTCTTCGTCGCCGCCGAGTTCGCCATGGTCAAGCTGCGCTCGACCCGGGTCGAGGCGATCGCCGAGCAGCACGGCTGGCGCGGCAGCATCCTGCGCACCGTCCACAGTCAACTCGACGCTTACCTGTCCGCCTGCCAATTGGGTATCACCCTGGCTTCGCTGGGCCTCGGCTGGGTCGGCGAGCCGGCCTTCGCCCACCTGCTGGAGCCGCTTCTGGCCGCAGTCGGCGTGCAGTCGCCGGAAATCATCAAGGCGGTGTCCTTCTTCAGCGCCTTCTTCGTAATTTCCTACCTGCATATCGTGGTCGGCGAGCTGGCCCCGAAATCCTGGGCGATCCGCAAGCCGGAGCTGCTGTCGCTGTGGACCGCCGTGCCGCTGTACCTGTTCTACTGGCTGATGTACCCGGCCATCTACCTGCTCAACGCCAGCGCCAACGCCATCCTGCGCATCGCCGGCCAGGGCGAGCCCGGCCCGCATCACGAGCATCACTACAGCCGTGAAGAGCTGAAGCTGATCCTCCATTCCAGCCGCGGCCAGGACCCGAGCGACCAGGGCATGCGCGTACTCGCCTCGGCCGTGGAGATGGGCGAGCTGGAAGTCGTCGACTGGGCCAACTCCCGGGAAGACATGATCAGCCTCGACGTCAATGCGCCGCTGAAAGAGATCCTGGCGATGTTCCGCCGGCACAAGTTCAGCCGTTACCCGGTGTTCGACGCCGAACGCGGCGAGTTCGTCGGCCTGCTGCATATCAAGGATTTGCTACTGGAACTGGCGGCCCTGGACCATGTACCGGAGTCGTTCAACCTGGTCGAGCTGGTCCGCCCGCTGGAGCGCGTTTCCCGGCACATGCCGCTGTCGCAGTTGCTCGAGCAGTTCCGCAAGGGCGGCGCGCACTTCGCCCTGGTCGAGGAAGCCGACGGCAAGGTCATTGGCTACCTGACCATGGAAGACGTGCTGGAAGTGCTGGTCGGCGATATCCAGGACGAACACCGCAAGACCGAGCGCGGCATCCTCGCCTACCAGCCGGGCAAGCTGCTGGTGCGCGGCGATACGCCGCTGTTCAAGGTCGAGCGCCTGCTGGGCATCGACCTTGACCATATCGAGGCGGAAACCCTCGCCGGCCTGGTCTACGAGACCCTCAAGCGGGTCCCGGAAGAGGAAGAAGTGCTGGAAGTCGAAGGCCTGCGCATCATCATCAAGAAGATGAAGGGGCCGAAGATC
Source organism: Pseudomonas bharatica (assembly GCF_048586865.1). NCBI lineage: Bacteria > Pseudomonadati > Pseudomonadota > Gammaproteobacteria > Pseudomonadales > Pseudomonadaceae > Pseudomonas > Pseudomonas bharatica. Next base: position 33,909 of record NZ_JBMAWR010000030.1, on the reverse strand, counting down.
GTCCTGGCCAAGGTGCTCAAGCTCGATTGAGCCCCCTCAAGGGTTGCCGGCGGTGAAGTTCGGCAACCCGCCGATGGGCTGGTTGAACTGGTAGGGAATCGACTCCACCGCCAGCCCGACATTGCGCTGCACCACGAAATGCAGGTGCGGCGCAGTGCTCCTCCCGGTATTCCCCGAGCGCGCCAGCGGCGTGCCATAGGCCACCTGCTGGCCCTCGCGCACCACCACCGAGCCGCGCTGCAGATGCAGGTACACGCCCATGGTGCCGTCGTTATGCAGGACCCTCACGAAATTGCCTGACGGCTGGGTTCCCCGCCCGTTCTGCCGGTTTTCCACCTTCACCACCACCCCGGCCCGCGCCGCTATGATCGGCGTGCCTTCGGGCATGGCGATATCCATGGCGTAACGGCCCTTGGGGCCGAAATGGCTGAAGCGGCCGTTGGGGCCCTGGGTCAGACGGAAGGGCCCGCCGCGCCAGGGCAACGGATAGCGATAGGCCTGCGGCCGCAGGGCGGGATCGCCGAGGGCGGTACGCAGGGTGTCCTTGTAGCTGATCTTCTGCCCTGGCTGGATCGCCGTCAGCCCGGCCAGCGCCACCGTGGCCCGCGCCGGAATCACCCGGCGCACCACCCGCGGCCCCGCTTCCCGGGCATTGCCCAGGCGCTCCAGGCGCAATTCGACCTCCACCGGGGCGTACAGCTCGTTGTAGACGGAGAAATGCACGCCGCCGGGATGGGGCGTGACTTGCAGATGGACCTGGCTATCGAGTTTCTCGTCCATGCGGTCGCGGAAGATGAACGGCCGCGAGCCGGCGATCGGCCGATCGGAATAGGTGACCACGCCGAAGGCGTCCCTGTGTTGGTAGATGGTCTTGGCCAGCGCCGGTCCGGCGGCGAACAGCAATGCGCAGAACAGCAGCAGGCGAACGGGCATGACGGGAGGCCCTCCGACGACGGTTTTTCTTGGGGTTGTCGTCGAAGACTAGCAGCGGGGGATCGCGCGGGAAGCCGTGGAAATGGCTTGAGAGGGTTGCAGCCGATCAGCGGTGGCAATTTGCCGCTAAACGGCCATATCTCTGAAAGCGACGCGTACCCTGTGGGAGCGGGTTCACCCGCGATTACGGTAGTGAATTCACCGACGTAATCGCGGGTGAACCCGCTCCCACAGGGTACGCGTTGCCTTTAAGTCAGGCGCTCGGAATGTACTGCTTCTGCGCCGTACCGCGAGCGATCAACCGCGACAGGTAGTCGAGCTTCTGCGCATCCTGGTCGACGAAGCGGAAGATCAGTTGCAGCCAGTCGCTGTCCGGCTTCGGCTCCATGGCCGCGACCGAGTGCAGGTAGCCGTTGAGACGGGCGATCTCGGAGTTCTCGCCTTGCTCCAGGTCGAGCACGGCGCCTTCCAGCACTTGCGGCAGGGCGTCGCTGCGGCGTACTACCAGCGAGGCTTCCTTGAGGGTCAGGGCCTTGATGATGCACGGCTGGTTGCCGCTGGACAGGCGCAATTGACCCTGGCCACGGCCACTGGGAGACGCCGCCTGGGCCTGGGGCGCAGGCGCGTTGATCAGCGGCTTGGCAGCAGGCGCCGGAGCGGTCGTTGCCGCGGCGGTCTTGGGTGCATTGCCGGTCAGGGCCGACAGCGAATCATTGGCGAAGCCGGTGGAGGTACGCGCCGGGCCACCCGCCATGGCGGCTTCCAGCTTGCCGACCTTGGCCAGGGCCTTCTTCACCTTGGTCAGCAACTGCTCGTTGGTGAACGGCTTGCCGACATAGTCCGAGACGCCGGCGTGAATGGCCTGCACCACGTTTTCCTTGTCGCCACGGCTGGTCACCATGATGAACGGTAGGGCCTTGAGCGCATCCTGCTGGCGGCACCACGTGAGCAACTCGAGGCCGGACATCTCCGGCATCTCCCAGTCGCACAGGACCATATCGAAGACGTCCTTGGTCATCAGGGTCTGGGCCTTGCGCCCGTTGACCGCATCCTCGATGACCATGCCGGGAAAATAGTTACGCAGGCATTTCTTTACCAGGTCACGGATGAACGGCGCATCATCCACAACAAGCACACTGACTTTACTCATCGCCACTCCTTCCATATCCCGACTAGCATAACGTTGACTGATGGCCATTTGCCAAAACTTCGGTCACGCCGGGACAACGACACATTCGTTCGCGGGTGCCTTCAATTGCGCTGCCGCAAACGAAAACGCCCGGCCAAAAGCCGGGCGTCAGTTCTTGGGGCAGTCTTATTTATCGTCAGATTCGGCCGGAACATTAGCTTTTTCGACGCCCTGCACCTCTTCTTTCATGCGCTTGAGGCCCATGTGCCGGACGTCGGTGCCACGCACCAGGTAGATCACCAGCTCGGAGATATTGCGCGCGTGGTCGCCGATCCGCTCCAGCGAGCGCAGCGCCCAGATCACGCTGAGCACGCGGGAGATCGAACGCGGGTCTTCCATCATGTAGGTGACCAGCTCGCGCAGGGCGGTCTTGTACTCGCGGTCGATGGTCTTGTCGTACTGGGCCACGGACAGCGCAAGGTCGGCATCGAAGCGGGCGAAGGCATCCAGCGCGTCACGCACCATGTTGCGCACCTGGTCACCGATATGCCGGACCTCGACATAGCCACGTGGCGACTCGCCTTCCTCGCACAACTGGATGGCGCGGCGGGCGATCTTGGTCGATTCGTCACCGATGCGCTCCAGGTCGATCACCGACTTGGAAATGCTGATGATCAGGCGCAGGTCGGACGCAGCCGGCTGGCGACGGGCAAGAATGCGCACGCACTCTTCGTCGATGTTGCGCTCCATCTGGTTGATCTGTTCGTCGACTTCACGCACCTGCTGGGCCAGGCCGGAGTCGGCCTCGATCAGCGCGGTGACCGCGTCGTTGACCTGTTTCTCGACCAGGCCGCCCATGGCCAGAAGATGGCTGCGCACCTCCTCGAGCTCGGCGTTGAACTGCTGGGAGATGTGATGGGTGAGGCTGTCTTTATCGATCATGCTTTCGCTCCGCGAGGAAGCTTCCAGCCCCAGGCTGCAAGCTCCAAGTCATTCGTTTCTGTCCTGCGAACCGCGCGCTGCCCGGGCCGGACCTAGCCGTAGCGACCGGTGATGTAGTCTTCGGTCTGCTTCTTCGCCGGGTTGGTGAACAGGGTGTCGGTGTCGCCGAATTCCACCAGTTTGCCCATGTACATGAACGCGGTGTAGTCGGAGACCCGCGCTGCCTGCTGCATGTTGTGGGTCACGATGACGATGGTGTACTTGGACTTCAGCTCGTAGATCAGCTCTTCGACCTTGAGGGTGGAGATCGGGTCGAGGGCCGAGCAGGGTTCGTCGAGGAGCAGGACTTCCGGCTCGACGGCAATGGTCCGGGCAATGACCAGACGCTGCTGCTGGCCACCGGACAAGCCCAGTGCCGAGTCGTGCAGACGGTCCTTCACTTCGTCCCACAGCGCGGCGCCCCTCAGGGCCCATTCGACGGCTTCGTCGAGCACGCGCTTCTTGTTGATGCCCTGGATGCGCAGGCCGTAGACCACGTTCTCATAGATGGTCTTGGGGAACGGGTTGGGCTTCTGGAACACCATGCCGACGCGGCGACGCAGCTCGGCGACGTCCTCGCCTTTGCGGTAGATGTTGTTGCCGTACAGGTTGATGGCGCCCTCGACGCGGCAACCATCGACCAGGTCGTTCATGCGGTTGAAGGTGCGCAGCAAGGTCGACTTGCCGCAGCCGGACGGGCCGATGAACGCGGTCACGCGCTGCTTGGGGATGTTCATGCTGACATCGAACAGGGCTTGCTTGTCGCCGTAGAACAGGCTCAGGCCCGGGACTTCGATGGCCACGGTTTCTTCGGCCAGGCGCAGGCTCTGCTTGTCGCGACCCAGGGCGGACATATCGATGCCGTGGGCGTGGGATTCATGCTGCATGGTAAGACTCCATACGCTATCAATTTCGTTTCATCGGGCCGCCCGGGACGGGACACGGACGGCGCTAGCAAGGGTGCGGCGATCAGCTGTCCAGCGCCTTGTACTTCTCGCGCAGGTGGTTGCGGATCCATACGGCCGACAGGTTCAGGGTGGCGATCACCAGGACCAGCAGCAGCGCAGTGGCGTACACCAGCGGACGGGCCGCCTCGACGTTCGGGCTCTGGAAGCCCACGTCGTAGATGTGGAAGCCCAGGTGCATGATCTTCTGGTCCAGGTGCAGGTACGGGTAGTTGCCGTCCACCGGCAACGAAGGTGCCAGCTTGACCACGCCCACCAGCATCAGCGGCGCCACTTCGCCAGCGGCGCGGGCCACCGCCAGGATCATGCCGGTCATCATCGCCGGGCTGGCCATCGGCAGAACGATCTTCCACAGCGTCTCGGCCTTGGTCGCACCCAGGGCCAGCGAGCCCTCGCGCACGGTGCGCGGGATACGCGCCAGGCCTTCCTCGGTGGCCACGATCACCACCGGCACCGCCAGCAGTGCCAGGGTCAGCGAGGCCCAGAGCAGGCCCGGGGTGCCCAGGGTCGGTGCCGGCAGCGCTTCGGGGAAGAACAGGCGGTCCAGCGAACCGCCCAGCACGTAGACGAAGAAGCCCAGGCCGAACACGCCGTAGACGATCGCCGGCACGCCGGCCAGGTTGTTCACGGCGATGCGGATCAGCCGGGTCACCGGGCCCTGGCGCGCATATTCGCGCAGGTAGACCGCCGCCAGCACGCCGAATGGGGTGACGATCACGGCCATGATCAGGGTCATCATCACGGTGCCGAAAATGGCCGGGAAGATACCGCCCTCGGTGTTGGCTTCACGCGGGTCGTCGCTGAGGAATTCCCAGACCTTGGCGAAGTACACCCCAAGCTTGGTGAACAGGCCCATGCCGTTGGGCTGGTAGGCATGCACGATCTTGCTCAGGTTGATTTCCACTTCGCGACCGTTGCCGTCACGGGCGACCATCGAGTCGCGGGCGAAGTCCCGGTGCAGGTTGCCGAGGCGCTCCTCGATGGCCTTGTAGCGGTTGTTCAGCTCGGCGCGCTCGGACTCGATATCGGCCTGGGCGGTGGCGTCCAGCTTGCCTTCCAGCTCCAGTTTGCGACTGTGCAGGCGCAGGCGTTCGAGGCCATGGTTGATGGCGCCGATATCCTTCTTCTCCAGCGTCTGCAGGTCGCTGGCCAGCTTGTCGGCACGGGCCAGGCGGCTTTGCAGTTCGGCCCAGGCGGCCGGGCCGTCGGCGACCACCTTGCCGTTTTCCTTGACGCTGACCAGGTAGCCGTAGAAGTTGCCCCACTCGCGGCGCTCCAGGGCGATCAGCTCGGCCGGGCGCTGCTCGTCGGCCAGCCACTCACCGACCACCCAGGTGAAATCACTGCCGTTGAGGTCGCGGTTGCCGACCTTGATCAGCTCGCGGGTCATGAATTCCGGGCCGTCGTCCGGCACCGGAAGGCCGGCACCCTTGAGGCGCGCGCGTGGCACTTCTTCTTTCTGAACCACCTCGCCCACCACCACCTGCGCCGGCTGGCCCGGCACGTTGTAGCTGGCCTGGACCAGGTCGGCGGGCCAGAAGTGGCCCAGGCCGCGTACGGCGATGACGGCGAGCAGGCCGATGGTCATGATGACCGCGATGGCGACCGAGCCACCGCTGATCCAGACACCGGGAGCGCCGCTCTTGAACCAGCTTTTAAGGGAATCCTTTTTCACGGATCGCTACCTTCTCTATCAAAGCGACGAGTATTTCTTGCGCAGACGCTGGCGAATCAGCTCGGCCAAGGTGTTCATGACGAAGGTGAACATCAGCAGCACCAGCGCCGCCAGGAACAGCACGCGGTAATGGCTGCCGCCGACCTCCGACTCGGGCATTTCCACCGCGACGTTGGCCGCCAGGGTGCGCATGCCCTCGAACAGGTTCAGCTCCATCACCGGCGTGTTGCCGGTGGCCATCAGCACGATCATGGTTTCGCCCACGGCGCGGCCCATGCCGATCATCAGCGCCGAGAAGATGCCCGGGCTGGCAGTCAGGATGACCACCCGGGTCAGGGTCTGCCAGGGCGTGGCGCCCAGCGCCAGCGAGCCCAGGGTCAGGCTGCGCGGCACGCTGAACACGGCGTCCTCGGCGATCGAGTAGATGTTCGGAATCACCGCGAAGCCCATGGCGATACCGACCACCAGGGCGTTGCGCTGGTCATAGGTGATGCCCAGGTCGTTGGTGATCCATAGGCGCATGTCGCCGCCGAAGAACCAGGTTTCCATGAACGGGCTCATGTACAGGGCGAACCAGCCGGTAAACAGGATCACCGGGATCAGGATCGCCGCTTCCCAGCCATCCGGCACGCGCAGGCGGATCGACTCCGGCAGGCGGCTCCAGCCGAAGCCGGCGACCAGGATGCCCAGCGGCAGCAACAGCATCAGGCTGAATACGCCCGGCAGGTGAGCCTCCAGGTACGGTGCGAGGAACAGGCCGGCGAAGAAACCGAGGATCACCGTCGGCATCGCTTCCATCAGTTCGATCACCGGCTTGACCTTGCGCCGCATGCCCGGGGCCATGAAGTAAGCGGTGTAGATGGCGGCGGCAATCGCCAGCGGAGCGGCCAGGATCATGGCGTAGAAGGCGGCCTTGAGGGTGCCGAAGGTCAGCGGCGAGAGGCTCAGCTTGGGTTCGAAATCGGTGTTCGAGGCGGTGGATTGCCAGACGTACTTGGGCTCGTCGTAGTTCTCGTACCAGACCTTGCCCCACAGGGCGCTGAAGGAAACTTCCGGATGCGGGTTCTTCAGGCTCAGCGGCTGCAGCTTGCTGCCGTCCTCGATGAACACCCGGTTGGCCCGCGGCGACAACGCCAGGATGCCCGGGCCGTCGACCACCTGCTCGATCAGCAGGGTGCGGTGCGCGGTGCTGTGGAATACGCCGAGCTTGCCGCTGGCATCGAGGGCGATGAAGCCCTTGCGGCGCTCTTCGGCGTCGATCTGCACGATCGGCGAGTCGCCCATCCTGAAATCGCGGATGCGCTTGAGATGCTGCTCGCCGTCCGGGTCACGGGCCATGAACCACTGGGTCAGGACGCCCTTGGAGTCGCCGGTGATCAGCGAGATGCCGCCGACCAGCTGGGCGCTGGCGGTGATCTCGGCGTTGCCGTCCTCGGCCAGCTTGTAGCGGCCGTTGAGGCTTCTCTCGCGCAGGCTGAACACATCGGCCTGGGCGCGACCGTTGATGACGTACAGCCATTGCTGGCGCGGATCGACGAAGATCTGCTTCACCGGCTCGGTCATCTGCGGCAGGTCGATGCGTTCCTGCTCGTTGCTGACCTCACCGGTCATCATGTTTTCCGAGCGGCTCAGCCGCAGCACCTGCAGATGCGCGCCGGCAGACCCGGTCAGCAGCAGGGTATCGCCATTGACGTTGAGGCTTACGTGCTCCAGCGCCCTTCCCTGCTCGTCCAGGGCAATGGGCTCCTGGCCGTACGGGTAGTCGATGGCGGGGGTGATGGTCTTTTTGTTGTCCGGGTAGGTGATCTTGTAGGTGTGGTGGAACACCAGCACCTGGCCATTGGAAAGGCCCAGCACGACCAGCGGGCTACCTGGCTGGTCGGCACCGATGGAGGTCACCTGGACACCGGCCGGCAGGGGCAGATCGACACGCTTGAGCTCGGCGCCGCTCCTGGTGTCGAAGAACAGGGCCTGGCCCTTGTCGGAAACCCGCATGCCGACCAGGTTCTGCTCTTCCAGGGCAATCATCAGCGGCTTGCCGGCGTCCTGCTGCAGCCAGGCGGGCTGCAGGGCCGGCTTGCTGGTCAGGCTCGCCCCCTGGAACAGCGGCACTACCACGTAGGCCAGATAGAAGAAGATCAGGGTAATGGCCGCCAATACAGCGAGCCCGCCCACCAGTACATACCAGCGGGTCAGGCGATCCTTGAGCGCACGGATGCGGCGCTTGCGTTGCAGCTCGGGCGTATTGAAGTCAATCCGCACGGGAGAAGAGTTTTGGGTCATTGTGGAGTTGGCCAGATCATTCATGCGCACACACCCTAGCGGTCCCATATGACAGAAACATGACAATGCGGTGACGCAAAAAAGCCCGCCGCACAGGTGGTTCTGGCAGCGGACTGGAAATTTGCCGCTGGGGCCCGGCGTCCACCGGGCCCCACGAGATCACAGGTTAGTTTTTTGCGACACCGGCGCTGTGGGACAGGCCCAGGTCAGCCAGGGCTTTTTCAGCCACTTTGGCTGGCAGCGGGATGTAGCCATCCTTCACCACGACCTGCTGACCGGCCTGGGACAGGACCAGCTTGACGAACTCGGCTTCCAGCGGGGCCAGAGGCTTGTTCGGCGCCTTGTTGACATACACGTACAGGAAGCGCGACAGCGGGTAGGTGCCGTTCAGGGCGTTGGTTTCGTTGTCTTCGACGAATTCGCCGCCTTCTTTCTTGGCCAGGGCTACGGTCTTGACGCTGGCGGTCTTGTAGCCGATGCCGGAGTAGCCGATGCCGTTCAGCGAGGAGCTGATCGACTGCACCACGGAAGCCGAACCTGGCTGCTCGTTGACGTTAGGCTTGAAGTCGCCTTTGCACAGGGCTTCTTCCTTGAAGTAGCCGTAGGTGCCGGATACCGAGTTGCGGCCGAACAGCTGCACCGGCTTGTTGGCCAGGTCGCCGGTCACGCCCAGGTCGCCCCAGGTCTTGACGTCGGCCTTGGCGCCGCACAGGCGGGTCGAGGAGAAGATCGCATCGACCTGGGCCATGGTCAGGCCCTTGATCGGGTTGTCCTTGTGCACGAACACGGCCAGGGCATCGACAGCCACTGGGATGGCGGTAGGCTTGTAGCCATATTTCTGCTCGAAGGCCTGCAGCTCGACGTCCTTCATCTTGCGGCTCATCGGGCCCAGGTTGGCGGTGCCTTCGGTCAGCGCGGGCGGTGCGGTAGAGGAGCCGGCGGCCTGAATCTGAATGTTTACGTTCGGGTACTCTTTCTTGTACGCCTCAGCCCACAGCGTCATCAGGTTGGCCAGGGTATCGGAACCAACGCTGGACAGGTTGCCCGACACACCGGTGGTCTTGGTGTAGGTCGGAATGGCTGGATCAACAGCGGCGACCGCATTGGCGGTGGCAACGCCAGCGGCGACAAAGGTCAGGGCCGCCATCAAACGCTTCAGTTTCATGCCTTGCTCCTAGCAGGAATTCGGGGGTGAGATGGATCGGGGCCCAGTATCTGTAGGGCGCATGTCTAATCTATGACTGGATTGTGACAATTAGATTAAAGGCCATCATTCATTATGTCGGGACGCCCCTGCCGCGCTTGCACATAAGATACAGCGGCTCCAGGCCGCTGCCTGTCGGGAAGACCAGGATGCAGTCATCGAACCTCACCTGGCCGACAGCGCTCAGGGGCTCCAGCAAGGGCGTCTCGGGCAGGTCGATCACGCCGCCCACCTGACGCGCTGCGGACTGGCCGCCGATCGCCCTGCTCCAGCGCAGTTCCATGGACGACAACCCTGAAACCGCATGGCTGAGCGCCTGCCCCACCGCTACCACCTTGACCTTCGCAGACAACTCGCTGCCGCTGGTGGGTGTCAGGCAGATCTGTTGCATTGCCGTGATCTCTTTTAGCCCGACAACGATCTTCCGCCGTTCGACCGGAGCGGATCGGGAGAACAGGCGATAAGGCAGATCGACCTCGGCGCCGGAGCGGGCCAGCGCTTCCCAGTCGTGGCCATCAATGGGCATCAGATCACCAAGCGGCACGCTGACCGCGTACTCGCTGCGCGCCTTCCAGTGCTCGAAGAAGAAGCCGGCGACACCGCAGAAGGTGCCCGGATGTTCGTCCTTGAGTGAGGTCGCCTGCCAACTGAACTCGGCCACGGCGGAACGGATGGACTTTTTCATGGCGGTGAGATTTGCAGGGTCATCGATTGCAATGGCTTCGGCGAACATCAATGCCGGACGCAACTGGCAAGCTCGGGATGAAAGCGTCACGACCCTCGCTGTATTTCCGACCTGCACCCCAGGCGCGGACAAGCGGCGGACAAGGTGCTCCTCCGCTGCCGCGAACAGCAGCGTGCAGCGCTCGTGCAACTGCCGATGGCGCTGCTCGGTAGCGGCCATTGATGCCAGATAGCGGCTGCTGCCCGCAGTGATAAGGGCGAGCACCTGGGCCTGGATAGCCGGATCACGGAATGGACTGGTGAGGTTGCGCTCGGCACCGGACCTGGCGAACTGGACCTTCAGTGTCATGGACTCGAGTGCCTTTATCGTCCGGACCATGTCGGTTTGCGCGCTTTCGAGCGCGCTCATTTCCTCTATATGTGCGGCAATGGACCGCGAATCGAGAGGTTGCGCCTGCCAGAGGTCCAGCAACCGGGCAACCTGCTGCACGCCGTCATCGACTGACTTCACCGCCGCATCGATCTGGGCGATCAGTTGGTTGGTCTTGTCCAGTTCCTTGTTCGACTCGGCGACCTTGCGCTCCTGCTGGCTCAAGCGAACAGGCGGCTTGGGCGGGGCCGGTACGGGGTCGTTGCGGAAAGCGGCCTTGCCCTGGCGGTGATGCCACTGACGGACATGAAAAACGATGCTATCGACCGAGTGGGCCGTGCCGGTTTCCAGATATGGCGGATAGAACAGCAGATCGGCACCGATGGGGTCGCCGATGATCTTGTCGAAATGGTCGATCAGTCGGGCGTGGGTGGCGTTGTCCAGGTCGGCGTTCCAGAGGGTCTGGACGAGGGATTTGAATTCTTCGGGGGTGTAGTCGATAAGTGTTGGCTTGAATTCCATTTCAAAGCTCCTTTAATTAATAGAAGCCGCCACGCTGTAAGCGCATGGCGGCCAGCTCTGTTATTTCAACGCAAAAACTACTGTTTTTACTTGCATATCAGCCGCGTACTGAAACTGCAGTAATACTCCAGGGAATAGTTCGTCATCGTACACGTAGAACGCCCAGCCTCCCGTCTGCCCTATAGGCACAGGCATTAAAACCGGAGCCCCAGAAGAGACAGGCTCACCGAACAAGTCGAGAACCATCTCCTGGTCCATTCCCGGAAAAAAATCTCGGGAAGCTCGCCTTTATATACGCTAGTGCCTTCGTATGTTTCTTTCAGCGTTATGTGCAACGCCTTCAACACTTTATTCTCCGCCAGAAAATCCAACCCAAGGCCTTCCTCTGGAAGGATGTAAACACTCTCAGAGCCAGGGTAGATTTCGCTAAACTCTACCTCTGGAAAAATATTCTCCGCAGCAAGTTCTGCATAAGGTCGACCAAGAAATCCAACGATTTTATCGATATCGTCCTTCTTCATTTTATCCACCCTTGCTGTCTTTGCAGATCATGTATTTTTTGCCTGGCCTGCTCAATTTTCGATTCTTCCAGCCCATGTTCAATAAGCCCCGGCTTTATCGCATCGAAATTTCTGTCGATAGCGGATTTTAAATCAAGAGCATCGGCGTTCTGCTTCTCCTTGGTATTTCTCCCACCGTAGGTTTCACTGAATTTCCTGTGAACTTCGCTAGGGATCGCAATACCAGGTGCCTTGGAGATTGCCGCTTTTATGTCCGGACCAGTCATGTTCGGAAACGCTCTCGACAGGTATAGCTGCAATGCTTTCTTCGAAACAATATGATCGATATCCAGACCATCTCCGTTACTGTCTCTCTGCAATTGATCAGCTGGCCCAACATCCAATGGCTCCGAAAAAACCAACCCCGGCGACGGCAGATCATTCCCCTCTCCGTAACCAGGAAGCCTGGACCCGGTCTCCTCCTCGTCCAACCCCGGAAGTGTTTCGATTTGCGGCCGATACGGATCGAGTTCGGCGCCAGGAATGGTCCCGGGTAGCGGCGGCACCAGGGGCAGATCGGTCGGACCGAGCAGCTCGCTGCCCGGCGGCACCAGCGGAGTCCAGGTACGCCGCCCTCCCGAGGAGTGCGCCAGCGATTTCGCGGCCTCGAGTGAAATCGGTTCGCCCAGTTGCAGCCAGGGCGCAAATGGCTGGGGCTGGGCTCGCACACCGAAGGCGCTGGCCGGGCTGTGCAGGCTGAGGCGATCCAGGTCATACGGCGCGTTGCCCAACGCCGCGCTCTGCGAGTACCGCACCTCGAACTCGCGGCGCTCACCTACCCAGGTGCTTTTCGGCGCATAAGGCGCGAGTCCGTTGGCAATACGCCGCTGGTTGATCTCGCTGAACGTCCCGCCGGGGGCGGCTTCTTCGCCAATAGACTGCCACAGCGCCTGCTCGAAACCGGCAAACGACGCGAATTCCCTGCCCCGCAACGTGTCGGCCGCCTGCGCAGGAATCGCCGCCCCGCTCGCCCGGGCGCTGGCATCCCACCAACCCGGAGCGGCAACCTGGCCACCACCACCGACAATGCCCGTGCCGGCTGGCGGTACGTCAAACGAGAAATAGAGAGGCGCCCTGCCGGGGATACAGACGATGCAGTCGTTGATCCGGGTGTCGACACCGGCGGGAATCGCAAGCGCTTGCGGTTCGGAGGACAGCAGGCCGGACGCCGTCTGCACCTGCGGCTTGAGCGGGTCCGCCAATGCGCTGTCAGCCGTGAACACCAGGTCCCGGTCGGTTGCCGCCTGGCCTTCAGCCCGGTAGGTGTTGGTCAACGGATCGAACACCGCGGTTCTCACCGGGACCCCGGAAGAGATTTCATCACCGGTGCTGGCAACGATGATGGCGGTGCTGTTGCCGTGGGCTTCCAGCCTGACCCGATAATCGACCTCGGCCATCCCGCCGCGCTCGGCCAGGGCCTGCAGGTCCTGTCCTGCACGCAGGCCTATGCCCTCGGCAGGGATTCCGATCCCTTGAAGAAGGCGGCGCTGCTCCGGCATCAGCTCGCCGTTGCCCAAGGCCGTGGAATAGGTCGCCGCAGTTACAAATGTCCCAAGCGCCTGACCGGTGCGAATGGCCGCAACCCGGGCAATTTCCCTGATCGAGTCGCCAACCGCTCGCTCGATCGCCGACACCACACCTTCCGCCACCCGGACGCCGTCCCAGGTGAGCAGGCTTCCAGCGGCGGTGGCCGCCATTGGCATGGTCAGCGAATTGGCCTCGCGGATCCGCTTCAGCCGCAGGTTTTCATCCGCCAGCTGCTTGAACCGGACCCGTGCCTCACGCAGTTCCTTGTACTGACGCTGCCGCTCCCATTCCTCCTCGCGGGCCTTCCACACGACTTTCTGCTCGGCGTGACGAGCCGCCAACGCATTGGATCGCTCGGTCAACTGGCGAATGGCTTCGGAGAGCAACTGCGCTTCCTGGGCCGCGATATAGGCCGCTTCCCAGGCCTGGTGGAGTTGCTGGAACGACTGGCTGGAGCTTTGCTGCGCCAGGCGCTCGGCGTAGTCCTGCGGGGAATGCTGGAGCGGATCATGACCGTCGAAAGCCCGAGCCTGCTGGTTCTTGAGCTGCAACTCGGCGGCTTTCGCCGCAATCATCTCCTCGATCACCTGCCGTTCCCGGGTGATCAGGTGCAACTGCCAGCGCTCGCTACCGTCATTGGCGGGATACTTGCGTACGGCCTCCAACTCGGCTTTCAACGTTTGACCAACGTTGCCGAGATTGGCCGCGTAGTGCCTGTCTATCGTTGCCCGGGTGGCTTGCTGGGTCTGCGCGAAGTGCTGCACCCATTGCTGATGAGCAGCGGCCTGGGCGGCGGCCTGGGCAGCGAGTTGTGCCTGCCGCGCCGCTTCGGTTGCGGCTTGTTGCTCGGCGCGGCGCTTGGCGATGGCCGCTGCCCTGGCCTTGGCGCGCTTCTTCGCGCGCTTGCGGCTCGATCCGCCAAAGCCACCGGAAAATCCACTTCCGCCGCCTATGTCGAAAAAGCCCGCGTCCCTCGGTCCTTGCGTTTCGACGGTGCCGTCGCGGATAACCACATCGCCCGTCGTCCTATCGGGAAATAACTTGTCCATACAGAATCTCCTTGTCTGTATGGCGCAGGGTGGCGAGCTGGAGGGGTGCGGCTGGGGTACATGTTTATGGCCGCAAGGCGGCCATATGCATCAATGTATTTCGCAAAGCCCGTTGCAGGATTGCCCTGCAACGGAGGCGTGGCGGATCAGCGCTTGGTCGCCAGCAGATACAGGCCGACCAGCAAGCCGATGGTGCAGATCCCGGCAACGTAGAGCGCCGGGGCCATCGGGCTGAACTTGAGCAGCGCGGTCACGGCCATCGGGGTCAGGCCGCCGAAGATGGCGTAGGCCACGTTGTAGGAGAACGACAGGCCGCTGAAGCGCACCACCGGCGGGAAGGCGCGGACCATGACGAAGGGCACGGCGCCGACGATGCCGACGCACAGCCCGGTCAGGGCGTACATCGGGAACAGCAGGTCCTTGTGCTCGGCAAGGGTGTGGTAGAAGGTCCAGGAGCTGACCAGCAGCGCCAGGCTACCGGCGACGAACACACGACCCGCGCCGAAGCGGTCGACCAGCCTGCCCGCACCGATGCAGCCCAGGGTCAGCAGGACGATGGCCAGGCTGTTGGCCTGCAACGCCACGCTCGGGGTGAAGCCGTAGACGGTCTGCAATATGGTCGGGGTCATCAGAATGACCACGATGATGCCGGCGGACAGCAGCCAGGTCAGCAGCATCGACAGGACGATGGCGCCACGATGGTCACGCAGCACGGCGCGCAGCGGCACTTCCTCGGCCAGGGCCTTGCGCTGCTGCAGTTCGGCGAATACCGGGGTCTCGTGCAGCCAGCGACGCAGGTACACCGAGAACAGGCCGAACACGCCACCCAGCAGGAACGGGATCCGCCAGGCGTAGTCGGCGACTTCCTCCGGGCTGTAGACGCTGTTGATCAGGGTCGCGACCAACGAGCCGAGGAGGATGCCGGCGGTCAAGCCGGCGGTCAGGGTGCCACAGGCGAAGCCGGTATTGCGTGCCGGCACGTGCTCGGACACGAACACCCATGCCCCCGGCACCTCGCCGCCGATCGCCGCGCCCTGGATCACCCGCATCAGCAGCAGGAGGATCGGCGCCGCCATGCCGATCTGCGCGTAGGTCGGCAGCAGGCCCATGATCAGGGTCGGCACGGCCATCATGAAGATGCTCAGGGTGAACATCTTCTTGCGCCCCAGCAGGTCGCCGAAGTGGGCCATGACGATGCCGCCCAGCGGCCGCGCCAGATAGCCTGCGGCGAAGATGCCGAAGGTCTGCATCAGGCGCAGCCACTCGGGCATGTCCGCCGGGAAGAACAACTTGCCCACCACCGTGGCGAAGAACACGAAGATGATGAAGTCATAGAACTCCAGCGCACCACCGAGGGCGGAGAGCGACAGGGTCTTGTAATCGTTGCGGGTCAGCGGCCGGGCCGGCTGGTCGAGGCTGGAGGGAACCGATGTCATTTTGACTTCTCTTAATGGAAGGTAGAAGCGGGCAGCAAGGCTTATGGAGGCCGGAAAGAACCCCGCACGATAACAAATTGTCCGAAAGCGACACAGATCTACATATTCCGCGCAGATAATCATGACTGCATGGTCGTCGCTGTCTGCGAGGCTCTATATACTGGCCCCTCGTCGAAACCGGTTGCACCCAAGGTGGGATATTGTGCGAAAACGCTGCCAGGCTTGGCCTGGTCGGTTTCGCAGAGTTTCCCTCCGCCGCCTTCGAAGCGAAAACAGTGTAGTGAGTGGGCTGGATCGTTTTTTTGCGGCGTTACTGCGTCAACCAACGAAGCGTCACGGGTCAGAGGCACCCCCGGCATGATTGAGCTCGAACAAGAAGATCCTATCCCGCAAGGCGACCTGGCCTTGCAAATCACCGCACTTCCCCGCGAAACCAACGGTTTCGGCGATATCTTCGGCGGCTGGCTGGTCGCCCAGATGGACCTTGCCGGCACCGCCATGGCCAGCCGTGTCGCCGGCGGGCGCGTCGCCACCGTGGCGATCGATCGCATGGCCTTCCTGGTTCCGGTAGCGGTCGGCGCGCAGCTGTCGTTCTATACCCAAACCCTGGAGATCGGCCGCAGCTCGATCCAGATGATGGTCGAAGTGTGGAGCGACGATCCGCTGTCCAGCGAATGGCGCAAGGTTACCGAGGCGGTGTTCGTCTTCGTCGCCATCGATGGCAGCGGCCGCACCCGCTCCGTCCCGCCTCGTCGCTGACCAGGGCTCGCGCTAAACTCGCAGGTTCTTGCAAGGTCGAAGACCTCACGGCATATCCAACGAGAGCAGCGCATGTCCACACCCAAGGTCGAATCGGAACAACACGGCGAACTCAACTGCTGGCGCATCACCACTGACAGCGCCGAGCTGCTGGTGGCCCAGCAGGGTGCGCAGGTGCTGAGCTACCAGCGACTGGGCGAACCGCCCCTTCTCTGGCTGAGCGACCAGGCCCTGTTCAACCGCGGCAAATCGGTGCGCGCCGGCGTTCCGGTGTGCTGGCCGTGGTTCGGTAATCTGCAGCGCAACCCGCTGGCCGTTCAGCAACAGTTCCAGGGCAGTGACGCCCCGGCCCACGGGCTGGTGCGCGGGCGCGACTGGCAGTTGCTCGGCATCGACAGCACTGGCGACGAGGTGCAACTGTCGTTCGGGCTGCCTGAAACCCAGGGCGCATTGGCCGGCTGGCCGCACAAGGTCGAACTGACCCTCGAGATCCGCCTGGGCGCGCACCTGGCCTTCAACCTCACCAGTCGCAACCTGGGCGATGAAAAAGTCACCCTCAGCCAGGCGCTGCACAGCTACTTCGCGGTCAGCGACGTGCGCTCGGTGCGGGTGGAAGGGGTGAAAGGCCGGGATTACATCGAGACGCTCGCCGACTGGGAACAGCGTACCCAGCAGACGGACCTGGCGTTCAGCGGCGAAACCGACCGTATCTACCTGGATACGCCTGCGGAACTGAGCATCATCGATCCCGCGTGGGAGCGACGTATCCGCATCAGCAGCAGCGGCTCGCGCTCGGCGGTGATCTGGAACCCCTGGACCGAACGCGCCGCGCAACTGCCGGACATGGCCGACGACGGCTGGCAGCGCATGCTGTGCATCGAAACGGCAAATGTGTGGGATGACATCGTCGAGCTGGCGCCGGGCGCGAGTCATACCCTCGGCCTGACGCTCTCCAGCGAACCCCTCTGAACCTGTGCTGTTGCTGATTGCCTCATCGCCGGCAACGCCGGCTCCCACAGGGTGCTGAGCCTGCCGCAGAATTTGTGCCCGACGCGCAAGTTGTGGGAGCTGGCATTGCCAGCGATTGGCCCGACCGGACATACAAGGTCGTGCTTCAGCACTACAGGTCCGCATCCTCCACAACCCGCACCTTCGCCGCATCCATCGCATAGGCCGCATCCGCCAGGTCATTGCTGACCTTCTCGACCTTCAAGGTCCCGCTGACCCACAGCGGCGTGTAGATATCCGCCAGCTTCACACCTTTCGGATAACGCACCAGCACCAGCTGGTTCGGCGGCGGCGGCGGCACGTGGATGCAGGCGCCCGGGTAAGGCACGAGGAAGAACAGGGTGCTGTTGCCCTTGGCATCGGCCTCCAGCGGTACCGGATAGCCACCCAGACGGATGGACTTGCCGTTCATGCCGGGCACGGTCTTGGTCGAGTACATCACCGCCGGCAGCCCCTTGCTCTGCTTCAGGCCGCCCTTGGCGGTGAAGGTGCCCTGGGCCTCGGGCGAGTTGTGGTCGATCTCGGGCATTTCTTCCAGGGCTTTCTGGTCCGACCTGGGCATCAGGTCCAGCCAGTCGGTTTCAGGCAGTTCGGCCCGGGCAAGGGTGCTGCACAACAGCAGTGGGATCAGGAAAAGCGCGCGCATGAAAAAGCTCGGCAACCGTAGGAAAAGTTGCCGAGCATTCTATCCCGCAATCAGTTTCTTTTGATCAGGCCGTAGATCACCAGCAGGATGATCGCGCCCACCACCGCGCCGATGAAACCGGCCGCCTCACCCGCCTGGTAGATGCCCAGGGCCTGGCCACCGTAGGTCGCCGCGAGCGAGCCGCCGATGCCGAGCAGAATGGTCATGATCCAGCCCATGCTGTCGTCGCCGGGCTTGAGGAAGCGCGCGACGAGTCCGACGATCAGGCCGATGAAGATGGTTCCGATGATTCCCATGGCAATCCCTCTGAGTGAGTCCACCACCAAAAGCCTAGTCAGCGCTTCGGTGTCCTGCCATC
The DNA here is from genome assembly GCF_048586865.1 of Pseudomonas bharatica. Lineage (NCBI taxonomy): Bacteria > Pseudomonadati > Pseudomonadota > Gammaproteobacteria > Pseudomonadales > Pseudomonadaceae > Pseudomonas > Pseudomonas bharatica. The sequence continues at coordinate 15,820 of NZ_JBMAWR010000030.1, read as the reverse complement.
AGAGGGCTGCCGGTCGGGGAGGTTCAACCCGTGATCAGGGCTTCGACCTGCTGGATCTTCTGTTCCAGCGTGGTCATGTCGGCGCAGCGCAGGGTGGCATGACCGACCTTGCGCCCGGCCTTGAAGGCCTTGCCGTAGTGATGCAGGTGGCAATCGTCGATAGCGACGACCTTGTCCACCGCCGGCACTTCACCGATGAAGTTGAGCATGGCGCTTTCGCCGACCTTGGCGGTCGAGCCCAGCGGCAGGCCGGCCACGGCGCGCAGGTGGTTCTCGAACTGGCTGCACTCGGCGCCTTCGATGGTCCAGTGCCCGGAGTTGTGCACCCGTGGAGCGATCTCGTTGGCCTTCAGGCCGCCATCGACCTCGAAGAACTCGAAGGCCAGCACGCCGACGTAGTCCAGCTTCTCCAGCACGCGACCGGCGTAGTCCTCGGCCAGCGCCTGCAACGGGTGCTCGCTGCTGGCGATCGACAGGCGCAGGATGCCGCTCTCGTGGGTGTTGTGCACCAGCGGGTAGAAGCGGGTTTCGCCATCGCGGGCACGTACGGCGACCAGCGAGACTTCACCGGTGAACGGCACGAAGCCTTCCAGCAGGCAAGGCACGCTGCCCAGCTCAGCGAAAGTGCCGACCACATCGGCGGCGCTGCGCAGGACCTTCTGGCCCTTGCCGTCGTAGCCCAGGGTGCGGGTTTTCAGCACGGCCGGCAGGCCGATGCTGGCCACGGCGGCGTCCAGGTCGGCTTGCGACTGGATATCGGCGAAGGCCGGGGTCGGAATGCCCAGGTCCTTGAACATGCTCTTTTCGAACCAGCGGTCACGGGCGATGCGCAGGGCTTCGGCACTCGGGTAGACCGGGACGAACTGCGAGAGGAAGGCGACCGTTTCCGCCGGCACGCTTTCGAACTCGAAGGTCACCAGATCGACTTCATCGGCCAGCTGGCGCAGGTGGTCCTGGTCGCCGTAGTCGGCACGCAGGTGCTCGCCCAGCGGCGCGGCGCAGGCGTCCGGTGCGGGGTCGAGGAAGGCGAAGTTCATGCCCAGCGGAGTGCCCGCCAGGGCCAGCATGCGGCCGAGCTGGCCGCCACCGATTACACCGATCTTCATGGCAGCGACCTCAGGCCTGGCGCGGGTCTGGATTGTCCAGAACGCTGTCTGTCTGTTCTGCGCGGAACTGCTTCAGCACAGTGTGGAATTGCGGATGCTTGGCACCGAGGATGCTCGCCGAGAGCAATGCCGCGTTGATCGCACCGGCCTTGCCGATCGCCAGGGTGGCGACCGGGATGCCGGCGGGCATCTGCACGATGGACAGCAGCGAGTCGACACCGGACAGCATCGACGACTGCACCGGCACGCCCAGCACCGGCAGGTGGGTCTTGGCCGCGCACATGCCCGGCAGGTGGGCAGCGCCACCGGCTCCGGCGATGATCACTTCGATCCCGCGACCTTCCGCCTCTTCGGCGTACTGGAACAGCAAGTCCGGGGTGCGGTGGGCGGAAACCACCTTCACTTCGTAGGGAATGCCGAGTTTTTCCAGCATATCGGCGGTGTGGCTAAGGGTGGACCAATCGGACTTGGAGCCCATGATCACGCCAACCAGTGCACTCATCGTCGAGCCTCTCCTGCAAGCGTCTTGTGACGCGCCAAAAGCAACGAGCCACGCGGGAAGACCGGCGTGGCTCGTCATACGGATTCTGAATCGACCGGGTCGGCCGAAGGCGCGGGATTATAGCGCAGTCGGGGCAAAGCCGCCCAGCCCCGTTGGTAAGGTCGGGCGATGGCCCGCTGAGAGGCTTCCAGATGCTCGGGCACCAGCCTTGGGGACTACTGTCGAGGCGCACTACCCCAATTGCCAAGGATATCCTTATGCGCAAACGAATACGTACCACCCTGCCCCTGGCCTTCGCCGCCCTGTACCACGCCGCCTTCGTCAATGCCGACAGCGCGTTGACCGTCTGGGTGTTTCCCCACGATGAACTGGTGGACATTTCCAACGAACAGCTCCGGCTGGACTATTTCGACCCCTGGCTGGCAGAGATGCGCGAAATCACCGATCTGCCCGTGCAAATCCGCTTTCAGCGCAACGTTCCCGGCCTGACCGACCTCGACTATCACGCCGACGATCCCTCCCAGTCCCTCGCGGCCTGGTCGGATGCCGCCTGGACATGGCGCCGGCAACAGAACGCGCCAGGCGGCGTCCTGCACAACAAGTACCTGCTGCTGACCCGCCTGCCGCTGGATCCCGGCAACGAAACCCTGGGCCTGGCCCACCAGACCGGCCACGCCGCGATCGCTTCGATACACTCCTATGCCACCCCTGGCCACGAGCTGGGCCATACGCTCAGCGCCACCCACGAGGCGGCCGAAGTCAATTTCAACGGTTGGTTCTGCGAAACCTACATGTTCCCCACCCGTCTGAACGTGCGCTCCAATTGCTACCGCTATTCCGAGGAAAACCGCGCCAACATCGCCCGCTACCTCAGGCGTTCGGGGAATTGACCGCTGCCTGCTCCTGCATGCCCGACTCCAGCTTGCGCCAGAGCAAGCGCACATTGGCCTTGCGTACCAAGGCACATCGATAAAGGCGGATCTCCAGTGGCACATGCCACTGGGGACCGCCACAGATCACCAGTTCGCCCCGCTCCAGCTCGGCCCGTGCCGACAAGCGCGGGACCCAGGCGATCCCAAGGCCTTCCAGGGCCATGCTCTTCAGGCTGTCGGCCATGGCCGTCTCGTAGACCGTGGTGAAACGCAGGTTGCGCTGACGCAGCAGCAGGTTCACCGAGCGGCCGAGAAACGCGCCGGCGCTGTACGCCAGCAAGGGCACGCTGCCCTCGCCTTCAAGATCGAACAAGGGCTTGCCGTCGGGCCCGGCGGCGCACACCGGCAACATCTCGGTGTGGCCCATATGCAGGGACGGGAAGATCTCCGCATCCATCTGCAGCGCCGCATCCGGATCGTAGAACGCCAGCATCAGGTCGCAGCCGCCCTCGCGCAGGGCATGCACGGCATCGCCGACGTTGGTGGCCACGAGGCGCGTGGCGATATTCAGCCCGTCGTTGCGCAACTGGGCGATCCAGCGCGGGAAGAAACCCAGGGCCAGGGAGTGCGCGGCAGCAACCTGGATGACCTCACCCTGCCCACCTTCGAGATGATGCAAATGGCGGAGAACTTCGCTCAACTGGTCGACAACGGTACGTGCCGTGACCAGGAACAACTGCCCGGCGGCGGTGAGTTCAATGGGCGTGCGCGAGCGGTTGACCAGGGTCAGCCCGAGCGCCGCCTCAAGGCTGCGGATCCGCCGGCTGAACGCCGGCTGGGTGACGAAACGGCGCTCGGCGGCCTGGGAAAAGCTGCGGGTGGCTGCCAGCGCACTGAAGTCTTCCAGCCATTTGCTTTCAAGGTTCATGAAACTCTCTCCGAAAGCATGCACCAAATTGGAACACGCTTGATCTCGACAAAACGTCACATGAGACGTTATGCCGTTTGTGCATAGGTTAGCGTGCAACAGCATTGGCCGCAAAAGGGGGCTCGCCCCTAGGATTAGCGCCATTCCGGCATGTGCCGGGTTAATTCGAGATGATATCCATCATGTCCGCTGCTGCATCGTTCCGCATTGAAAAAGACCTGCTTGGCACCCTGGAAGTCCCTGCCGACGCCTACTACGGCATCCAGACCCTGCGTGCTGCCAACAACTTCCATCTGTCCGGTGTTCCGCTGTCGCACTACCCGAAGCTGGTCGTGGCCCTGGCCATGGTCAAGCAGGCCGCTGCCGACGCCAACCGTGAGCTGGGTCACCTGAGCGATGCCAAGCACGCCGCCATCAGCGAGGCCTGCGCCCGCCTGATCCGTGGCGACTTCCACGAGCAGTTCGTGGTGGACATGATCCAGGGCGGTGCTGGTACTTCGACCAACATGAACGCCAACGAAGTGATCGCCAACATCGCGCTGGAGGTCATGGGCCACCAGAAGGGCGAGTACAAGTACCTGCACCCGAACAACGACGTGAACATGGCGCAGTCGACCAACGACGCCTACCCGACCGCGATCCGCCTGGGCCTGCTGCTCGGTCACGACGCCCTGCTGGCCAGCCTCGACAGCCTGATCCAGGCCTTCGCGGCCAAGGGTGAAGAATTCAACCACGTACTGAAGATGGGCCGTACCCAGCTGCAGGACGCGGTACCTATGACCCTGGGCCAGGAATTCCGTGCCTTCGCCACGACGCTGACCGAAGACCTGAACCGCCTGCGCACCCTGGCGCCGGAAGTGCTGACCGAAGTGAACCTGGGCGGTACCGCCATCGGTACCGGCATCAACGCCGACCCGGGCTACCAGGCCCTGGCGGTACAGCGCCTGGCCACCATCAGCGGCCAGCCGCTGGTTCCGGCTGCCGACCTGATCGAAGCCACCTCGGACATGGGCGCCTTCGTCCTGTTCTCCGGCATGCTCAAGCGCACCGCGGTCAAGCTGTCGAAGATCTGCAACGACCTGCGCCTGCTGTCCAGCGGCCCGCGTACCGGCATCAACGAGATCAACCTGCCGGCGCGCCAGCCAGGCAGCTCGATCATGCCAGGCAAGGTCAACCCGGTTATCCCGGAAGCGGTGAACCAGGTGGCCTTCGCCATCATGGGCAACGACCTGGCCCTGACCGTCGCTGCCGAAGGCGGCCAACTGCAGCTGAACGTCATGGAACCGCTGATCGCCTACAAGATCTTCGACTCCATCCGCCTGCTGCAGCGCGCCATGGACATGCTGCGCGAGCACTGCATCGTCGGCATCACCGCCAACGAACAGCGCTGCCGCGAACTGGTCGAACACTCGATCGGCCTGGTCACCGCCCTGAACCCGTACATCGGCTATGAAAACGCCACCCGTATCGCCCGCGTCGCCCTGGAAACCGGCCGCGGCGTGCTGGAACTGGTGCGCGAGGAACAGCTGCTGGACGAAGCGATGCTCAACGACATCCTGCGTCCGGAAAACATGATCGCTCCGCGTCTGGTTCCGCTGAAGGCGTAACCCCACGCACCAACCGTCTCACCAGGTCGAGGGACTAGACACCTCTCACCTTTGAGGGCCCAGGGCTTACACCCCGGGCCCTTTTTTTATGCCTGACAGAAACGCCCCGGATGTCGTAACGTGCCCGGCTACGAACAAGACCGACCATGGAGAATGGCGCATGAATCCGGCGTCCCCCCGTCCCGCCCGCAGCATCATGGTGCTGTACACCGGTGGCACCATCGGCATGCAGGCCAGTGCCGACGGCCTGGCCCCTGCTTCCGGTTTCGAGCAGCGCATGCGTGAAGCGTTATCCACAAGGACGGACCTGGCGCCCTGGCGTTTCCGGGAAATGGCGCCATTGATCGACAGCGCCAACATGACGCCTCATTACTGGTTGCGCCTGCGCGATGCCGTCATCGATGCCGTGGATGGCGGCTGCGATGCCGTATTGGTCCTCCATGGCACCGATACCCTGGCCTACAGCGCGGCGGCCATGAGCTTCCAGCTGCTCGGGCTGGAAACGCCGGTCCTGTTCACCGGCTCGATGCTGCCGGCCGGCGTGCAGGACAGCGATGCCTGGGAAAACCTCACCGGGGCCTTGCAAGCCCTGACCGATGGACAGCCGGCCGGCGTGCAACTGTTCTTCCATGGCGAGTTGCTGCCACCCCAGCGCACCACCAAGGTGCGCAGCTATGGGCGAAACCCGTTCGTGGCGCTCAAGCGCAATGCCCTGACCACTACCGCTTCCACCTTGCCCGCCGCATTGAGCTACCGCCAGCCACGGCAGCCTGTGGATATCGCCGTGCTTCCCCTGGTCCCGGGGATTTCCGCGGATCTGCTGCGTGCAGTTATCCACAGCGGCGCCCAAGGCCTGGTTCTGGAATGCTACGGCAGCGGTACGGGGCCAAGCGACGACCAGGACTTTATCCACGCTCTCGAACAGGCCCATTCCCGTGAACTCGTGGTGGTGGCGATCAGCCAATGCCATGAAGGCGGTGTCGAGTTCGATATCTATGCGGCCGGCAGCCGCCTGCGCCAGGCCGGCGTGCTATCGGGTGGCGGGCTGACCCGCGAAGCGGCTTTCGGCAAGCTGCAATGGTTGCTGGGCAGCGGCCTGCCGTTCGAGGAAGTGCGCCGCCTGATGGAACTGGACCTGGTGTGAAGGCATGCAAATTGCTCGTTTTCCGCACAGTCCACCAGCCCGGTAATCGAGCATGCTGCACTCCCACCTGACCACGCTGCACGCGGTATCCCTGGTCGTGCAGACCTTCCGCGACGAAGCCCTGCTCCAGGGCAGCGGTATCAGCACCGCCGACCTTGGCCGTGCCGACTCGCGCATCACCACGCGCCAGGAAATGCAGGTGTGCGCCAATGCGGTGGCCCGGCGCCGGGATATCGGCCTGGAACTCGGGCGGCGCATGCATGTTTCTTCCTACGGCATGCTCGGTTATGCCCTGCTGTCCAGTGCCACTTTGGGTGACGCTTTGCGCCTGGCGCTGCGCTACCCCGCGCTGCTGGGAACACTTTTCCGCCTGCGCCTGGTCGAGGAAGGCGAGCGCGTCTGGTTCAGCGCCAGCGATTACCGCGAGGAGCCGGAACTGGCGGCGTTCAATGCAGAGTTCTGCCTGGTTTCGCTGAAGGTGATCTGCGATGACCTGCTGGGCAAGCCCCTGCCGCTGCTCGCCGCACGTTTCGCCCATGGTGAGCCGGACTATCGCCAGCAGTACGGGCAAACCTTCACCTGCCCGCTGCACTTCGATGCCGTGGACAACGCCTTCGCGTTCGATCGCAACTGGCTTGAGCAGCCGTTGCCGCTGGCAGACCAGGTTACCCACGGAACCATGAGCGAACGTTGCCGGCAGCTGAACCTGGAATTCACCGGACGCCAGGCCTGGCTCGGGCGGATCCGCCAGTTGCTCGCCGATCAGCTGGGCGCACCCCCGGGGCTGGAGGGCCTGGCGCGACAGATGAACTGCTCGTCGCGCACCTTGCGCCGCCACCTCGGCGAGATGGGCAGCAGCTACCAGCAACTGCTGGACGAGCTACGCTTCGAACGGGCCAAGCATTTGCTCGGTGAAGGGCAGATGCCGATCTACCGGATCGCCGAGGTGCTGGGTTTCAGTGAAACAGCGAGTTTCCGGCATGCGTTCATGCGCTGGAGCGGGGTCGCCCCCAGCCATTTCAGGGCCTGAACCGGCCTCATCGCTGGCAACGCCAGCTCCCACAATGACCGCGTGCACCGCAAGAACTGTGGGAGCCGGCGTTGCCGGCGATCGCCGACACCACAGAAACAAAGCCGGACGCCACCCTTGGCCATATCGATCCCCTTTTGGCCACTTCCACCGTTCAGCCTCACCGCTTTGCACCGCACCATCCGGGAATCAACGCCAGTGCTCCGGAGAACAACAAATGCTGACGATCTATTCCGATGACCACCGCCTGCACCACGGCCGCTGCGAGCTGATCGACGGGCAACTCATGCCCTGCTTCGAAATGCCGTCGCGCGCCGACCACGTCCTTGAGCGGGTCAAGGCACGCAACCTTGGCCCCATCAGCGGCCCTACGGATTTCGGCCGCGCCCCGCTGCAGCGGGTGCACAGCGCCGATTACCTGAATTTCTTCGAAGGCGCCTGGGCGCGCTGGGCCGAACTGGAGCGCGACGGCGACCTGCTGCCGTTCACCTGGCCGGCCCGTACCCTGCGCTCGGTCAAACCCACCAGCCTGCTGGGCGAACTTGGCTACTACAGCTTCGATGCCGGTGCACCGATCACCGCCGGCACCTGGCAGGCCGCCTACAGCGCAGCGCAGGTCGCCCTGACCGGCCAGGCCGCGATCCAGGCCGGTGCCCATAGCGCCTTCGCCCTTTGCCGTCCGCCAGGGCACCACGCCGCCAGCGACGTGATGGGCGGCTATTGCTACCTGAACAATGCCGCCATTGCCGCCCAGGCCTTCCTCGACCAGGGCCACCAGCGCGTGGCGATCCTCGATGTCGACTACCACCATGGCAACGGCACCCAGGAAATCTTCTATACGCGCAGCGACGTGTTGTTCGCCTCGATCCACGGCGATCCCCAGGCGGAATTCCCGTTCTTCCTCGGCTATGCCGACGAACACGGCGAAGGCGATGGCAAGGGCTACAACGTCAACTACCCGCTGCCCGCCGGCAGCGACTGGGCCACCTGGAGCGCCGCCCTCGACCAGGCCTGTGAGCGGATCGATGCCTACGCCCCGGACGTGGTGATCGTGTCCCTCGGCGTCGACACCTTCAAGGACGACCCGATTTCCCAGTTCAAGCTCGACAGCCCCGACTACCTGGCCATGGGCGAGCGCATCGCGCGCCTGGGCAAGCCGACCCTGTTCGTGATGGAAGGCGGCTACGCGGTGGAAGAAATCGGCATCAATGCCGTGAACGTTCTCGAAGGTTTCGAACGCAGTCAACAGGAAGCCCAAGCATGACCCGACTCAAGCGCCTGCTCGCCCCCCTGCTGTGTACCTCCCTGCTCGCCGGCAGCCTCCAGGCCGCCGCCGAACCGCGTACCTTGCGGGTCTACAACTGGTTCGACTACATCACCCCACAGACCCTGACCGACTTCCAGAAGGACGGCCAGGTCAAGCTGGTGTACGACATCTTCGACACCAACGAGGCCCTGGAAGCCAAGCTGCTTACCGGCAACTCCGGGTATGACGTGGTGGTGCCGTCCAACGTGTTCCTGGCCAAGCAGATCGAAGCCGGGGTATTCCAGCCACTGGATCGCAGCAAGCTGCCGAACTGGCAGCACCTGGATGCGGCCTTGATGAAGCTGATCGAAGCCAACGACCCGGGCAACAAGTTCGCCGTGCCCTACATGTATGGCACCGTGCTGATCGGCTTCAACCCGGCCAAGGTCAAGGCCGCGCTGGGCGACAACGCACCGGTGGACAGCTGGGACCTGATCTTCAAGGAAGAGAACATCGCCAAGCTCAAGCAATGCGGCGTGGCGCTGCTCGATTCGCCGTCGGAAATCATGCCGCTGGCCTTGCAGTACCTGGGCCTGTCGCCGAACAGCAGCAAGCCCGAGGACTACAAGAAAGCCGAAGCGCTGATGCTGAAGATCCGCCCGTACATCACCTACTTCCACTCCTCCAAGTACATGGCCGACATCGCCAACGGCGATATCTGTGTGGCGGTGGGCTATTCGGGCAGCTTCTCGCAGGCGGCCAACCGGGCGATCGAGGCGAAGAACGGCGTGGTGGTGGATATGCGCCTGCCGAAGGAAGGCGCACCGATCTGGTTCGACATGCTGGCGATTCCGAAGGGCGCGGCCAATCCCGAGGATGCCCATGCGTTCATCAACTACCTGTTGCAACCGAAGGTGATTGCGCCGATCAGTGATTTCGTCGGGTATCCGAACCCGAACAAGGACGCGACGGAGCTGGTGGCGCCGGCGATCCGCAACAACCCGAACCTGTACCCGACGGCAGAGGCGATGACCAGGCTGTACACGTTGCAGCCTTTGGGCCGGGATGCGGAACGGGCTCGGACCCGGGCCTGGACCAAGATCAAGGCCGGGACCTGATGGCCTCATCGCGGGTAAACCCGCTCCCACAGGGATCGCGTGCACCGCAGACCTTGTGGGAGCGGGTTCACCCGCGATAGGGCCCTAATGAACAGCAAATACCTTCACCCGTTCCACACCTTCCTAAGCTTGCCCAAAGCCTCGGCAATCCCGGCCTCCCCCACCGCCGCAAACCCCAGCACCAGCCCCGCAGTCTTATCCACAGTCCCCGGCAGCCAGTAATCCCCCAACCCATTCAGCTCCACCCCTGCCTCCAGCGCCTTTTCCACCAGCCAGCGCTCCCGTTCGGGGTTATCCACATCCACCTTCACATGCAGCCCAGCAACCATTTCCGGCAATGCGCCAACACCGGAGATATCCACAGGCCAGCCCGCGATCAACGCATTGCGGCGGCTCAAGGCCGCCCGACGCATGCGCCGGATATGCCGCTGGAAATGCCCCTGGGCCATGAACTGCGCCATCACCGCCTGCGTACCTGCCTCCGAATGCCGCACCATCAGCGCCCTGGCGCGGGAGAACGGTTCCACCAGTTGCTTCGGCAATACCAGGTAGCCCAGGCGCAACGCCGGAAAGGCCACCTTGCTGAAGGTGCCGACGTACAGCACCCGCCCGCTGCGATCAAGTGCCGCCAGCGGCGCCAACGGCGCGCCGCTGTAGCGGTACTCGCCGTCGTAGTCGTCCTCGACGATCCAGCCATCGCTGCGCTCGGCCCAGGCCAGCAATTCCAGGCGCCGGGCCAGGCTCATGACCACCCCGGTGGGGTACTGGTGAGACGGCGTGACATAGGCCATCCGGCAGTTCTTCAACGCTGCCAGTGCGGTGCAATCCAGTCCCTCGCTATCCACCGCAACACCGTGCACCGTCGCCCCCGTCAACCCGAAGGCACACCCGGCAGCCCGGTACCCCGGGTTTTCCACAGCCACCCCCACTCCAGGCTCCAACAGCAGCTGTGCACAAAGGCTGATTGCCTGCTGCGCGCCGGTGGTGATCACAATTTGTTCAGGCGTGCAGGAAAGCCCCCGCGAACGCCGCAGGTAGGCGGCGATGAGTTCCCGAAGCAGCGGTTCCCCCGCCGGGTCGCCGTAACCGAGCGATTGCGCATGCGGATTTCGCCAGAAACCCGCCTGCAGCTTGGCCCAGACCTCGAACGGGAACAGATCGAACGCCGGTACGCCAACGCGAAATGCCCGGGGCGGACCGCTTCGTGGCGTAGGCAAATGGTGGGTTTCGAGGCGAAAAATCGGAGCATTGTGGATAACTTTACTGGATGAATCGCCAGTATTTCCCAGCAGAAATGTGGATAAACCTGTTGATAAACCCCGGGATAACCCTGTGGACATTTTTGTGGATACTTTCGTGGACAGCTTCGGCAGCTGACTGACGTAGGTGCCATCACCAACCCGGCTTTCGATGAAGCCCTCGGCGTAGAGCTGGTCGTAGGCGCGCACCACGCTGTTGCGCGACAAACCGAGGATCGCCGCCATGTCCCGGCTCGCCGGCAAGCGCGTGCCACTGCCGAGGCGTCCGTCCAGCACCCGTGCACGCAGGGCTTGGTAAAGCTGGCGGGTCAGGCCCTGGCGGCGGTCGAGGACAATACCCGAGGGATCGAAAGGCAGGGAAACGGACGGCTCGTTCATAACGATTGGACCCAGAAAACTGACCTGAAATGGCTCTTACACTGAACCAATAGCCTGCCTAGGATGAAGCCATTCGCCAAGGAAAAATTCTCCATGTACACACCCAGCGCGTTCAGAGACGACGACCTGCAAAGCCTGCACGCCCATATCGGCAACACCCGCCTGGCCGTATTGATTACCCACGGGGAACAGGGCCTGCTGGCCACTCATGTGCCACTACTGCTGGATCCGCAGTCGGGCGAGAAAGGCACGCTCTATGGCCATATGGCCCGCGGCAACAAGCAGTGGCGTGACCTGGAAAGCGGTGCCGAGGTGCTGGTGGTGTTCCCGGGCGCCGATGCCTATGTCAGCCCCGGCTTCTACCCGAGCAAGGCGCAGGACCCACGCACCGTACCAACCTGGAACTACGTCGCCGTGCACGCCTGGGGCATACCGGAAGTTATCCACGATGCAGAACCGTTGCTGGCGATCGTCCGCCGCCTCAGCGACCGCCACGAGCAGGGCCGCGAGCGTCCCTGGTCGGTGGACGACGCCCCTGCCGACTACCTGGACGGCATGCTCAAGGCCATCGTCGGGTTCGCCATCCCCATCGAACGCCTGCAATGCAACCGCAAACTCAGCCAGAACCGCTCGGCCATCGATCGCGAAGGCGTGCGCAGCGGCCTGGCCGCCAGCGCCGATCCGCTGGACAACCACCTCGCTGCCCTGATGCAGCAACCCTGAAGGAACGTGTCACATGCCAACCGTACAGATTCTCCCGGTCAGCGCCGCCAGCCATGAGGCCTGGTACCCGTTGTGGCAAGCCTACCTGCGCTTCTACCAAACCGCCCTGCCCGACACGGTCAGCGCCGTGACCTGGCAGCGCTTCCTCGAGCCGTCCGAGCCGACCAATGCCGCCCTGGCCTGGGTCGATGGCGAGGCGGTGGGCATGGTCCACTGGATCTACCATCGTTCCAACTGGTCCGTGGAAAACGCCTGCTACCTGCAGGACCTGTACGTAGAGAGCACGCAGCGCGGCCTGGGCATCGGTCGCCAGTTGATCGAGCACGTCTACGCCCAGGCCGCCGAAGCAGGCTGCGCCAAGGTCCACTGGCTGACACACGAAACCAATGCCACCGCGATTTCCCTGTACGAGCAGGTCGCCGAACGCCCTGGCTTCATCCAGTTCCGCAAGCAGATTCCGTAAGCCGAGGTGCATCGATGAGCAACAATCTGAACTGGCATCCGGCCAGGGAGCCGCAGGCCGAGCCGTTGACCGGCCGCTTTATCCGTCTGGAAAAACTCGATCCGCGCCAGCATGGCGATGATCTCTGGGAGGTGCTGCAAGGTCGTGAGTCAGACGGCAAGCTGTGGGACTACCTGCCTTATGGTCCTTTCACCGAGCGTGCGCCGTTCGATCAATGGCTGGAAGGCAATGCCGCCAGTCGCGATCCGCTGTTCTACAGCGTGATCGACCTGGCCAGCGGGCAGGTGCAGGGCATTCTCAGCCTGATGTCCATCGTGCCGGCCCAGGGCCGTATCGAGGTCGGGCACATTGCCTTCGGTGCGGCGATGCAGCGCACGCCCAAGGGCACCGAGGCGGTGTACCTGTTGAGCAAGCTCTCGTTCGAGCTGGGCAATCGTCGGCTGGAATGGAAATGCAACAACGCCAACGCCCGCTCCAAGCGCGCGGCGGAGCGTTTCGGCTTTACCTACGAGGGGGTGTTCCGCAAGCATATGGTGGTCAAGGACCAGAACCGCGATACGGCCTGGTACTCGATCACCGATGACGAATGGCCGGCGATTGCCGCCGCCTATGAACGCTGGCTGAGCGCCGACAACCAGCGCCCCGAGGGTCAGCTCAGGACGCTGGAAGCCTGTCGCGCCGAAGCCTAGCGGCTTACTTCAGCTGCTTGGCCAGGAGTTCGATATGCTCCGGGCCGATACCGCAGCAACCACCCAGCAGACTGGCGCCGCGTTGGCGCCAGTTCTGCGTCCAGTGCAGGTAGCCCGGTGGGTCGAGATCTTCACGAAGCTCGTCGAGGCCATCGTTGGCAGTGGCATCCTTCGGCTGCGGCGGGAAGGCGTTGGCATAGGCACCAACGGAGATATCCACAGCCAGGCGCTTGAAGGTGGCCAGGGCCGCATCGATGGCATCGCCGATCACTTCCGGTTGGCTGCAGTTGAACAGCAGGGTCTGCACGCCCAGTGCCGCCACGGCTTCGGCCGCTTCGCTGACCGGCTCGCCGGAACGCAGGCGCGGTACGTTATCCACATCCTCGTCCTGCAAGGTGAACGAGACCCAGAACGGCTTGCCGTCCTGCGGCAGGCCGGCACGGATCGCCTGGACCTCGGCAATGGCGCTCTGGGTTTCCGCCAGCCATAGGTCGACGTGCTCGGACAGGCCTTCGACCAGCGGAGTCAGGACTTCGCCAACCCGCTCGGGCTGGTAAAGATCCGGGCGATAGGAACCGAACAGCGGCGGCAGCGAGCCGGCGACACGAACCTTCTGCGGTCCGGCATCGGCCGCCGCGCGGGCCAGTTGCCCGGCGGTACTGGCCAGGGCGCGGCCCTCGTTCTTGAACCGCTCCTCACCAATATGGAAAGGCACCACCGCGTAGCTGTTGCTGGTGATCACCTGCGCACCGGCATCGATATACGCCCGATGCACCGCCACCACTGCCTCCGGCGCCTCGCTCAATGCGAGCGCCGACCACTCCGGCTGGCGGAACGGCGCACCGCGGCGCGCCAGTTCCCGGCCCATGCCGCCATCAAGAATGACCAACGACTTTTCGCCCATATAACACTCGCTTCTATAAATATAAATAAAACGTATTAGTGCGCACCTACTTATAACTATTTAATACCTGATACGTTTTGTCTTACAACTTTTCCGGTGATTCCCATGCAACTTTCCTCTCTGTTGGGCGCGGGCCTGCTGGCCTTGACCGCTGCCACCCAAGCCTTCGCCGGCGCCACCCTGGACCGTGTGGAATCCCGCAAGGAACTGGTCAACGTATTGATGGAAAGTTATCCACCGTTTTCCTTCCTCAATGAACAAAACCAGCTGGATGGCTTCGACGTGGACGTGGCCAAGGCCGTGGCCGAAAAGCTGGGCGTGAAACTGCGTCTGGAAACGCCATCGTGGGACGTTATCGCCGCCGGCCGTTGGAGCGGTCGCTATGACATCTGCATTTGCTCCATGACCCCGAGCAAGGCTCGCGCCGAGGTGTTCGATTTCCCGGTCGAATACTACGCCTCGCCAGCGGTGATCGTGGTCAACGCCAAGGATGAGCGCATCCACTCGGCCAAGGACCTGAACGGCCTCAAGGTCGGCCTGACCAGCGCCTCCAGCTACGAAAGCTACCTGAACAAGAACCTGGTGATCGAAGGTGCCGAGGACCAGAAGATCGATTACCCCTTCGATGCGGTACAGATCGCCCCGTACGACACCGACAACGTGGCCTTCCAGGACCTGGGCCTCGGCGCTGGCGTGCGCCTGGATGCCATCCTTACCAACCTGGTCACCGCCCAGCCGCGCCTGAACGAAGACAAGCGCTTCAAGCTGGCCGGTGCGCCGCTGTATGAAGAGCCGAACTCGGTCGCCATCGAGAAAGGCGACGCCGAATGGAACGCCAAGGTCCGCGAAGTCTTCGCCCAGCTCAAGGCCGACGGCACCCTGGCCAGGCTGTCGAACAAATGGATAGGCGCCGACATCAGCAAATGAGTGCCCACGAACCCTCGCCCAAGCCCGCCGCCTCGCGCGCGGGCCTGCCGCTACCGGGCTTCCGGACGCGGCTGTACCTGACCTGGCTGGTCCTGCTGCTGGTGTTCGTAGGTTTCTTCCTGAGTTTTGATCTGAAGTTTTCGATCATCGTCGAGAAGTTTCCAAACCTGGCGGGCTTCAAGCTCGGGCCGAACGGCTTCCTCCAAGGGGCGGCGCTGACCCTGTTCCTCTGCCTGTGCTCGATGGTCTGCTCGGTAGCGCTGGGCTTCGCCGCTGCACTGGCGCGCCTGTCGAGCAGCGCGGTGCTGCTGGGCGTAGCGAGCTTCTACACCTCGTTCTTCCGCGGGACGCCGCTGCTGATCCAGATCCTGCTGATCTACCTCGGTCTGCCGCAGATCGGCCTGGTACCGGGCGCGATCAGTGCCGGGATCATCGCCCTGTCGTTGAACTACGGCGCCTACCTCAGTGAAATCTTCCGCGCCGGCATCCTCGGCGTCGCGCCGGGCCAGCGCCAGGCCGCACTGGCGCTGGGCATGAAGCCGGCGACCATCTTCTGGCACATCACCCTGCCCCAGGCCATGCGCACCATCATTCCGCCGGGCGCCAACCAGTTCATCTCGATGCTCAAGGACTCGTCGCTGATCTCGGTGATGGGTGTGTGGGAAGTGATGTTCCTGGCGCAGTCGTATGGACGCTCGAGCTATCGGTACCTGGAGATGCTGACCACCGCGGCGTTGATCTACTGGTTGCTGTCGGTGGCGCTGGAATTGGTGCAGGCGCGGCTGGAGGGGCATTTCGGCAAAGGCTTCGAGCGGTAACCGCCTGGTTGTGAAGCACCACGTACCCTGTGGGAGCGGGTTCACCCGCGATTACTTCAGTGAATTCACCGCCGCAATCGCGGGTAAACCCGCTCCCACAGGGTAC